>DASVBJ010000037.1:0-10214 GCA_036375895.1 Actinomycetes bacterium | reverse complement strand
GGCAGGACGTCGGTGATCTCGTACGCCGTGAGGAACGGCGTGTGCTCGAGCCGCTCGGAGGTGACGTACGCGATCGTCGGGTCGAGCAGCGTGCCGTCCACCAGGGCCGCGGCCTCGGCCACCAGGCCGGCCCGGATGACCGCACCGTCCGGCTCGTAGAGGAACCGGCGGACCGGGCCGGCGGGCGCCGCGGCGTCGCCGTCGCCGGTGAGGGTGGCGCCGGCGGGCAGCAGCGTCGCCCGGCGGCGGGCCGGCCCGGCCAGCGGCCCGAACCACAGCGCGCACTCGACCACGTCGCCCCCCACCGACACCCACTCGGCCTCCGCGCCGGCCGGGAGCACCGCGTGCGGGATGCCCGGGGCGAGCTTCGCCCCGGTGGCCGGGCACCGCGCGGCCAGGTCGAGCACGAAGGAGAACGGCGGGGAGTAGGCCGCCGGGTCGAACGTTCGGCCCCGGTGGCCGCGCCGCGCCGGGTCGACGAAGGCGGCCTGCACGCCGGCCAGGTCCACCTGGGTCACGTCGGCGCAGCGCACCTCGACCCGGTCGGCGAGGCCGAGCACACCCAGGTTGGCCCGGGCGACCTCGGCGGTGAGCGGGTCCCGGTCGACGGCGAGCACGCGGGGCGCGGCCGCGGCCAGCGCGGGCAGGTCGCCGCCGACGCCGCAGCACAGGTCGGCCACGACCTGCGCCCCCACGGCGGCGAAGCGGGCCGTGCGGCGGGCCGCCACGGCCGGGCGGGTGGCCTGCTCGAGGCCGTCGGCGGTGAGGTAGAGCCGGTCGGCGAGCGGGCCGAGCTTGCCCCGGCCGCGGGCCCGCAGCCGGGACTGGGTCAGGGCGGCGGCGACGAGATCCGGCTCGAAGCCCTCGCGCCGCAGGCGCTCGCCGAGCCCGAGCGCGGACGCCTCGTCGTACGCCGGGAGCCGGGCGAGCAGCCGCTGACCCTCGGGCGTGAGCAGCGCGCGAAAGCCGGTCACGTCCACGGGCCGATCCTCTCGAACCGGCGGGCCGGACTGAAGATCGGCTCCGGGCCTGCCGATCCTGACCACGGGGACTGGGGGGAGGAACCGGATGACCACTCGGGTGCTCGACGACCCGGGCCGGCGCGAGCCGCCCGACCGCGACCCGCACGGGCTTCGCCTGGACGGGCTCGTGCGGCTGGCCGCGCACCTCGGTGGCACGCCCATGGCGGCGCTGTTCGCCGACGGCGACGAGGGCCCGCGCGTGCTGGCGGCCCACGGCTGCGTGGCGGCCGAGGTCTCGCACGAGCAGGCCACCGGTCCCGGCTGCCGGGAGGCCGTCCCCCTGGTGACCGCCGACGGCAAGCAGGTCGGTGAGCTGGTCGTCTTCGGCGGCCCGCCGGCCACCCAGGGCGGCGAGCCGCGCGGCCTGCTGCACGACCTCGCCCGGCTGGCGCTGGCCCTGCTCGAGTCGTGGCGGCTGGCCGCGGCGCTCGCGCGGACCGCGCCGCAGGACCCGCTCACCGGTCTCGCGAACCGCCGGGAGATCGAGCAGGCTCTCCGCAGCGCGGTCGCCCGCGCGGAGCGCGGCCTCGGCACACCGTCGCTCGTGGTGGTCGACGTCGACGGCTTCCAGGAGGTCAACCACGCCTTCGGGCGAGCGGCCGGCGACGCCCTGCTGCGTGCGGTGGCCGAGCGGCTCACCGCCGCCACCCGGGTCGTCGACACCGTGGGGCGGCTGGGCGCGGACGAGTTCGCGGTCCTGCTCGAGCACACCGGCGGCACCGGGGCGGTCGCCGCGCTGGGCCGGCTGCGGGCCGCCCTCGCCGAGGTTCCCGTGACCGCGGCGTTCGGGGTCGCGACGTACCGCCCGGGGGACGGCGCGGCTAGCCTGCTCGCCCGGGCGGACGCCGAGATGTACGCCGAGAAGGCCGCCCGGGCCTGACGACGTCCCGCCCGTTGGCACTCGGGTTGACCGAGTGCTAAGGACCGCCTAGATTTCGCGTTGGCACTCTCGACGTGAGTGTGCCAGCGCACGACGGCAAGGACAGGGCAGTCCGGACCCCGCGACGGCGGACCGCCAGGTCACTTCGCCCCGGAGCTCGTGAGATCTTCTGCGAGAGGGAGTCAGAACGTGACGACGGCCACCAAGGTTGCCATCAAGCCGCTCGAGGACCGCATCCTCGTCAAGCCGCTCGACGCCGAGCAGACCACCGCGTCGGGGCTTGTCATCCCGGACACGGCCAAGGAGAAGCCCCAGGAGGGCGAGGTCCTTGCGGTCGGCCCCGGCCGGTTCAACGAGGACGGCGACGCCCGCGTGCCGCTCGACGTCAGCGTCGGCGACACCGTGATCTACAGCAAGTACGGCGGCACCGAGGTCAAGTACAACGGCGAGGAGTACCTCGTCCTCTCGGCCCGCGACGTGCTCGCGGTCATCGAGAAGTAACCAGCCTCAGGCAGCACCACAGCACGACACCGCCCCGGGCGGCCCGGCACCGTTTCGTCCGGCCTCCCGGGGCGTTGTCATGAAAGGACACCCAGGCACATGGCCAAGACCCTGCAGTTCGACGACTCCGCCCGGCGTTCCCTGGAGCGGGGCGTCAACAAGCTCGCGGACACCGTCAAGGTGACGCTCGGCCCCCGCGGGCGCAACGTCGTCATCGACAAGAAGTTCGGTGCCCCCACGATCACCAACGACGGCGTGACGATCGCCCGGGAGATCGAGCTCGAGGACGCGAGCGAGAACCTCGGCGCCCAGCTCGCCAAGGAGGTCGCGACCAAGACCAACGACGTCGCCGGCGACGGGACGACGACGGCGACCGTCCTGGCCCAGGCCATGGTCCGCGAGGGCATGCGCAACGTCGCGGCCGGCGCGTCGCCGGCCAGCCTCAAGCGCGGCATCGACGCCGCCGTGACTGCCATCACCGAGCGCCTGCTTGCCGGCGCCCGCGAGGTCGAGTCAAAGGACGAGATCGCTCAGGTCGCCACCATCTCGGCCCAGGACGGCGCCATCGGGAACCTGATCGCCGAGGCCATGGACAAGGTCGGCAAGGACGGCGTGATCTCCGTCGAGGAGGCCAGCACCATGGGTCTCGAGCTCGACATCACCGAGGGCATGCAGTTCGACAAGGGCTACATCTCGCCGTACATGGTCACCGACCCGGAGCGGATGGAGGCGGTCCTCGAGGACGCCTACGTGCTGCTGCACCAGGCCAAGATCTCCTCGGTCAGCGAGCTGCTGCCGCTGCTGGAGAAGGTCGTGCAGGCCGGGAAGCCGCTGCTCGTGGTGGCCGAGGACGTCGACGGTGAGGCACTGTCGACGCTCGTCGTCAACAAGATCCGCGGGCTGTTCACCGGAGTGGCCGTCAAGGCTCCCGGCTTCGGTGACCGCCGCAAGGCGATGCTGCAGGACATGGCCGTGCTGACCGGGGCCCAGGTCGTGAGCCCCGAGGTGGGCCTCAAGCTCGACCAGGTCGGCCTCGAGGTGCTGGGCACCGCCCGTCGGGTCGTCGTCACCAAGGACGACACCACCGTCGTCGACGGCGGTGGCAGCAAGGACGCCGTCGACGACCGGGTCCGCCAGATCCGCGCGGAGATCGAGGCCAGCGACTCGGACTGGGACCGCGAGAAGCTGCAGGAGCGGCTCGCGAAGCTCGCCGGCGGGGTGTGCGTGATCCGGGTGGGCGCCGCGACGGAGGTCGAGCTCAAGGAGCGCAAGCACCGCCTCGAGGACGCCATCTCGGCCACCCGCGCGGCGATCGAGGAGGGCATCGTGGCCGGCGGCGGCTCCGCGCTGGTGCACGCTGTCGCCGCCCTCGACGACCTGGACCTGCGCGGCGACGAGGCGACCGGTGCGACGATCGTGCGCCGGGCGGCCGACGAGCCGCTGCGCTGGATCGCCGAGAACGCCGGGATGGAGGGCTACGTCGTGGTCAGCCGGGTCCGGGAGAACGGCGCGGGCAAGGACCTGCGGGCGGGCTTCAACGCGGCGACGGGGGAGTACGGCGACCTGGTCGCGCAGGGCGTCCTTGACCCGGTCAAGGTCACCCGCTCCGCGCTGCAGAACGCCGCGTCCATCGCCGGCATGGTGCTCACCACGGACACGCTGGTCGTGGAGAAGAAGGAGGAGGAGCCGGAGGCCGCGCACGGCCACTCGCACGGACACGGCCACTCGCACGGGCACGGCCACTCCCACTGAGGTGAACGCGTCGGCCGGGCGGACCGGCCACCGGGGCGTCCCGTGCACGGCTGGAGCCGGGCGGGACGCCCCGTCCCGTTCACGGGCCGGGGTGCCGCCGGGGCGGGCCGGGCGGTGACGGACAATCCCCTCATGGCGGACGAGGAGCGTCCCGTCGGCGCCGGACCGGACGGGTCCCGGGGCGAGCCGGCGCGCACCGGGCTCGATGTGGGGCTCGGCGTGGCGGCGGTCGCCCGCCGTCTCGGCGTGGCCGCCGGCACGCTGCGCACCTGGGACCGCCGCTACGGTCTGGGCCCGTCCGGTCACGCTGCCGGCGCGCACCGGCGCTACACCGCGGGCGACCTGTCCCGGCTGACGCTGATGCGCCGGCTCATGCTCGAGGGGGTGGGCGCGGCGCAGGCGGCGCGGGCCGCGATCGAGGCCGATGTCGCCGACGTGGCCCCGCTGAGCGCGCCGAGCAGGCGGGCTCGCGCGGCCCGCGGGTCCCGGATCGGAGGGGGTCGGGTCATCGCCCTGCGCAACGCCTCCCCGGCCGCCCGCGGGCTGGCCCGGGCCGCCATGGCGCTCGACTCCGCCACCTGCAGCGCCCTGATCGGGGCCAGTCTCGGTCGCCGCGGCGTGGTCCCGACCTGGGACGAGCTGGTGCGCCCGGTGCTGACCGGTGTCGGTGACCGCTGGCGCGCGACCGGCACCGGTGTCGAGGTCGAGCACCTGCTCTCCGAGTGCGTCGAGGACGGCCTGCGCGCGGTCACCCGGCGCCTGCGTCACCCGCTCAACAGCAGGCCGGTGCTGCTCGCCGCGCTGGAGGCGGAGGAGCACCGCCTGCCGCTGCACGCGCTCGCCGCCGCCCTCGCGGAGCGGCAGGTCGGCGTGCGCATGCTCGGCGCGCGCCTGCCGGCGGCCGCGCTGTCAGAGGCAGTGACCCGCACGGGCGCCGCCGCCGTCTTCGTCTGGGCCCAGGTGGCCGTCGCGCCCGGACGCCCGTCCCGGCCCGGCCCGCTCGAGGCCGTACCAGCGTTGCGGCCGGCTCCCGTGCTCCTGGTGGGCGGCCCCGGCTGGCAGCACGAGCGGTTGCCGCCGCACGTCCGCCGGTTGGGTGACCTCGGGTCCGCCGTGGAGGCCGTGAGCGCCGTCGTCGGGGTGGACAGCCCCGAACCGCGATAGCCTCACGCGCACACGAGCGGGAGGGGACCGGGTTGACCGACGATCTCGCCGGGCTGCTCGCCGCCGGCGAGCGCGCCGCCTTCCACGGCCGCCCGGCGGCCGGTGTCGATCCCTTGCGCCGCGCGCTGGGCGTCGCCGGCGACCGGGGACTGCAGGCCGAGGCGGCGGCGGCCGGCTGGCTGCTCGGCGTCTGCCTGTCCTCCGCCGGACGGTACGGCGAGGCGCTCGACGCGCTCGAGCCGCTCGCCGCCGGCGGCGCGGACACCGCCCCCGAGCTGCAGATCTTCGCCGCGCTCGCAGCGGCGGCGCTCGGCAGCGTGCACCGTCAGCTCGGCCGGCACGCTGTCGCGCGCGCCTACGACGAGACCGGCCTGGCCCGCACCGACGGCACCGGCGAGGCCGGCTTCGACTGCCTGCTCGGCCTGGCCGCCGACGCCGTGGGTCTCGGTGACGCCGAGGTCGCGCGGGCCGAGCTCGCCCGCGCCACTGCCCTCACCGAGGGCCGGCACGACTGGTGGCGGCAGCGGGTGCGGGTCGGCTGGCTGGAGGCCGAGGTGGGCCTGCTGACCGGTGACCCGGGAGGCGCCGCGCGAGCCGCCGAGCAGGCCGTCGAGCTGGCAGAGCGGTCCGGCGCGCCCCGGCACGTGGCGAAGGGCCTGCTGTTCCTCGGGGTCTCGCTGGTCGAGGCGGGCCGCGACGGCGAGGCGGTGGCCACGCTGCGCCGCGGCGCGCTGCTCGCCGAGAGCCTCGGCACCCTGCCCCTGCAGTGGCCGGCGCGTGCCGTGCTGGGGGCCCTGCTTGCCGAGCGGGACGAGGCCGAGAGCGCCCGCTGCCTCGACGCGGCCCGGCGGGCGGCACGGGCCGTCGCCGACCAGGTGCCGGAGTCCCTGCGGGGCGACTGGCTGGCGCGGCCGGACCTCGCGGCGCTGCTCGCCGCCTGACCCGGCAGCGAGATCCCGCGAAAGGCTCACGATCTCCCCGTCACCTGCCGATGAAGGACCCGTGCGCCGGGAGGGACCCGGCCGGGAGGTGACGTGCTCGCCGTGTCTGCCGAGCTTGGCGTGCCGCGTGGTGTCCGGAGGCCGCGATGACGACCGTCCTCGTCTGTGACGACTCGCCGCTGGCCCGTGAGGCGCTGCGCCGGGCCGTCGCGTCCGTCCCCGGCGTGGACCGGGTGAGCGTCGCCGGCTCCGGCGAGGAGGGGCTGCTGCGGTTCGGGATCGACCAGCCCGACCTGGTGCTCCTCGACGTACGCATGCCCGGGATCGGGGGCGTCGAGGCGGCTCGACGGATTTTGCACACGACGCCCCATGCCGGGGTCATCATGATGACCATGGCGGAGGACGTCGAGGGGGTCGCGCGTGCCGTGAACGCGGGCGCCCGGGGATACCTCGTCAAGGACGCCTCGCGGGAGGAGCTCACCACGATGGTGACGCAGGCGCTGGCCGACGCGGCCGCGCGCTCAACCGCGCCTCGTGCCCGCCTGGACCCGGAAGCAGGTGCGCCCGCGCTCACCGAGCGCGAGCTGCAGGTGCTGCGCGGCATGGGCCGCGGCCGCAGCAACGCCGAGATCGGCAAAGAGCTCTACCTCTCCGAGGACACCGTCAAGACCCACGCCCGTCGGCTCTTCCGCAAGCTCGGTGCGGCCGACCGTGCGCAGGCGGTGGCGATGGGCTTCCGATGGGGACTGGTGCGGTGATCGGGTGGTCCAGCCGCTAGCGCCCCGGCTAGTAACGCCGGGCGCCCCAGATGCGATCCCCCTCCAGACGGAGGTGGGCGAGGATCTGGGGGCGCTCGCGGCTCGCGCGGCCCAGGGGGACGCACGAGCAACGGACACGCTCCTTGCCCACGTCCGGCTGATCGTGCACCGCTACTGCCGTGCAAGGTTGGGTCGGCTGCCGGCCAGTGAACACGCGGCGGACGACGTGGCTCAGGAGGTCTGCATCGCCGTGCTGTCGGCACTGCCGCGCTACCGGGACCAGGGGCGGCCGTTCGAGGCGTTCGTCTTCGGTATCGCGTCGCACAAGGTCGCCGACGTGCAGCGCACCGCCATGCGCTCCGCGGTGCCCACCGAGGACATGCCGGACGCCGCCGACCACCAACCGGGCCCCGAGGACCAGGCCATCCGGCAGAGCGAGGCCGAACGGGCCCGCCGCCTGCTCGACCTGCTGCCGCGCCAGCAGCGCGAGCTGCTGATCCTGCGGGTCGCCGTGGGCCTGAGCGCCGAGGAGACCGGCAGCGCGCTCGGCATGAGCTCGGGAGCGGTACGGGTGGCCCAGCACCGCGCGCTCGCCCGGCTGCGGTCCCTCGCCGCCAAGGACACGAAGGACACGGACGCATGAGCGGGCACCGCGGCGCCCTGGGCGTCGACATGGTCGCGGTCCAGCGGGACGCGGACGCTCTGGACGCGCTGGCCCGACGCGCCGTCGACGCGGCCGGTGACGACGAGGTGCTCGGCCTGCTGGCCGCGCTGGCGGCCGACGTCGACCAGGGGCTCGCCGACCTGCTCGGCGATCTCGCGGCCCCGGAGGCCGAGGCGGAGGTCGTCCCCCTGCCGGCGCCCCGCCGTACCGCCTCGCGCGCGGTCGCCGGCGCGCTGGTCGTCGCGGGCCTGCTGTCGGTCAGCGGCGTGGCGGCGGCCGTGACCGGTGACCCGCTCGCTGCCTACCGGGGCCTCTACAGCGCGGTCACCGGTGACGACAACCCGGCGGACGACAACGCGGCCGAGCTCGCCCGGCTGCACCGCGGCCTCGCGAAGGTGCGCGCGAGCATCGCGCACGGCGACCTGGCCACGGCGCAGGCCGCGATCGACTCCGCGCGGGACCAGCTGTCCGCGTTGCCGGAGCACCAGCGCACCTCGGTGCGGGCCCAGCTGGACGCCCTGGAGGCCGCCCTGGCGCGGGCGCGGGCCGATCGGTCCGAGCACGACGCCGTACGCCGGGGCGCCGGCGCGCCGTCCGGGCAGCCGAGCCCGGACGCGACCGAGGGCCCCGCCGGGCCGACAGCCGGGTCGACCCAGGGGGGCCGGCCGACCACCAGCAACCCGGCGAGGTCGGGCAAGCCCAGCACCCCGCCCGGGTCGAGCAAGACCAAGGACGCCAAGCCGCAGAGCAGCACCCCCTCCCCGGAACCGTCGGCCGACACCACGACCGACCCGACGACCGACCCGACGACCGGTGAGGACGTGGACGGCTCCGCGGGCTCCTCGGACGCCAAGGCGGGCAGGGGCTCGGGCTCGATCGGCAAGGGCTGACCCGCGCCGCCGGTAGCATGGGGAGGGTCCCCATCACCTCGCGCAAAGGTGGCCAGCGACCTGATGGACGCGCCCGAGACGTTCGCCCCCCTCGGCCTCACCTTCGATGACGTCCTGCTGCTGCCGCAGGAGACCGACGTCATCCCGTCCGAGGTCGACACCACGTCCCGGCTGACCCGGGAGATCTCCGTCGCCGTGCCGCTGCTGTCCGCCGCGATGGACACCGTGACCGAGGCGCGCATGGCGATCGCGATGGCCCGCGAGGGCGGCATCGGGGTCCTTCACCGCAACCTGTCGATCGACGACCAGGCGCATCAGGTCGACCTGGTCAAGCGGTCCGAGTCGGGCATGGTCAGCGACCCGGTGACGGTCGGCCCGGACGCGACCATCGCCGAGCTCGACGCCCTGTGCGCGCAGTACCGCGTCTCGGGCCTGCCGGTCGTCGCCGAGGACCGCACCCTGCTCGGCATCATCACCAACCGCGACCTGCTGTTCGTCCGGCCGGCGGACTTCCCGACCCGGACCGTGCGCGAGCTCATGACGCCGATGCCGCTCGTGACCGCTCCGGTCGGCATCTCCAGCGGCGACGCGGCGGCCCTGCTCGCCAAGCACAAGATCGAGAAGCTCCCGCTCGTCGACGGCAGCGGCCGGCTGTGCGGTCTCATCACGGTCAAGGACTTCGTCAAGACCGAGCAGTACCCGCGGGCCACCAAGGACGCCGAGAGCCGGCTGCGGGTCGCCGCGGCGGTCGGCTTCTTCGGAGACGCGTGGGAGCGGGCGACGGCGCTCGTCGACGCCGGTGTGGACGTGCTCGTGCCCGACACCGCCAACGGGCAGGCCCGGCTGCTGCTCGAGCTGATCCGGCGGCTCAAGTCCGACCCGGCGACCCGGCACGTCCAGGTCATCGGCGGCAACGTCGCGACGCGGGCCGGAGCGCAGGCGCTCGTCGACGCGGGCGCCGACGGCGTCAAGGTCGGGGTGGGACCGGGCTCGATCTGCACGACCCGGGTGGTGGCCGGGGTCGGCGTACCGCAGATCACCGCCATCCACGAGGCTGCCCAGGCCTGCCGCCCGGCAGGCGTGCCGGTCGTCGGCGACGGCGGCCTGCAGTACTCCGGCGACATCGCCAAGGCCATCGTCGCGGGGGCCGACACGGTGATGCTCGGCTCGCTGCTCGCCGGCTGTGACGAGAGCCCCGGCGAGCTGGTGTTCGTCAACGGCAAGCAGTTCAAGTCCTACCGGGGGATGGGCTCGCTCGGCGCGATGGCGTCGCGCGGCCGGGTGTCCTACTCGAAGGACCGCTACTTCCAGGCGGACGTGCCGAGCGACGACAAGATCGTCCCCGAGGGCATCGAGGGCCAGGTGCCCTACCGCGGCCCGCTGCGTGCGGTGGCGCACCAGCTCGTGGGCGGCCTGCAGCAGTCGATGTTCTACGTGGGGGCGCACACCGTCCCGCAGCTGCAGGAGCGCGGCCGGTTCGTCCGCATCACCTCGGCGGGGCTCAAGGAGAGCCACCCGCACGACATCCAGATGACGGTCGAGGCACCCAACTACTTCGCCCGCTGACCCCACCCACCCCCATGTCCCGGCAGCGATCATGCACGTTCCGTCGCCCGATGGAGGGCGGGAGCGACGGAACGTG
>DASVBJ010000031.1:0-9853 GCA_036375895.1 Actinomycetes bacterium | reverse complement strand
TCCAGCGTCACGTCGCGGACGTCCCGTCCGCCGACGAGCACCGAGCCGCCGGTGACGTCGTAGAGCCGGGAGACCAGCCCGGTGATGGTGGTCTTGCCCGCCCCCGACGGACCGACCAGCGCGGTCATGGTGCCGGGCTCGACCCGGAAGGACACGTCGTACAGGACCTGCTGGCTCGGCGCCTGGTCGAGCACGGCCACCGCCTCCAGCGAGGCGAGCGACACCTCGTCGGCCCGGGGGTAGCGGAAGGAGACATCGCGCAGCTCGACGGCGGTGGCGCCGCGAGGCAGCGGCTCGGCGCCCGGCCGGTCGTCGACCATCGGGGGCAGGTCGAGCACCTCGAAGACCCGCTCGAAGCTCACCAGCGCGGTCATCACGTCGACCTGCACGTTGGACAGCGCCGTCAGCGGGCCGTACAGGCGGGTGAGCAGGGCGGCCAGCGCGACGAGCGTGCCGATCTGCAGGCCGCCGTCGATGACCAGCAGGCCGCCCACGCCGTAGACCAGTGCGGTGGCGAGCGCGGCCACCAGGGTGAGGCCGGTGAAGAACACCCGGCCGTACATCGCCTGCGTGACGCCGATGTCGCGGACCCGCCCGGCCTTGTCGGAGAAGTGCCTCGACTCGTCGTCGAGCCGGCCGAAGATCTTGACCAGCAGCGCACCGGCGACGTTGAAGCGCTCGGTCATGGTCGTGCTCATCGCGGCGTTGAGCTGCATGGCCTCGCGGGAGATGTGCTGCAGCTTGCGGCCGACCCAGCGGGCCGGCAGCAGGAACACGGGCAACAGCACCAGAGCGCCGAGGGTGATCTGCCACGACAGGAAGAACATCGTCGCGATCACGAGGACCAGCCCGACGACGTTGGACACCACCGACGACAGCGTCGACGTGATCGCCTGCTGGGCACCGATCACGTCGCTGTTGAGCCGGCTGACGAGCGCGCCGGTCTGGGCCCGGGTGAAGAACGCGACCGGCATCCGCTGCACGTGACCGAACACCTGGGTGCGCAGGTCGTAGATCAACCCCTCCCCCACCCGGGCGGAGAAGTACCGCTGCACCAGGCCGAGGGCTGCGTCGAGCACGGCGAGCCCGGCGATCGCGGCCGCCACGCCGATGACGATGTCGCGCCGGCCGGGCGGCGCGAGCCCGGTGTCGATGATCACCTTGAACAGCAGGGGCGTGACGACGGTGATCACCGCGTCGAAGACCACCAGGGCGAGGAAGATGCCGATCTCGCGCTTGTACGGCCGCGCGTAGCCGGCGATGCGCCGCACCGTGCCGGGCGCGAGCTTCTTCTTCGTGACCTCACCGTCGCGGGTCAGCGAGCGCAGCGCCATCCACGGTCCGTGCGACATCGACACCGGCTGCCTCCCAGGCACCTTGATCAGGTCATCGTCGTGGGGGGCAACACCGAGGTGCGGTGCGCGCTTCCCGGTTCGACCGTACGCCGTGGCCCCGACAGGTGCGCCCAGAGCGAACACATGCGGCCGCCGCTCCCCCGTCAAGATCGACTGGACGCCAGCTCACCAGACACGCCGACGCGGCGGTGTGTCGGCGTCCAAAGGATCTTCAGAACGCGGAGATGCCGGTGAGCGCTCGGCCGATGAGGAGCTTCTGGATCTGGCTGGTGCCCTCGTAGAGGGTCGTCACCCGGGCGTCCCGGAGGTACTTGGCTGCGGGGTACTCGTCGACGTAGCCGTAGCCGCCGTGGACCTGGATGCAGGAGTTGGCGACCCGCACCGACGCCTCGGTTGCGAACAGCTTGGCCTTCGAGGCGGCCACGGAGTACCGCTCGCCGCGCGCCTTGAGGTCGGCGACCGCCCAGGTGAGCAGCCGGGACGCGTCGACGTCGACGGCCGCGTCGGCGATGAGCTCCTGGACGAGCTGGTGGCCCGCGATGGGCTTGCCGAACTGCTCGCGCGCCCCGGCGTACGCCACCATCGTGTCCAGCGCGGCCTGGCCGATGCCGGTGCAGGACGCGGCGATCGACATCCGTCCGTCGTCGAGCGCCGAGAGCGCGACCTTCAGGCCGTCGCCCTCGCCGCCGAGCAGCGCCTCCGGCCCGACTTCCACCCCGTCGAGCACCAGCTCCGCGGTGTCGCAGGAGCGCAGCCCGAGCTTGCCGTGGATCGGCCTCGCCGAGAACCCGGGCCGGTCGGTCGGGACGAGGAAGGCCGACACCCCGCGCGCCCCGGGCCCGCCGGTGCGGGCCATCACCAGCGCCACCCCGGCGATGGAGCCGTTGGTGATGAACACCTTCCGGCCGCTGAGGCGCCAGCCCCCGCCCGGGAGCGGCTCCGCAGTCGCCCGTAGGTCGGCCGGGTTGGAGCCGTGGTCCGGCTCGGTCAGCCCGAAGCACCCGAGCACCTCGCCGGTCGCCATGAGCGGCAGCCAGCGCGCCTTCTGCTCCTCGCTCCCCCACCGGTCGACCGACCCGGCGACGAGGCCGAGGTGCACCGACATGATCGAGCGCACGTTCGCGTCGCCCCGGCTCAGCTCCTCGATGAACAGGCAGTAGGTCAACGGGTCGGCGCCGCCCCCGCCGTACCGCTCGGGGACGGTCATCCCGACGAACCCCGTCTCGCGCAGCCCGTCGAGCGCCTCCTGCGGGAAGCGTTCCTCGCGGTCGTTGCGCACCGCGTGCGGGACCACCACCTCGTCGACCCACTGCCGGACCGCCTTGCGCACCGCCTGCTGCTCGTCCGACAGGGCGAGGTCGACCATCAGCTTCCCTTCATGAGTGCGGCCATCACGCGCAGCCGCCGTCCCTGGGCGGTGCGCTCGGCCTGCCGCTGGACGTCGTAGTCGCGCCCCACCGCGTCTCGCAGCAGGGCCTTGGTCTCCCGTACGGCGCCGACCGGAGCGGCGAGCAGCGCGGCGGCCAGGTCCCGCGCGGCGGCATCGAGGTCCTCCGGCGGTACGACGAGCTCGGCCAGGCGCAGCGTGCGGGCCTCGTCCGCCCGGACCCATCGCTCGGTGGCGCAGATCTCGAGCGCCCGCGGGTAGCCGACGAGGTCGACCAGCGGGCGGGTGCCGCCGAGGTCGGGCACCAGGCCCAGGTTCGGCTCGCGCATCGACAGCTGCGCGTCGGTGGCGAGGATGCGCAGGTCGCAGGCCAGGGCGAGCTGGAAGCCGGCGCCCACTGCGTGCCCCTGCACGGCGGCGACCGAGACGACGCGCTGGTCCCGCCACCAGGTGAACGCCTCCTGGTAGGTCGCGATCTGCGCGTCGAGCTGGTCCTCGGGCAGCGCCGCGAGGTCGGCGAGCGACGGCTCACCCTCGATGCCGCCGGGCCGGAGCATGCCGTGGTCGAGCCCCGCCGAGAACGACACGCCCTCGGCGCGCAGGATCACCACCCGCACGTCCCCGTCCAGCACCTCCGCCCCGACGGCGGCGAGCCGCCGCCAGGTCGCCGGCGTCTGGGCGTTGCGGCGCTCGGGGCGGGCCAGGGTCACGACCGCAAGATCACCCTCACGCTCCAGGCGTACCCCGTCACTCTCCGTGCTCGTCATGTCGCCCGCCGAACCGCCGGCCTCGCCCGGCGCCGCCGCGTCCCGCGTCGTCCCCCCGGCCAGGGGCTCAGGACTTCTTTCCGCGCGTCGCGCCGCCGCGGCCCCGCAGCTGCACGCCGGACTCGCTGAGCATCCGGTGCACGAACCCGTAGGACCGTCCCGTCTCCGCGGCGAGGGCGCGGATGCTGGAACCGGAGCTGTACTTGCGCTTGAGATCCCCCGCGAGCTTGCTGCGCTCGCCGCCCGTGATCCGGGCGCCCTTCTTGAGCTCGGCCACCCCTGCCTCCTTCGGGAAGATCGGATGTCCCCTGCCATGATCGCTGCTCCGGAGCGCCCTGGCTAGACGGTCTTGACCACCGATCCTGCCGGTCATGGGCGCTGCGCCGGTGCGCTACCGTCGGGCGATGCCTGAGGAAGCGGCGCTCGCCAACGGCCGGACCTTCCTGGTGCTCGACGCCGCCACCGGCACGGTCGACGCGGCCCCGGACGCCCCCGCGGGGCTCTTCCACGAGGACACCCGCCACCTCTCCCGGTGGCGGCTCACCGTCGGCGGACAACCCCTGCGCCAGCTCTCCGCGGACCTGCGCCCCCGCTCGTCGCGGCATGTGCTGGTGCCGCCGACACCCCGCGACGTGGGCCCCCCGGTGTCCGTGATGGTGGCCCGCCACGTGGGGCCGGGGGTGCTCACCGAGGAGGTGACGCTGGTCGGCCATGGCGCCGCCGACGCCCCCGTCGACCTCGAGCTGGAGGTGGCGGCGGACTTCGCCGACCAGTTCGAGCTGCGCTGGGAGGCGGCCCGCCGGGGCGAGACGGGCCGCTCCGCGGCCGACGGCGACCTGCTGCTGACCTACCGCCGCGGTGACTTCCGGCGTACGACGCGGGTGGTCGCCTCCACGCCGGCCGAGGTGACCGCCACCGGCCTGCGGTGGCACGTCGACCTGAGCGCGCAGGGCCGGTGGACGACGACGCTGCGGGTGACCGCCGAGGACGGCGATGGCGACGGCGACACCGCCAACCCGCCGGCCCCGGGCGCGGTGGCCGGGCTGGTCGCCGCCGACGACGCCGACGAGGCCGCGTTCCTCGCCGAGGCGCCCTCGCTGAGCACCGACTGGGCCGACCTCGCGGGCTGCTACGACCGGGCGCTGCGTGACCTGGCACTGCTGCGCATCCCGGTCCGGGAGGCGCCCGGCGCGGTGGTGCCCGCGGCCGGCCTGCCGTGGTTCCTCACGCTGTTCGGCCGCGACAGCCTGATCACCAGCTACTTCGCGCTGCCGTACCTGCCCGCGCTCGCGGCCGGGACGCTGCGGGCGCTCGCGGCGGTGCAGGGCAGCGTCGACGACCCGGCGCGCGAGGAGCAGCCCGGGAAGATCGTCCACGAGATGCGCACCGGCGAGCTGACCGCCTGCGGCGACCTGCCGTTCGGCCGCTACTACGGCACGGTCGACGCGACCCCGCTCTTCCTCGTGCTGCTCGACGAGTACCACCGCTGGACCGGCGACGACGCGCTGGTCGCCGAGCTCGAGGGCCCGGCCCGGGCCGCCCTCGGCTGGCTCGACCGGTTCGGCGACGGGTACCTGACCTACCAGGCGCGCAATCCCGAGGGGCTGGCCAACCAGTGCTGGAAGGACTCGCCGACCTCGATGCGGTTCGCCGACGGTCGCACCGCGGCCGGGCCGATCGCGGTGTGCGAGGCGCAGGGCTACGCGTACGACGCGCGCCTGCGCGCGGCCCGGCTCGCTCGCCAGGTCTGGGCTGACGAGCCGCTAGCCGAGGCGTGCGAGGCCGCCGCCGGCCGGCTGCGGGACCGTTTCGCACGTGACTTCTGGCTGCCCGACCGCGACTACGTGGCTCTCGCCCTGGACGGCGCCGGAGCGCCCGTCGACGCCGTGACCTCCAACCCGGGTCACCTGCTCTGGAGCGGCATCCTCCTGCCGGACCAGGCCGAGGCCGTGTGCCGGCGCCTCGCCGAGCCGTCCATGTCGTCGGGGTGGGGGCTGCGGACCATGGCGGCCGGCGACACGGCGTACAACCCGCTCGACTACCACAACGGCACGGTCTGGCCGCACGACACCGCGCTCGTGGTCGCCGGGCTGACCCGGCACGGGGCGCGGGAGCAGGCGGCGCGCCTCGCCCGCGATCTGGTCGAGGCCGCGGCGCACTTCGGGCACCGGCTCCCGGAGGTGTTCGCGGGCTACCCGCGCGAGGAGACGGGCGTGCCGGTGCAGTTCCCGACCGCCTGCTCGCCGCAGGCCTGGTCGGCGGCCGCGCCGCTGCAGCTCGTCACCAGCCTGCTCGGGTTGACCCCCGAGGGTGTCGACCCGGCCCTGCCGGAGTGGGTCGGCCGGCTCGAGCTCGAGCCGCCCGGCTGAGCGCCCGGCCGGCTGTCAGAGCCGGTCCTCGGTCATCTCCGCCACCAGCCCGTAGGGGTAGGAAGGGGTCGGCGGCGCGCTCACCCGGTCCAGCGCCGCGGTGTCGGCCTCGTCCAGGCGGAGCTCGGTGACCCCGAGGTTCGCCCGCAGCTGCTCCACCGTGCGGGCCCCGAGGATCGGGGCGGTGACCCCCGGCCGGTCGGCGAGCCAGCGCAGGGCCACGGTGGCCATGGGTACGCCGTGCTGCTGGGCCACCCGCTCGACCTCGGCCACGATGTCCCAGGTGCGCCCGGTGGCCCGCTTGTCGTAGGCCTCGACGCCACGGTCGGGATCCTCGCCGAGCCGGGTGGCGCCGGTCGGGCGCTCGTCGGCGCGGTACTTGCCGGACAGCCAGCCCTGGCCGAGCGGGCCCCAGGGCAGCACCGCGAGCCCCTCGTCGAGGCAGAGCGGGATGAGCTCCCACTCCACCTCGCGCACGAGCAGGCTGTACTGCGGCTGGAGGGAGACGACCGGGGCCAGGCCGGCGTGCCGGGCCTCGAGCACTGCCCGCTGGAGCTGCCAGCCGGTCACGTTGCTGAACCCGGCGTACCGCACCTTGCCCGCACGCACGGCATCGTCGAGCGCGGCGAGCGTCTCGCCCACCGGGGTCAGTGGGTCCCAGGCGTGGGCCTGGAACAGGTCGACGTGGTCGACGCCGAGCCGGCGCAGCGAGTCGTCCACGGCCTGGGTCACCCACCGCCGGGACAGGCCCGCCCGGGTCGGGTCCCCGTGCATCGGGAACCGGCACTTGGTGGCCAGGAACACGTCACGGGCACCCGCCGGCCGGGTGGCGAGCCAGCTGCCGATGATCTCCTCGGACCGGCCGTCCTGGTAGACGTCGGCGGTGTCGACGAGCGTCCCCCCGGCGGCGCTGAACTCGTCGAGCAGCCGGTGCGAGGTGGGCTCGTCGGCCTCCTTGCCGAACGTCATGGTCCCCAGAGCGAGCTCCGAGACGAGGGCACCGGTGCGTCCGAGCGGTCGCAGCTGCATGGGCTCTCCGATCAGGCGAGGGCGACGAGGTCCGCGTAGTCCGCGTTCCAGAGGTCCTCTACCCCGTCGGGCAGCAGGATCAGTCGCTCGGGAGCCAGAGCGTCGACAGCGCCCTCGTCGTGCGTGACGAGGATCACCGCGCCCTTGTACGTGCGCAGGGCACCGAGGATCTCCTCGCGGGATGCCGGGTCGAGGTTGTTCGTCGGCTCGTCGAGCATGAGCACGTTGGCGCTCGACACCACCAGGGTGGCCAGGGCGAGGCGGGTCTTCTCCCCGCCCGAAAGCACCGCCGCCGGCTTGTCCACGTCGTCGCCGGAGAACAGGAACGACCCGAGGATGCGGCGCAGGTCGACCTCCGCGGTGTCCGGGGCCGCGGACCGCATGTTCTCCAGCACGGTGCGTGCAGGGTCGAGCGTCTCGTGCTCCTGGGCGTAGTAGCCGATCTTGAGCCCGTGCCCGGGGACGACCTGCCCGGTGTCGGGCTCCTCGATGCCGGCGAGCAGCCGCAGCAGGGTGGTCTTGCCGGCGCCGTTGAGGCCGAGGATCACCACCCGGCTGCCCCGGTCGATGGCCAGGTCGACGTCGGTGAAGACCTCCAGCGAGCCGTAGGACTTGGACAGTCCCTCCGCGGTCAGCGGGGTCTTGCCGCACGAGGCGGGCTCCGGGAACCGCAGCTTGGCCACCCGGTCGCTGCGGCGCACCTCGTCGAGCCCGGCGACCAGCCGCTCGGCCCGCTTGTCCATGTTCTGCGCGGCCTTGGCCTTCGTGGCCTTGTACCGCATCCGGTCGGCCTGCGCCTTCAGCGCGGCCGCCTGCTTCTCGGCGTTCGCCCGCTCGCGCTTGCGCCGGCGCTCGTCGGTCTCGCGCTGGGTGAGGTAGGCCCGCCAGCCGACGTTGTAGAGGTCGAGCTCGGCGCGGTTCGCGTCGAGGTGGAAGACCCGGTTGACGGTGTGCTCCAGCAGCCCGACGTCGTGGCTGATGACGACCAGGCCGCCCTTGTAGGCCTTGAGGTAGTCGCGCAGCCAGGTGATCGAGTCGGCGTCGAGGTGGTTGGTCGGCTCGTCGAGGAGCAGCGTCTCCGCGCCGGAGAACAGGATGCGGGAGAGCTCGACCCGGCGCCGCTGGCCGCCGGAGAGCGTGTGCAGCGGCTGGCCCAGGACGCGCTCGGGGAGGCCCAGGCTGGAGGCGATCGCGGCCGCCTCGCTCTCCGCGGCGTACCCGCCGGCCGCCTGGAACTCCGTCTCCAGCCGGCCGTAGCGGCGCATCGCCCGCTCGTGGGTCTCGGGGTCGGCGCTGGCCATCTCCCCCTCGGTCTCGCGCATCCGCCGCAGCACGCTGTCCAGGCCGCGGGCCGAGAGGATGCGGTCCCGGGCGAGGGTGTCGAGGTCGCCGGTCCGCGGGTCCTGCGGCAGGTAGCCGACCTGGCCCGACCGGGTCACCTCGCCGGCGGCCGGCTGGGTCTCGCCGGACAGGCACCGGGTCAGCGTCGTCTTGCCGGCGCCGTTGCGCCCGACCAGGCCGACCCGGTCGCCGGCGGCGATGCGGAAGGTCGCGGGGCTCAGCAGGAGGCGGGATCCGGCTCGCAGCTCGAGCCCGGTGGCGGTGATCACGTCAGGGGTCCTTCGTCGTCGTACGTCGGGATGGGCAGCACGTCACGCGGGTACGACGGCACCATCAGGGCGTGGACGAGGACACCGCGCCAGTCTACGCATGACCACGCAGAGGAGGCGGCCGGTGACGTTCTCGGACCAGGAGGTCGATGTCGGCGGCGTGGACGACCGCCGGGGCCGAGGCGGCGGGCTGGCCATCGGCGGCGGGGGGCTCGGCATCGTCGGCCTGCTCGTCTACCTCGCGTTCCAGCTGCTCGGCGGCGGCGGCGTCGACCCCGGCCAGCTCGTGCCGCCCGGCGGCCAGGTCCAGGGCGAGGGCACCGGCGAGTCCTCGGCGGAGCTGGCGAAGCGCTGCAACACCTCGGGGGCCATCGACCGCTACGACGACTGCTACCTGATCAAGGTCTACAACGAGATCAACGAGACCTGGGACGCCGAGTTCTCCCGTCGCGGCGCCGACTACGCCCAGCCGCGGCTCGCCTTCTTCGAGCAGGCGGCGCAGACCGGATGCGGCCAGGCGTCCTCACAGGTCGGGCCCTTCTACTGCCCGCCGGACCAGGAGATCTTCATCGACATCGGCTTCCTCAAGGCCCTGCAAGACGAGTTCGGGGCGCAGGGCCGCTTCGCCGAGGCGTACATCATCGCCCACGAGGCCGGCCACCACGTGCAGACGCTGCTCGGCACCGAGCGCAAGGTGCGCGCCGCCCAGCAGCGCGACCCGTCCCGGCAGAACGAGCTCTCCGTCGCGATGGAGCTGCAGGCCGACTGCTACGCGGGGGTCTGGAGCAAGCTCTCCGAGCAACGCGGCAACGTGTCGATCAACGAGCAGCAGCTCGGTGAGGCGGTCAACGCGGCGCAGGCTGTCGGCGACGACCGCATCCAGCAGAAGACGCAGGGCCGGGTTGACCCTGAGTCGTGGACGCACGGCTCCGCGGCGGACCGCAAGAGGTGGTTCCTCACCGGCTACCGGACCGGCGACGTGAACGCCTGCGACACGTTCGCCGGGGCGTGACCGTCGGGGCGTGACAGGACCGTTGCGGCTTCGTGACGGATATTCCCTGGCCACCTGCGCCCGACGAGGGCAAGAGTGGACCGCATGCGTCGGAAGCTTCGACGGTGGTGGGGTGCCGTCCGCGGGGACCGCGGGCCGGCGTGTCCGGTGGCCCTGCCCGTCCCCGCGGAGCCGATCGACGCCTCGCTGCACGTCGACACCGAGGCGATCTGTCCGGACTGCCTGCAGTGGATCGGCCCGGCCGACTTCGTGCGCCGTAACGCCATCGGGATCCTCGAGCACGAGGTGTGCCCGCCCGTCAGCGTCCAGAACTACCACCGCTGA
>DASVBJ010000025.1:0-2061 GCA_036375895.1 Actinomycetes bacterium | reverse complement strand
TCCCCGCCGGCGACGATCTGCACGCCGACGATGGCGCGCATCAGCGTCGTCTTGCCGCAACCGCTCGGCCCGAGCAGCCCGGTCAGCGTCCCGGGTGCGAGGTCGAACGAGACCCGGTCCACCACGGTGCGCCCGCCTCTCACCACGTGCAGGGCCTGCACCCGGATGGCCGCATCGTTTTTCATCATGTGATGAATATCCCTCCGGTGAGGGCCGCCGTCAACCCCCGTCGACGAGGAACCGCTGGAGGGCGGGCGCCACGAGGGCAACCACCTCGTCGTCGGTGACCGTGGCAATGGGCTCCATGCGTACGACGTAGCGCAGCAGCACGACGCCCACCATCTGGGCAGCGGCCGCCTGCGCCCGCAGCCGCGCGTCGGGACCCTCGACCCCCTCCGTCACGCGGCTGAGCATCGCGGCGGCGACGAACTCCCGCAGCATCGCGGCGCCCTGCTCGCCGGTCGTCGCGGACCGCAGCATCGCCAGCATCGGCTCGCGCGACTCGCGGTTCGCCCAGACGCTCAGGAACAGCCGGGCCAGGCGCTCACCGAGGCCGGACGGGTCACCGGCGAGGGCGCGGGGAAGGAGCTCGGCGGGGTCGAACGGCAGCCGCATGGCGGCGACGAAGACCTGCTCCTTGGTGCCGAAGTAGTGGTGCACGAGTGCAGGGTCGACGGACGCGGCCCGGGCGATGCCGCGCACGCTCGCGCCGTCATAACCCTTCTGGGAGAACTCCGTGCGGGCTGCCTCCAGGATCTCGCCCCGGGTGTCCCCGGCGCCGGGCCGGCGGCCGGGCCCACGCCTGCTCGGCTCGGCGGCGGTCACGTCGCGCTCACCGGCGGGCCAGCACGACGTACGTCACGAACGCCTCGACCAGCTCGCCGTCCGGGAACTGCCTGCGCAGCTGCGCGAGCTCGCCCTGCACCACCGGCCCGGCCGCGTCGCCGAGCGCGAAGACGTAGGACTGCGTGTGCAGGCCCCGACCGAAGTCCTCGACCGACAGCCGGCGCGACCACGGGAGCTCGACGGTCGCCACCCGGCGCGAGTAGGGCGGCGCCCTGAGCACGTCGGCCACCCAGGACTCGTCGGCCTGCTGGGGCGCGTCGACGGCCGCGAACAGCCTCCGCTCGTGCTCGACGTACCACGGCACCGAGCGGTCGTGGCGGTTCCACCAGAGCGCCAGGACTCCCCCGGGGCGCAGCACCCGCAGCGCCTCCGGCACCGAGCGGTCGGGGTCGGTCCAGTGGAACGACTGCGCGTAGGTCACCAGGTCGAACGACTCGTCACGGAGCGGCAGCGCGTTGCCGTCGGCGCGCACCGGGTGCACACGCGAGGTCGACCGGTGCCGGAGCACCTCGAGCATGCCGGGCCCGGGCTCGACGGCGACGACCTCGGCACCGCGACCGGCGAGGGCGCGGGTGGCGATGCCGGTGCCCGCGCCGACGTCGAGCACGTCGGCCCGCAGCAGCGGCTGGCCCATCGCCGACTCCAGCGCGTCGAAGAGCTGGGGCGGGTAGTCGGGGCGCACGTGGTCGTACTCGGCCGCGACGACGTCGAACGACGTGTAGCTCACGTCGCCGCCTCCTCCGGGTCGCCGGCCAGTGGCTGCGCCGCGACTGCGAGGTTCAGGCGGGCGAAGGCCAGCCCTTCGGCGAGGTCGGCCTCGCGCGCCTCCCGGTTGGCCGCCCGGCGGGTGTTGACCTCGAGGATCACCGTCTGCGAGAAGCCGCGACGCGCGAGCCGCTCGAGCACGTCGGCGCACGGCTGGGCGCCACGGCCGGGGACCAGGTGCTCGTCCTTGTTGGAGCCCAGACCGTCGGCGAGGTGCAGGTGGACGAGCCGGTCGCCGAGGGCGTCCACCGCCTCCAACGCGTCCGAGCCGGAGACCGCGGTGTGCGAGAGGTCGAGCGTGACCGACGGGTACTCCTGGTCGAGCGGGTCCCAGTGCGGCATGTAGGCCATGATCTCCCGGCTGCGGGCCCGCCACGGGAACATGTTCTCCACCGCGAACAGCACATGCGTCTCGTCCTGCATGCGGGCCAGGCCGTCGACGAAGCCGCG
>DASVBJ010000001.1:0-3222 GCA_036375895.1 Actinomycetes bacterium | reverse complement strand
GCGTCGCTGCGCGCGCCGAGCTTCGTCTTCGACCGGCAAGGGACGCTCGGCCACCGGCTCTGGCCGGCGTCGCTCACCCGGGCCGCGCTGGACCCGTGGTACGACCGGGTCGAGGAGACCCTGCCCGTCGCCGAGCAGACGTGGGACGACGTGCCGTACGCGGGCGGGCTGTTCGCGGCGGCCTGCACGCGAGCCGGACGCACCTGCAACCCGGTGCCCGTGGCCGTCGACCTCGACCGGTGCACCAACTGCAACTGGATGCTGTCGGGCTGCCGGTTCGGCGCCAAGCGCTCGATGCTGCTCAACTACCTGCCCGCCGCGGAGGCGCACGGCGCCGAGGTGCGCCCGCTGCACGAGGTGCAGACGATCGGGCCTGCGACGACATCGGGCTACCGGTACGCCGTGTCCTACCGCGTCACCGGCGCGGACGACGACCGCACGACGAGTGACGTCGGCGTCATCGAGGCGAAGGTCGTGGTGCTGGCCGCCGGCACGATGGGCACCCCGGTGATCCTGCAGCGGTCCGCGCCGCTGCTGGGCGGGGTGCCGGACGCGGTCGGCAAGCACTTCTCCGGCAACGGCGACCGGGTCAGCGTCGCCGACGTGGACGAGGCGAAGGTGCGCGACCTGCTCGGGCTGGAGCGGGAGCCGGGCGTGGCCTACGAGGCGATGCACATCGGCAAGCCGATCGGGTCGATGAGCTACGACCGGCTGGACCGGACGGCACCGGAGTTCGAGCGGTTCTCGGTGCAGCAGATCTACTTCCCGACGGTGACGAACATCCTGGCCCAGGTGCCCGGCGGCGACGAGTGGTTCGGCGTCGGCAAGCGAGAGCTGTCTGCCCGCTGGCGGTCCTGGTTGACCGTGCTGGCGATGACCGAGGACGGCAACGAGGGGGAGTTCGGCCCGCCGCCCGCCACCGGCAGCTACACCAGGGTCGCCTCGGCGGTGGCCCTGGGCCAGCTGCGCTACCGGCCCGGGCCCGGGACCCGCCGCGGGTGGGAGGTGTCGGACCGGGAGGTGCGCGACGTGCTGGAGCTGGACGGGCTGTCCCGGGTGCGACCCTGGTCGGACGTCGCCGGCGCACTGTCGGCGCACCCGCTGTCGTCGTGCCGGCTGGGCGACGACCCGACCTCGTCCGCGCTGACCGACCGGCACGAGCTGCGTGGCCACCCGGGCCTGTTCGTCACCGACGGCTCCGCGGTGCCGACCTCGCTGTGCGTCAACCCGTCGCTCACCATCGCGGCCCTCGCCGAGCGGGCCAGCGCGGCGCTGGTCGCCGCGGCCGCGGACGCGGGCGTCGACGTCGCCTACGGCGCGCCCGCACCGGGCGGCGAGACCGCGGGCCGTCGCGGGACCCTGTCGCTCGCGAGGACACTGGGGGCATGACCCCTGGCGAGGACCTCTACCGGGCCCGGTGGGACGGCCGCCCCGGCCGGCTCGAGGTCTGGTACCTCACCGCGACCGACGCGGCCACCGGCACCGGGGTCTGGGTGCACCACGAGGTGGTCGCGCCGACCGGGAACGACCCGGCGTACGGGCACGGCTGGGTCGCGGTCTTCCCGCCCGGGCGGGCGCCGGTGTGCGGGCGGTTCGGCCCGCACCCGTTGACACCCCCCTCCCCTGCGCCTCCCGTCCCTCCCCCTGTCTCAGGGCGAACGGGAGCCGCGTTCGAGGTGCCCGGCGTGACGGCCGAGCCGACCCGGCTGCGCGGGGCTGCCGGCCGGCTGTCGTGGGACCTCGCCCTCGACGGCGGCGGGCCGCCGCTTTACACCTTCCCGCGGTGGGTCTGGCAGCGGCACGTCCTGCCCGCGGCCCAGGTCGTGCCGGCTCCGACGGCGCGGGTCAGCGGGACGGTGCGGGTCGACGGCGCCGACCTGCCGTTCGACGGGACCGGGGGCCTCGCCCGCATCTACGGCCACGGCAACGCGCAGCGCTGGGCGTGGCTGCACGCCGACCTTGGCGACGGCGACGTGCTGGAGGTCGTGACCGCCGTGTCCCGGCGGCCGGGCATGCGCCGGCTGCGGCCGCTGCCGTTCGTGCAGCTGCGGGTGGGTGGCCGCGACTGGCCACGTGACCCGCTGCTGTCCGCGCCGCTGTTCACCGCCGAGCCCTCGCTGCCCGAGTGGTCGCTGCACGGTGTGGTGGGCCGGCACCGCCTGACCGCGACCGTGCGGCTCGACCCCGCCGAGTCGGTCGCGCTCGACTACCGCGACCCCGACGGCGCCGAGGCGGTCTGCACCAACAGCGAGCGCGCCTCGGTCGCGGTGCTGCTGGAGCGCTGGGACGGGCGGTGGGGCGTCGAGCGGCGCTGGCAGCTCGACGGCACGGCGCACGCGGAGGTCGGTGCCCGCTGAGCCCGGCGGGGCCTGTGCCGATGTGCCGCTGGGTGCGAGACTGGCCGCCCGTACCCAGACCGAGGAGCCGTTGCATGTCCCGCGTGGTGCACTTCGAGATCCAGGCTGACGACGTGGAGCGGGCGAAGTCGTTCTACGCCGCGGTGTTCGGCTGGTCCTTCCAGGACTACGGCGAGGTCACCGGCACGACGTACTGGGGGGTCGTGACCGGCCCCGAGGACCAGCCGGGCATCAACGGCGGCCTGCTGCAGCGGCCCGCACCGGCACCGGCCCTGGAACAGGGCACGAACGCCTTCGTGTGCACGGTCGGCGTCGACGACTACGACGAGGCCGAAGGCCGCATCCTGGCGGCGGGCGGGCAGGTCGCCCTGCCCAAGATGGCTCTCACCGGGATGGCATGGCAGGGCTACTACCTCGACACCGAGGGCAACACGTTCGGCATCCACCAGCCGGACCCGAACGCGGCGTAGCGGGCGCGCCCGTGCCGGTCTGGGTCTCACTGCTGCGCGGCGTCAACCTCGGAGCCCGCAACCAGGTCAACATGCCCCGGCTGCGCGCAGCGCTCCCCGACGCCGGTTTCGAGGACGTCCGCACCTACGTCCAGAGCGGCAACGTGATCACGCGCTCCAGGCACCGCAGTCCCGACCGGGTGGCCGACGCCGTGCGCGCGACGGTGCTCGAGCACTTCGGCATCGACGTGCCGGTCATGGTGCGGTCACCGCTGGAGCTGCGGGACGTGCTCGCCTGGAGCCCGTTCCCGGACGACGCCGCCGCCCGGCCGACCGCCGTACAGGTGCTGCACCTGGCCGCGCAGCCCGACCCGGAGCAGGTCGCCGCGTTGCTCGCCGAGGACTGGTCGCCGGAC
>DASVBJ010000377.1:0-5712 GCA_036375895.1 Actinomycetes bacterium | reverse complement strand
GAGTAGAGCGCGTCGACCTCGCCGGCGAACTCCTTCATCACCACGCCGCGCTTGAGCTTGAGCGACGGGGTGAGCGTGCCGCTCTCCTCGGTGAAGTCGACCGGCAGGATCTTGAACTTCTTGATCGACTCGGCCTTGGAGACCGCCTTGTTGGCGTCGTTGACGGCGGCCTGCACCTCGGCCTGCAGGTCCGGGTCGCCGATCAGGTCGTGCAGCGGCTTGTGATCCTTGCCCTTCTGCTCGAGCCAGGCGGGCAGCGCCTCCTCGTCGAGGGTGATCAGGCAGGCGATGTAGGGCTGCGCGTCGCCGACCACCATGCACTGGCTGATCAGGCGGTGGGCGCGCAGGCGGTCCTCGAGCACGGCGGGGGCGACGTTCTTGCCGCCGGCGGTGACGATGATCTCCTTCTTCCGGCCGGTGATGCGCAGGAAGCCCTCGCTGTCGAGCTCGCCGAGGTCGCCGGTGTGGAACCAGCCGTCGGTGATCGCCTCGGCGGTCGCCGACGGGTTCTTGTAGTAGGACCGGAACACGTTGATGCCCTTGACGAGCACCTCGCCGTCCTCGGCCACCCGCACCGTGACGCCGGGCACCGGCCGCCCGACCGTGCCGATCTTGAGCTTCTCCGGCGTGTTGACCGTGGCGGGCGCGGTGGTCTCGGTCAGGCCGTAGCCCTCGAGGATGGTGACGCCGATGCCGCGGAAGAAGTGGCCGAGCCGGGCCCCGAGGGGTGCGCCGCCGGACACGGCGTACTGCACCCGCCCGCCGAGCGCGGCGCGGAGCTTGGAGTAGACGAGCAGGTCGAAGAGCGCGTGCTTGACCTTCAGCACCAGGCCCGGACCGCCGGGGTCGAGCGCCTCGCTGTAGGCGATCGCGGTGTCGGCCGCGGCGTGGAAGATCTTGCCCTTGCCGGCGGCCTCGGCCTTCTGCACCGAGGAGTTGTAGACCTTCTCGAACACCCTCGGCACCGAGAGGATGAACGTCGGCTTGAACGCCGCGAGGTCGTCGAGCAGGTTCTTGACGTCGGCGGTGTGCCCCATCCGGACCCGGCCCGCGACGCAGAGCACCTCGATGAACCGCGCGAACACGTGCGCCAGCGGGAGGAAGAGCAGCGTGCTGGCCTCGTCCTGCCCGACGACCTCGCGCAGGTCGGTCACGGAGTTCTGCGCCAGGTCGACGAAGTTGCTGTGGGTGAGCTCGCAGCCCTTGGGCCGCCCGGTCGTGCCGGAGGTGTAGATGATCGTCGCGAGGTCGCCCGGGCCGGCCACCGTCCGGCGGGCCTCGAGGTCGCTGTCGCTGACACCGGCGCCCTCGGTGGTGAGCGCGTCGACGGCGCCGGCCTCGATCACCCAGACGTGCTCGAGCTTGGGCAGGTCGCCTTTGACCTCGGCCACCGTGGCCTCGTGGTCGGCGGTCTCCACGAAGCACGCGACGGCCTCGGAGTCGCTGAGGATCCACTGCACCTGCTCGGCGGAGGACGTCTCGTAGATCGGGACGCAGACGGCGCCGGCCGCCCAGATCGCGAAGTCGACGAGCGTCCACTCGTACCGCGTCTTCGCCATGAGGCCGATGCGGTCGCCGGCCTTGATGCCGGCCTGCATCAGGCCCTTCGCCAACGCCGAGACCTCGTCGTGGAACTGCTGGGCGGTGACGTCCACCCAGTCGCTGCCGGTGCGCCGGCTGAACTGCACGGCGTCCGGCGCCTCCCGCGCGTTGTCGACGACGAGGTCGGTCAGGTTGCCCGTGGTGGCAGGCTCGACCAGGGCCGCGGTCGTGTATTCGTTCACCTGTGGTCACTCCTCGTCGCGTGAGGCAGGGCGGCTGCGCGGAAGGATCCTGGGAGGACCCTACTGGCTAGTATCTTGCGAAGGTAAGGCACCCCTCGCCTCCGGACCCGGACTTGCCATGCTTGGCCGGTGGCTGAGTCCTACGAGCTCGACATCCTCGACGAGACCTTCATCGTGGCCGACCCGGCGGTCGTCAGGGCCGAGATCACCAGGCCGGAGCGCTGGCGGCAGTGGTGGCCGGACCTGCGTCTCGAGGTCACCCGCGACCGGGGCGCCAAGGGGATGCAGTGGGCCGTCCGCGGCGCCGTCGTGGGCAGCATGGAGATCTGGCTCGAGCCCTTCCGGGACGGTGTCGTGCTGCACTACTTCCTGCGCGCCGACCCCGGCGGGCAGCCGGGGCGGGTCGGCCGGAGACGTCGGGTGCGCCTGCAGGCCGCGCGCACCCTGGACTGGAAGCGGCACGTGCACGCGCTCAAGGACGAGCTCGAGGCGGGTCGCGAGCCGGGCGCGTCCCGGCCCGGCTGGGTGCCGCCCGCGCCGGTCAAGGACCAGGGCGAACCTGCCGATCCCACCTGACGTGACAGCGACCCCTTCGCTCGATGTGCGCTGCCCGCCGTGCGGGGCGCTCGTCCGCGCCGGCGCCGACTGGTGCACGCTCTGCTACGCCGACCTGCGCCCAGCGCCGGACCCGGCCCCGGAGCCGGAGCCCGCCCTGCCCGGGCCTGCCGACCTCACGGTGGGGGTGCCGGAGGACGAGGGGGTCGCCGGACAGCCTCGCCGGGGACGGCACGCGCGGCTGGACCCGGCGTACGACGGGACCGGCGCACCCACCGACGCCGACCCGGAGACCGGGCTGAGCGTCGACGCGATGCTCGCCCTGCTCGCGGCCGAGAACGACCAGCCGCTGCAGGGGCTCACCAGCCGGCTGGACACCACCGGCTCGCGGGTCGTCGCGATGGTCGGCGGCTTCGTGGTCGTCATGGTCGTGATCTTCGCCCTGATGTACCTGGTCGGCTCGCTGCTCTGACGGCTCCGCGCCTAGCGGTAGCCTCACCCGCAGTCCACAGCGGATCGGGCCAAGGAGTGAGCACGGCATGGCGGACAGCACCGAGTCGCACATCACCATCGACGCTCCGGCCGCCGACATCATGGCGGTCATCGCGGACTTCGAGGCCTACCCCGAGTGGACCGGCGCCGTGAAGGAGGCCGAGGTCCGCAAGAAGACCTCGCACGGGCACGCCAAGGAGGTCTGGTTCAGCCTCGACGCCGGCGCGATCAAGGACCAGTACACGCTGGGCTACAACTGGCGCGGCCACCACGAGGTGCGCTGGCACCTCGTCGAGGCGGAGCACATCCTCAAGGCCATGGACGGCGTCTACCGCCTGAACGAGAACGGCGACGGCACGACGACCGTCAGCTACCAGCTCGCCGTGGACGTCCGGATCCCGATGCTGGGCATGATCAAGCGCAAGGCGGAGAAAGTGATCATCGACACGGCGTTGAAGGAGCTGAAGAAGCGGGTGGAGGGCTGAGTGACTGCGCCGCGAAGCAAGCGGGAGCTCGGCCCGACCAGAAAGCTGGAGGGGTAGACCTGCGGCTGCTGCTGTTCACCGGCAAGGGCGGCGTCGGCAAGACGACGGTCGCCGCGGGCACGGCTGCACTGGCGGCGTCGCGCGGGCGCAAGACCCTGGTGCTCTCCACCGACGCGGCCCACTCGCTCGGCGACGCGTTCGGGGTGCCGGTCGGCGCCGACCCGACCGAGGTCGGCCCCGGGCTGTTCGTCCAGCAGGTCGACGCCCAGCGGCGGTTCGAGCGGTCGTGGCGGGAGATCCAGGACTACCTGCTGTCGGTGCTGTCCGCCGCCGGGGTCGACCCGATCGAGGCCGAGGAGCTCACGGTGCTGCCCGGCGCGGAGGAGGTGCTGGCGCTGCTCGAGGTGCGGGATCAGGCGCGCTCTGGCCTCTGGGACCTCGTCGTGGTCGACTGCGCGCCGACCGCCGAGACCCTGCGGCTGCTGGCCCTGCCGGACGCGCTCGGCTGGTACATGGAGCGGGTCTTCCCGATGGAGCGGCGGGTCGTCCGCACGCTGCGACCGGTGCTCGGCCGGGTGGCCGGCGTGCCCATGCCGCGCGACCGGGTGTTCGACGCGGTGGCGCGGCTGCACAAGGAGCTGGCCGAGGTCCGCGACGTGCTCACCGGCCCGGAGGTCTCCGTCCGGCTGGTGCTGACCCCCGAGTCGGTGGTGGTCGCCGAGGCGCGCCGCACCCTGACGTCCCTGTCGCTGTACGGCTACCGCGTCGACGGCGTGGTGGCCAACCGGGTGTTCCCGGCCGGCGGCGACGCGTGGCGGGAGGGCTGGGTCGCCGCGCAGGCGGTGCAGCTGGCCGAGGTCGAGGCGTCCTTCGCGCCGCTGCCCGTGCACCGCACCGCCTACCACCCGGGCGAGCCGGTCGGTGTCGCCGCGCTGGCGGCGCTGGCCCAGGAGACCTACGGCGCCGCAGACCCGTTC
Source organism: Actinomycetes bacterium (assembly GCA_036375895.1). Taxonomy (GTDB): domain Bacteria; phylum Actinomycetota; class Actinomycetes; order JACCUZ01; family JACCUZ01; genus DASVBJ01. Next base: position 1,419 of record DASVBJ010000377.1, on the reverse strand, counting down.
GCGGCGCCGGCGGGGGAGGAGCCCGTGCAGGTCGAGCGGTCCGGCGACGAGTTCGTGCTCTCGCTGGCCCTGCCGCTCGCGTCCCGCGACGCGACGGACCTGGTGCGGGTGGGTGACGAGCTCGTCGTCACCGTCGGCTCGCACCGTCGCGTGCTCGCGCTGCCGAGTGCCCTGCGCCGCTGCGCGGTCGCCGGTGCCGCGCTGCGCGACGGCCGGCTGCGGGTGCGCTTCGAACCTGACCCCGACCAGTGGAGGCCGCTGTGACGAGCCCGCACGACCACGGCTCGCTCGGTGAGGAGGCGGCCCGGCTGGCCGAGGCCGTGCAGGACTGGCTGCGCGGCGCGGCCCGCGGCGGCGAGGCCGCCGACGCCTGGGCCGACGCGACCGCCCCTCCGCGCACCCCATCGCCGGAGTGCCTGGTCTGCCCGGTGTGCCAGCTGCTCCGGCTGGTGCGCTCCGCCCGGCCCGAGGTCTTCGAGCACCTCTCCGACGCCGCCGCGTCGCTGACCGCGGCCCTGCGGGAGCTGGTCGCCGAGCCTCCCCCGAGGGGCCCGCGCGACGGCGGCGTCGAGCACATCGACCTCGGCTAGCCACGACGTACGGAGATTTGATGAGTCTCACCATCGGTGTCGATGTCGGTGGCACCAAGGTCGCCGGCGGGGTCGTCGACGAGGCCGGGATGATCCTCGCCCGCGCCCGGGTCGACATCCCGCCGTTGAACTCGGCGGCCGCCGAGGAGGCGATCATCACCGTGGTCGGGGAGCTCCGCCGCGAGCACGAGGTGGAGTCCGTGGGCGTGGGCGTCGCCGGCTTTGTCGACGCGGAGCGCGCCGGTCTGCACTTCTCCGCGAACCTCCCCGGCTGGGACGACGAGCCGCTGCGCGACCACGTCATGGCCCGGGTCGGGCTGCCGGTGGTCATCGAGAACGACGCCAACGCGGCGGCGTGGGGCGAGCACCGGTTCGGCGCCGGCCGGGGCGAGACGCACCTGGTGTGCGTGACCGTGGGCACCGGCGTCGGCGGCGGCATCATCATCGACTCCGAGCTGTTCCGCGGCCGGTACGGCATCGGCGCCGAGATCGGCCACATGCGGGTGGTCGCGGACGGCCGCCGGTGCGGCTGCGGGCAGCGCGGCTGCTGGGAGCAGTACGCCAGTGGCAACGCGCTGGTGCGGGAGGCCCGCGAGCGCGCCACCGAGGCGCGCAGCGAGGCGGGGGTGCTCCTGCGGCTGGGTGACGGCACGCCCGAGGGCATCAGGGGCCCACACGTCACCGAGGCGGCCCGGCACGGCGACGCGGTCGCGCTGGCCGCGTTCGAGGCGATCGGGACCTGGCTGGGGCAGGGGCTCGCCGACCTGGCCGCGGTGCTGGACCCGGGCTGCTTCGTGATCGGGGGCGGGGTGTCCGAGGCGGGCGACCT
>DASVBJ010000303.1:0-7887 GCA_036375895.1 Actinomycetes bacterium | reverse complement strand
CGAGCGGAGGTGGTCGTCGCGCACCGGGCTGCCCGACTCGACGCTGGCCATGCCGATCGTCACCTCGAGGACCGAGGCAGCGGGGTCCTCGGCCACGGTCACACTGCCGCGGACGTCGGTGAACCGCCCGCGGACCTTCGTCAGCATGAAGTGGCGACCGGTGAACGAGACGTCCGCGTGTCCTGGGTCGATCTCCCAGCGGCCGGGAGCCGGCAGCTCGACGCCGTTCAGCTCTCGGGTCGCCGCGTTGGGCGTGGTGAGTGGCATGGCTTCTCCTCTTGCAGGGTTCTGCGCCGCCATCTGCGTGCGCACGCACATAACAGCATCCAGGGCACGCCCTGTCAAGATGCGTGCGCCCGCACATTGCTGGCTAGGATGGGCTCCATGTCAGCCGACGATGTGGACCGGGTGGCCGCCTGGGCGGCGCTGCTGCGCGTCCACGCCGCGGTCGTCCCGAAGCTCGAGCGCGAGCTCGCGGCCAGGCAGATGCCGCTGGCCTGGTACGACGTGCTGCTCGTGCTCAACGCCGCACCGGGTCGGCGGCTGCGCATGACCGAGGTGGGCGCGCGGGCGGTCCTGAGCCGGGAGCGGGTCAGCCGGGTGGTCGACGAGCTGGAGCGCGCCGGTCTCGTCCGGCGCGAGCGCAACCCTGACGACAAGCGGTCGTTCTTCGCGACGATCACGCCCGAGGGGCGGTCCCGGCTGCGGGCGGCCGCCCCGACGTACCTGGCCGGCATCGAGCGGCACTACACGCGCCACCTCAGTGACGAGGAGGTGCGTGTCGTCACGACCGCGCTCGGCCGGGTGCTCGCGGCCGAGGAGGGCGGTCCGGCAACCTCTGCCGGTTCGGGCGGGGACGGCACGCCGGGGTCGCGCGCATAGGGTGCGGCCGTGGACCTCACCGAAGCCCGCAGCCGCGCCGAGGCACTCGACGCCGCCGACCCGACCGCCTTCGCGCGGGCGCGGTTCCGGCTGCCCGACGGGCTCGTGTACCTCGACGGCAACTCGTTGGGCGCGCTGCCGACCGCCGTGCCCGACGCGGTGCAGGAGGTCGTGACCGCGCAGTGGGGGCGCGACCTCATCACCTCGTGGAACGTGCATGACTGGTGGGACGCGCCGCGGCGGGTGGGTGCGCGCCTCGCCGCGCTGATCGGCGCGGCCGACGACGAGGTCCTGGTCGCCGACTCCACGTCGGCCAACCTGTTCAAGGTGCTCGTCGCCGCCGCACGGATGCGCCCGGACCGGCGGGTGATCGTGACCGAGCCGGGCAACTTCCCGGCCGACCTCTACATCACGGACTCGGTCGCCGGCCTGCTCGGCCTGCAGGTGCGCCGGGTCGACCCGTCCGACGTCGGCGCGGTGCTCGGCGACGACGTGGCAGCCGTGAGCTTCTCCCACGTCGACTACCGCACCGGTCGGCTGCACGACATGGCCGGCCTGACCCGCGTCGTGCAGGACTCCGGGGCGCTGATGGTGTGGGACCTGTCCCACTCGGCGGGTGCGTTGCCCGTGGACCTGAGCGGCGCCGGCGTCGACTTCGCCGTGGGGTGCGGCTACAAGTACCTCAACGGCGGCCCCGGCGCCCCGGCGTACGTGATGGCCGCGCGCCGGCATCACGGCGACGTGCACCAGCCGCTCACCGGCTGGACCGGGCACGCGCGGCCGTTCGCGATGGAGGGCTCGTACGAGCCGGCCACCGGCATCGACCGGTTCCGGTGCGGGACGCCGCCGATGGTGTCGCTGCTGACGCTCGAGGCGGCGCTCACGGCGTACGACGGGCTGGACCTCTCCGCGCTGCGGGCCAAGAGCCTGTCGCTGACCGCCCTGTTCATCGAGCTGGCCGACGAGGTGCTCGCGCCGCTCGGGTTCTCCGTGGTGACCCCGCGCGCCGCCGACGAGCGGGGCAGCCAGGTCTCGCTCCGGCACCCGGACGCCTACCCGGTGGTGCAGGCGCTGATCGCGCGCGGCGTCGTGGGCGACTACCGGCAGCCCGACGTGGTGCGGCTGGGCTTCGCTCCGCTCTACGTCCGGCACGTGGACGTGGTGACCGCCGTCGAGCAGGCGGCCGCGGTGGTGACGGCGGGGGAGCACCGCGACGACCGGTACGCCGTGCGCAGCACCGTGACCTGACGACCACGCCACCCGCAGGCCCGCCGCGCCTGCCCGCTGCCCCTACGCTTGTGGCCGGTCGTCGAGGTGTGGCGCAGCAGCCATCGGGTCCCAGGAGGTCGGTCGTGCACGTCTGGCACGGGCTGGACGAGGTCCAGGGCGTCGAGCGGTCCGTGGTGACCGTCGGCGTCTTCGACGGCGTGCACCGCGGGCATCGGCACGTGATCAGCTGGGTCGTCGGCAGGGCTCGTGAGCTCGGCGCATCGTCTGTCGTCGTCACGTTCGACCCGCACCCCATGTCGGTGGTCCGGCCCGAGCTGGCCCCCCCGATGCTCTCCAGCCTCGAGCACCGGCTCGAGCTGCTCGCCGACCTGCACGTCGACGGCGTCCTGGTGCTGCCGTTCACCAAGGAGCTGTCCCTCCTGTCGCCCGAGCAGTTCGTGCGCACGGTCCTCGTCGACGCGCTGCACGCGGTCGAGGTGCACGTCGGCGAGAACTTCCGCTTCGGCCATCGCGCCGCCGGCGACGTGGCGGTGCTGACCGAGCTCGGCTCGACGTACGGCTTCGAGGTCAGCCCGGTGCCCCTCGCCGGCAACGGGGCGCGGTGGTCCTCCACCCACGTCCGCGAGTGCCTCGCCGAGGGGGACGTGAGGGGCGCCGCCGACGCGCTCGGGCACGCGCACCGCGTCGAGGGCCCGGTCGTGGAGGGCGACAAGCGGGGCCGCGAGCTCGGCTACCCGACGGCCAACCTCGACGTCGACGACCACCGGGCGGTCCCCGCCGACGGGGTCTACGCGGGCTGGCTGGTCCGTGCCGACGGCGAGCGGCTGCCCGCCGCGATCTCGATCGGCACCAACCCGACGTTCGAGGGCACCAACCGCCGGGTCGAGGCCTACGCCCTCGACCGCGACGACCTCGAGCTGTACGGCGAGCACGTCGCCGTCGACTTCGTCGAGCGGCTGCGCGACACCCTGCGCTTCGACGGCGTCGAGGCGCTCGTCGAGCAGATCGGTCGCGACGTCGAGAGGGCGCGGGAGATCGTCGCGTGACCGCGGCGCAGGGGGAGCGCGCGGTCGAGGAGACCGAGCGCTGGTTCGTACGGCGAGGGCTGCCGTTCTTCGTCGAGGGCCGCACGATCGCGCTCGACGACCTGGCCCACGGCCGCTCCCTCGTCGTGCTCGTGCTGGCCTACTTCGGCTCGCTCGTGCTCGCGGTTCCGGCGGACCAGCCGTGGCTCGTCCGCGGCGCGTACGCCCTCGGCGGTCTCCTGCTGCTCACCCTGGTCTGGGCGCTCGCGAACCTGGCCCGCCGGCGCCGCGCCCTCGCGCGGCCGCAGCGGGTGGGTGTGGTGGAGCTCGCGGTCTACGCCCTGGGCCCGGCCGCCGTGGTCCTGGCCCTGCGGCAGGACGCCGACATGGCCCTCGGCACGCTGCTGGCCGACACGACGGTCCTGGGCGTGGTGGCGGCGGTGGAGGTGCTCGACCTCGCCCCGATCGCCCGCTGGGCCCTGGGCCGCACCTTCCAGGAGCTCGGCACGCTGCTGCCGCTCGTCACGCGGGCGTTGCCGATGCTGCTGCTGTTCACGACGTTCCTGTTCATCAACACCGAGGTCTGGCAGGTCTGCTCGGCGCTGTCCCGGCCGGTGCTGTGGCTCACGGTCGCCTTCTTCGGCGCCCTGGCGGTCGGGTTCCTGCTCGCCCGGCTGCCCGAGGAGGTCGCCCGGGTCAACGACCAGATGGGCGTCGGCGTGGTGGAGCGTGCCCTGCGCGGCACCCCGCTCGAGGGCCACCACCTGCGGGAGGAGGACATCCGGGCCGAGGCGCTGACGCGGCGCCAGCGAGTCAACCTGCTCCTCGTCCTCCTCGTGACGCAGGTCTCGCAGGTGGTCCTGCTCTCGCTTGCCGTCTGGGGGTTCTTCCTGGTCTTCGGCCGGGTCGCCATCAGCGACAGCGTTGTCTCGAGCTGGGTCGGGGAGCAGGCGCCGACCTACCCGCCGCTGTTCGGCCGGCTCGGCTTCTCCAACGAGCTGCTGCAGGTCTCGATCTTCCTCTCGGCCTTCTCCGGCCTCTACTTCACGGTCTACGCGGTGACCGACTCGACGTACCGCGAGCAGTTCTTCACCGAGATCACCGACGAGCTGGAGCAGGCCGTCGGTGTGCGGGCCGCCTACCTCAGCTTGTGCCGCCGGGCCTCCTGACCAGCGGCTTTGCCCGGCGCCGATTGGGGCTCGGGCGCGTTCGCTGGTAGCCTGGGACGCTGCCGCACCTGCGGCGTGAGCCCCATGATCCGCCCGTGACCTAGACCGGGCGGAGCTCACCAGCACCGACAAGGGAGAGACGTGTCGCTCGACACCGCCACGAAGAAGCAGATCATCGCCGAGCACGGCAGCGCCGAGACCGACACCGGCTCCCCGGAGGTCCAGGTCGCGATGCTCTCGCGCCGCATCAGCGACCTCACCGAGCACCTCAAGGAGCACAAGCACGACCACCACTCGCGTCGTGGCCTGCTCCTCCTGGTCGGCCGTCGCCGCCGCCTCCTCAACTACCTGGCCAAGAAGGACATCAACCGCTACCGCGCGTTGATCGAGAAGCTCGGCCTGCGCCGCTAGCACGCACGACAGGGGAGCGGTCCCCGCACTGCAGGGGCCGCTCCCTCGTCGTACCGTGACCGATAACTGAACACAGCTCACCAGCAAGGAGCGGCTCGCCTCGACGCGCCGGTCCTCGGTAGTGGCTCCCGAGCAGCCCTCGCGCCGCGAGGCCGGGCTCTCGAGGGCTTCCATCGAAGACCGGCTTACGGGACGGAAACAACACCCGGTAAGCGCACGTCGCGGCCTGCTCCGTCACAGGAACAGGAGAGTGACCCATGGAGGGTCCGCAGATCCACACCGTCGACGCCGTCATCGACAACGGCCGGCACGGCACCCGCACCATCCGGCTCGAGACCGGGCGGCTGGCCCGGCAGGCGGCCGGCTCCGTCGCCGCCTACCTCGACGACGACACGATGCTGCTGTCGGCCACCACGGCGGGCAAGCACCCCAAGGAGCAGTTCGACTTCTTCCCGCTGACGGTCGACGTCGAGGAGCGGATGTACGCCGCGGGTCGCATCCCCGGCTCGTTCTTCCGCCGGGAGGGTCGGCCGAGCGAGGACGCGATCCTCACCTGTCGCCTCATCGACCGGCCGCTGCGACCGACGTTCGCGAAGGGCCTGCGCAACGAGGTCCAGGTCGTCATCACGGTGATGGCCCTGCACCCGCAGGACATGTACGACGTGGTGGCCATCAACGCCGCGTCCGCGTCCACCCAGCTGTCGGGGCTGCCGTTCACCGGCCCCATCGGCGCCACCCGGGTCGCCCTCGTCGACGACCAGTGGGTCGCGTTCCCCACCCACGAGCAGCTCGAGTCCGCCGTGTTCGACATGGTCGTCGCCGGACGCGTCGTGGGCGACGACGTCGCGATCATGATGGTCGAGGCGGAGGCGACCACGTCCGCGTGGAACCTCGTCAAGAACGACGGCAAGACCGCCCCGACCGAGGACGTCGTCGCGCAGGGCCTGGAGGCGGCCAAGCCGTTCATCCGGGTGCTCTGCGAGGCGCAGTCCGAGCTCGCCGCGAAGGCCGCCAAGCCGACCGTGGAGTTCCCGCGCTTCCTCGACTACCAGGACGACGTCCTCGAGGCCGTCAGCAACCTCGTGCAGGACGACCTCGCGACCGCACTCACCATCGCCGGCAAGCAGGAGCGCGAGGTCGAGCTCGACCGCATCAAGGACGCCGCGAAGGAGAAGCTCGCCGCCCAGTTCGAGGGCCGCGAGAAGGAGATCAGCGGCGCCTTCAAGGCCGTGACGAAGAAGCTGATCCGGCAGCGCATCCTGCGCGACAAGGTCCGCATCGACGGCCGCGGCCTCTCCGACATCCGCACCCTCGCGGCCGAGGTCGAGGTCCTCCCGCGCGTGCACGGGTCGGCTCTGTTCGAGCGTGGCGAGACCCAGATCCTGGGCGTCACCACCCTGAACATGCTGCGCATGGAGCAGATGATCGACACGCTCAACCCCGAGAACCGCAAGCGCTACATGCACAACTACAACTTCCCGCCCTACTCGACCGGTGAGACCGGCCGGGTCGGCTCGCCGAAGCGGCGGGAGATCGGCCACGGCGCGCTGGCCGAGCGGGCGCTGCTGCCGGTGCTCCCGACGCGCGAGGAGTTCCCCTACGCGATCCGTCAGGTGTCCGAGGCGCTCGGCTCCAACGGCTCCACGTCGATGGGCTCGGTGTGCGCGTCGACCATGTCGCTCATGAACGCCGGTGTGCCGCTGCGCGCCCCGGTGGCCGGCATCGCGATGGGTCTCGTCTCCGACGAGGTGGACGGCAAGACCGAGTACGCCGCGCTCACGGACATCCTCGGCGCCGAGGACGCGTTCGGTGACATGGACTTCAAGGTCGCCGGCACCCGCGAGTTCGTGACCGCCATCCAGCTCGACACCAAGCTCGACGGCATCCCGGCCTCGGTGCTCGCCGCGGCGCTCACCCAGGCCAAGGAGGCGCGTCTGCACATCCTCGACGTGATGACCGAGGCGATCGACGCTCCCGACGAGATGTCGCCCTACGCGCCGCGGATCATCACGATCAAGATCCCGGTCGACCAGATCGGCGCGGTCATCGGCCCCAAGGGCAAGATGATCAACCAGATCCAGGACGAGACCGGGGCCGAGATCACCATCGAGGACGACGGCACGATCTACATCGGGGCCACCGACGGCCCCAAGGCCGAGGCCGCTCGCACCATGATCAACGCCATCGCCAACCCGACGATGCCGGAGGTCGGCGAGCGCTACCTCGGCACGGTCGTGAAGACGACCACCTTCGGGGCGTTCGTCTCGCTGGTCCCCGGCCGCGACGGCCTGCTGCACATCTCCAAGCTCCGCCAGCTCGCCGGCGGCAAGCGCGTCGACAACGTCGAGGACGTCGTCAAGGTCGGCGACAAGGTGCAGGTGCAGATCGCCGAGATCGACCCCCGGGGCAAGCTCTCGCTGGTCCCGGTGGAGGCCGAGGGTGGCTCCGCCGAGGGTGCCGCTGCTGCTGCGGCGGCCGGCTCGGACGCCGACGCCGACGGCGCGGCGCAGGCCTGAGTGAGCGCGCGCGTGCTGGCGGGCCGACAGAAGACCGGCACCACGCGCACGCTCGACCGTGGGGACGGTGGCGGCGGACTCGTCCGCCGCACCGTCCTCCCGGGCGGGCTGCGGGTCGTGACCGAGGCGGTGCCGACCGTCCGCTCGGTGACGGTCGGCGTGTGGGTCGGTGTCGGGTCACGTGACGAGGCGCCGTCGCTGGCGGGCGCCTCCCACTACCTCGAGCACCTGCTGTTCAAGGGCACCAAGCGCCGCGACGCGCTGGCCATCTCCGCGGCGATCGACGCGGTCGGCGGGGAGATGAACGCCTTCACGGGCAAGGAGTACACCTGCTTCTACGCCCGGGTGCTGGACGACGACCTGCCGCTCGCGGTCGACGTCGTCTGCGACCTGGTGACCTCCTCGGTGATCCGCAAGGCGGACGTCGACTCGGAGCGTGGCGTGATCCTCGAGGAGATCGCCATGCACGAGGACGACCCGACCGACATGGTCCACGACCAGTTCGCCCAGGCGCTGTTCGCGGGCGACCCGCTCGGTCGCCCCATCCTCGGGACCGTGGAGTCGATCACCGACATCGGCCGGGACGCCGTGGCGCGCTACTACCGGCGTCGGTACCTGCCGCAGGACATGGTCGTGGCAGTGGCGGGGAACGTC
>DASVBJ010000239.1:0-18686 GCA_036375895.1 Actinomycetes bacterium | reverse complement strand
CCCCGCCACCGGTGCGACGTACTGCTACCAGCAGGGCACGTCGATGGCCTCGCCGCACGTCGCCGGGGTGGCCGCGCTCGTCGCCAGTGTGCGCCCCGGCGCCACGGCGGGCGCGATCGCCAGCCGGCTGCAGAGCAGCGCCAACCCGCTGCCCTGCCCGGGCCCGGACGTCGTAGCGCTCTATGCGTTCTTCCCGGGCGTCGATGACGGGGTGCCGCAGACCTGCCAGGGCGGTGCGCAGAACTCCTGGTTCGGCGCGGGGGAGGTGGACGCGCTCGCCGCGGTGGGCTAGCACGACGTACGACGGGTCGGCGCCGCCCCGGTCTCGGCCGGGGCGGCCCGCCCGACCCTGCGGCGTCCCGCGGCCTCGGCCAAACCGGATGAGGGATGCCGTTGGGTCGGTCTAGGGTCGGGCCGTGACCGACGAGCCGCTCATCCACGCACGGGGGCTGGTCAAGCGGTTCGGCGACTTCACCGCCGTCGACGGCATCGACGTCGACGTGGCGCGGGGCGAGGCGTTCGGCTTCCTCGGCCCCAACGGTGCCGGCAAGTCGTCCACGATGCGCATGATCGGCTGCGTGTCGCCGGTGACCGCCGGCACGCTGCGGGTGCTCGGCATGGACCCCGCCGTGGACGGTCCCCGCATCCGGGCCAGGCTCGGCGTGGTGCCCCAGGAGGACACGCTCGACAACGAGCTGACCGTGCGGGAGAACCTCCTGGTCTACGGCCGGTACTTCGGGCTCCCGCGCCCGCTGATCGCGGAGCGGGCCGACCGGCTGCTCGAGTTCGTCCAGCTCACCGAGCGCGCCGGCAGCCGGGTCGAGCCGCTCTCGGGCGGCATGAAGCGCCGGCTCACGATCGCCCGGTCGCTCGTCAACGAGCCCGACCTGCTGCTGCTCGACGAGCCCACGACCGGGCTCGACCCGCAGGCCAGGCACGTGCTCTGGGACCGGCTCTTCCGGCTCAAGCAGCAGGGCGTGACGCTGGTGCTCACCACCCACTACATGGACGAGGCCGAGCAGCTCTGCGACCGGCTCGTCGTGATGGACGGCGGCCGCATCGCCGCCCAGGGATCGCCGCTCGAGCTGATCCGCGAGTGGTCGACGCGCGAGGTGGTCGAGCTGCGGTTCCCTGCCGGCGAGAACGAGGTCGCCGGAGAGAAGGTCGAGCAGCTCGTCGACGACCCGACCGGGCCGCTGCACCGGCTCGTCGGGCGGGTGGAGGTCCTGCCCGACCGGGTCCTGCTCTACTCCGACGACGGCGACGCCGCTGCCGCGCAGGTGCACGACCAGGGCGTCCCGACCGCGTCGGTGCTGGTGCGGCGCAGCACCCTCGAGGACGTGTTCCTGCGCCTCACCGGCCGGACGCTGGTCGACTGATGGCGGAGCAGGTGGCGGTCGCTGCTCGCGCTCACGCAGCGGGTGGCCCGGCCATGGTGCTGCGCGCCTTCGGCTACTGGATGGCGCAGTACCGCAGGGTGTGGCGCGGCACGGCCATCTCCACGGTGCTCGAGCCGGTCGGGTTCCTCGCCGCGATGGGGCTCGGCCTCGGCGTACTCGTGGACAACGGCACCGGCACCGCGAACCTGCCCGGCTCCGGCTACCTGGAGTTCATCGCGCCCGGCCTGCTCGCCGCCACGGCCATGCAGTCGGCGTCCTTCGAGTCCACCTACCCGGTCATGGGCGCGATCAAGTGGAACAAGCAGTACCACGCCATGCTGGCCACCCCGCTGCGCGTGCGGGAGCTGCTCGCCGGCCATCTGCTGTTCGCGGCCTTCCGGTTCACGATCAGCGTGTCGGTGTTCCTGGTCGTGATCGCCGCGTTCGGTGCGGTCGAGTCGCCGTGGGCGGTGCTCTGCGTCCCGGTGGGCGTGCTGACGGGCCTGGCCTTCGCGGCGCCGATCTTCGGGTTCGCCGCGATGCAGGAGAACGACAGCGGTTTCGCGATGCTGTTCCGGTTCGGCATCGCCCCGATGTTCCTGTTCTCCGGCACGTTCTTCCCGATCTCCCAGCTGCCGGACTGGCTGGAGCCCGTGGCGTGGGCCACCCCGCTCTGGCACGGGGTCGACCTGTGCCGGGACCTGACGCTGGGCCATCCGTCGCTGGGCGCCGCCGCCGTGCACGTGAGCTACCTGACGGTCTGGGTCGTCGGCGGGTTCGTCCTCGCGCTGCGGGCGTTCCAGCGCCGGCTGGTGACCTGATGACGTCGGCGGCTCTCACCCTCCGGGTCGCACCGCCGGGCGTGCTGCGGCGGCTGGTGGGCACGGGCGGCGCCCGTCATCTCGTCGAGCGCAACGCGCGCGTCTACCGCAGCGCCTGGATGATGCTGCTCTCCGGTGGGATCGAGCCGGTGCTGTACCTGTTCTCCATCGGCGTCGGGGTGGCGCAGCTGGTCGGCGACGTCGAGCTCCCCGGGGGCGAGATGGTCAGCTACACGGTGTTCGTCGCGCCGGCCATGCTGGCTTCCAGCGCGATGAACGGCGCCCTCTACGACGCGACGTTCAACCTCTTCTTCAAGCTCAAGTACAACAAGCTGTACGACGCGGTGCTGGCCACCCCGATGACGCCGGTCGACGTCGCCGTCGGCGAGATCTCGTGGTCGCTCATGCGCAGCTCGTTCTACTCCGCGTCGTTCCTGACGGTGATGCTGGCGCTGGGTCTCGTCGAGTCGTGGTGGGCACTGCTCGCCCTGCCCGCGGCCGTGCTGGTCGGGCTCACGTTCGCCGCGGTGGGCACGGCGGCGACGACCTACATGCGCACCTGGCAGGACTTCGAGTACGTCACGTTGCTCACGCTGCCCATGTTCCTGTTCTCGGCGACCTTCTACCCCCTGTCGACGTATCCGCCGGCACTGCAGCACGTCGTGCAGCTCTCGCCGCTCTACCACGGGGCGGCGCTGCTCCGGGAGCTGACGACGGGGGAGGTGGCGGTGTCCTCGCTCTGGCACGTGGCCTTCCTCGGCCTGCTCGGGGCCGTCGGTGTCGTCGTGACCGGCCGGCGGCTGGAGAGACTCCTGCTCACCTGAGGCCCCTGCGGCGTGGGCTCGCGAGGATGCGTGTGGCTGCTCGAACGCGGCCGCCTCAGTCGACGGTGACCTCGGTCCAGGTGATCGCGCCGTCGTCGGTGCGGTACAGCAGCCGGAGCGAGCAGCACGTGATGGCGTAGCCGACGTCCCGGCTCGTCATCCCGACGTACAACCAGCCGGTGCCGGTTGCGAACGACTGGCCGTGCGCCCCGCTGTCGTCGGTCAGCAGCAGGCCGACGTCTCCCGGCACGGCCAGGACGCCGGTGCCACGGTCTCGGGCCGCGACCAGCAGGTCGTTCGGCGGGGCGTCCCCGGCGGTGCCGCCCACCGGGACCTCGCGGAACGATGCGCCGCCGTCCAGCGACCGCAAGACCGACGAGCTCGTGCCGTTGGCGCACCGCAGCCAGAGTGAGCCGCGCACCGCCGACATCTGGACGCCGAGACTGCCCACGCACGGGTTTTCGCGATCGGTCCAGCTCGAGTCGGCCGCGCGGGTCCACAGCCGCGACTCGCCGGCGCCCGCGACCGCCACCTCGGCACCCGCCACGGCGAGGTCGGCCGGTGCCGTCACCGGCCCGATCTTGTCGACCGCGGCCCACCGGTCGCTCCCCGCGGGGCTCTGCCACAGCCGCGCCGTGGTGTCGGGACCGCCGTCGGCCACCAGGGCCCAGACCGTCCCGGCGCCGGTCTCCAGGCGGAGCACCCGGCCGGGGATGCTCACGTGGGCCCAGGACCGGCCGCCGTCGTGCGTCGACCAGAGGCCGCCGCCGAAGACCCACCCGTCCGTCGCCGACGCGAACCGCACGTCGGTGGCCGTGCCCGGACCGGTGTCGCGGTCGGTGGCCTTCGCAGGCGGTGGCGGCAGGGGGGCGAACGTCCGGCCGCCGTCCCCGCTGCGCGCGAGCCGCAGGCACGGGCCCTCGGAGCAGCCGGGCACCCGGCCCAGGACGACGAGGTCGCGCGTGCTCGTCGCGGTGACCGACACCGGCGCGGCCGCACCCCACGACAGCGGCTGGCTCGTCGTGGCGCTCGGGGTCGGGGACGACGTGGGCGCGGGTGCGTCCGAGGTGGTGACCCCGGGGGTCGACGAACCGGCCGGCCGGCTCGTGCCCCGGTCGTCGCCGCCCGCGGTCAGCGCCACCGGCGCGGCGACGGCGGCCACGAGGGCGAGCGCAGCCCCTGCCGAGGCGACCGCGCGACGGCGCCGCCGGGTGGCGGCACCTGCATGGACTCGATCGAGGTGGACCAGGTCGCGGGGCAGGGCGCGCCGCGGGTCCGCCAACACATCCCGGAGCTCGCGCTCTAGCTGGTCCATGACCGCTCGCCCTCCTGCATGGTGGCGCCCTCCGCGCGGGCACGGAGCCGCGAGAGGGCCTTCCAGGTCTGGCTCTTGACGGTGCCGACCGAGCAGCCGAGGACGGCCGCGCACTGGGCCTCCGAGAGGTCCTCGTAGTAGCGCAGGACGAGCACGGCACGCTGCCGCGGGGGGAGAGCGGCCAGCGCCGCCCAGAGGTCGGGGTCATGCGCCGGCGGCCCGTCGTACGCCGGGTCCGGGCCGTGTTGCGCGTCGCCGACCAGGTGCTCCCGGCGCAGCCGCCGCCAGACGCTCACGTGCCGGTTGACCATCGCCCGGCGTACGTAGCCCTCCGGGTCGTCCTTGCGGACCACCCGCGGCCACGCCAGCAGGGTGCGCTCCAGGGCGTCCTGCACGAGGTCGGCCGCTCGGTGCGGGTCGCCGGTCAGCACGTGGCCGAAGCGCAGCAGCGCGGCCATCCGCGCGCGGGCGAACGCGTCGAAGCTGTCCTGCTCCGCACCGTCCACGGCCACCTCCCCGCCCGGTCCTGTTGCTCGATCATCCTCGGGACGCACGACGAGCGGCGGAGGTTGCCTGCGGTGGGCGGGTCGGCCGGGTGCCGGATACTGGGGGCATGCGACTCACGGAGTTCTGGCGGCGGATGGACGAGACCTTCGGCCCGCACGCCGAGTCGCTCGCGGTGGACCACGTCTTCTCCGAGCTCGGCAACCGCACCGTGCGCCAGGCGCTGGCCGACGGCGACTCGGCCAAGGACGTGTGGCGCGCGGTCTGCGAGGGGATGGAGGTCCCAAGCAGCAAGCGTTGACGGAGAGGCCCACGGATGGCGGCGCAGGACGACCACCGCGAGTCGTTGATCGTGGACACCCTCGTCGACGCGTTCGCGGACCTCATGCGGGCAGACCCCGCCGCGTTCCGCGTCAAGTTCCGCAAGATGGCCGCCGACCCGTTCGCGTTCTACCGGGGGAGCGCCTGCATCTTCTACGCCGACATGGCCACCACAGAGGACCCGTGGGTGGACGACCGCACCCGACGGGTCTGGATCCAGGGCGATCTGCACGCCGAGAACTTCGGCACGTACATGGACGGCGACGGCGTCCTCGTCTTCGACGTCAACGACTTCGACGAGGCCTACCTCGGCCACTACACGTGGGACCTGCGGCGGATGGTGGCGAGCCTCGCCCTGATGGGCTGGCAGAAGGCGTTGCCGGACGAGGCGATCGACGGGCTCTGCTCGGCGTACCTGCACGGCTACGTCGAGCAGGTGCGGTACTTCGTCGAGAGCGATCGCGACCACGAGTGGGCGCTGCGGCTGGACACGGCGACCGGGGCGGTCAAGACGGCCTTGCTCGAGGCCCAGCTCTCGACCCGGGTCGACCTGCTGAGGCGCCACACCGTCGTCGAGGACTACCAGCGTCGCTTCCGCCACGGGCCGTCCGGCCGTGAGCTCGGCCGGCGTGAGCGGAGGCGGGTCGAGAAGGCGTACGACGACTACCTGACGACGATCCCGGAGTCCCGGCGGATGGGGAGCATCACCTACGTCCTGAAGGACGCGGTCGCGACGTCGGGTGTCGGCATCGGCAGCGCCGGCCTCCCGTCGTACACGCTCCTGGTCGAGGGCCACACCCAGGCGCTCGAGAACGACGTCCTCCTGTCCATGAAGCAGGGCAACGTCGCCGCCCCGAGCCGGATCGTCGACGACGAGCGGGCGCGGGGGTTCTTCCGTCACCACGGGCACCGCACGGCGGTGTCCCAGTCGGCCCTGCAGGCACACGCGGACCCCTGGCGCGGCTGGACCGAGATCGACGGGGTCGGCTACGTCGTCGCCGAGGTGTCGCCCTACGAGAGCGACCTCGACTGGGGTGAGCTGTCCGAGCCCGACGACATGCTGCCCGTGCTCGACCAGCTCGGCCGGGCGACGGCCAAGGTGCACTGCGTGTCCGACCGTGACTCGGGGGACACGCCGCTCGTCGACTTCCAGACCGAGGACGCGGTGCTGGCGATGGTCGGTGAGCGCACCGAGGACTTCGTCCGCGACCTCGTCGGCTTCGCCCGTTCCTACGCCGACGTGGTGCGGCGCGACCATGCGTTGTTCGTGGACGCCTTCCGGGCCGGCCGGGTGCCCGGAGTGCAGGCGGTCGGCTGACCTCCCGGCGTGTCGCGTGCCTTCGAACAGGTGTTCGGGTACTGTCCACAACCAGCACGGCGTCCACAGCCGGGCCCGGGACACCCCAGACTGTCGGCCCGGCGTCGTAGGTTTCCGGACGTGAAGAAGAAGACATCGACCCGACCGGGGATGGCATCCATGGCTCCTGCAGCAGACCGCGACAAGTCGCTCGAGGCCGCGCTCGCACAGATCGACCGGCAGTTCGGCAAGGGCTCCGTGATGCGCCTCGGTGACGAGGTGCGCGCGCCCATGGAGGTGATCCCGACCGGCTCCATCGCGCTCGACATCGCGCTCGGCATCGGCGGGCTGCCGCGTGGTCGCGTCGTGGAGATCTACGGGCCGGAGAGCTCCGGCAAGACCACGGTGGCGCTGCACGCGATCGCCAACGCCCAACGCTCCGGCGGCATCGCCGCCTTCATCGACGCCGAGCACGCGCTCGACCCGGAGTACGCGAAGAAGCTCGGCGTCGACACCGACGGGCTGCTCGTGTCGCAGCCCGACACCGGCGAGCAGGCGCTCGAGATCGCCGACATGCTGATCCGGTCGGGGGCGCTCGACATCATCGTGATCGACTCGGTGGCGGCGCTCGTGCCGCGGGCCGAGATCGGGGGCGAGATGGGCGACAGCCACGTGGGCCTGCAGGCCCGGCTGATGAGCCAGGCGCTGCGCAAGATCACCGGAGCGCTCAGTCAGTCCAAGACCACCGCGGTCTTCATCAACCAGCTCCGCGAAAAGGTCGGCGTCATGTTCGGCTCGCCGGAGACCACATCGGGTGGCCGCGCGCTGAAGTTCTACTCGTCGGTGCGCCTCGACGTGCGGCGCATCGAGACGCTCAAGGACGGCCAGGAGGCCGTCGGCAACCGGGTGCGGGTCAAGGTCGTGAAGAACAAGGTCTCGCCGCCCTTCCGCCAGGCCGAGATGGACCTGCTCTTCGGGCAGGGCATCAGCCGCGAGGGCGGCCTCATCGACATGGGCGTCGAGCAGGGCTTCGTCCGCAAGTCCGGCGCCTGGTACACCTACGAGGGCGACCAGCTCGGGCAGGGCAAGGAGAACGCGCGCTCGTTCCTGCGCGACAACCCCGACCTGACCGACGAGCTGGAGAAGAGGATCAAGGAGAAGCTCGGCATCGGCCCCCGGGTCGACGCGCCGGCGGCTGACACCGCGGCACCCGTCGACCTCTGAGCGGAGGCGCAATGGCGGGGCGCCGGACGGGCGGCGGGCGGGCAGGTGGCCGGCCGCCCGGCGGCCACGCCGACGAGCCGACCCCGGGCAGTGCGGCGGACGCGACCCCGGACGCCGACCCGGAGTCGGTGGCCCGGGCGATCGTCCTGCGCCGACTCACCGCTGCCCCGCGGACGCGGGCGCAGCTCGCCGACGACCTCCGGCGGCGTGACGTGCCCGACGAGGTGGCCGACCAGGTGCTCGACCGGTTCGGGGAGGTCGGGCTGGTCGATGACGAGGCCTTCGCCGAGGCCTGGGTGCGCACGCGGCACACCGGGCGCGGGCTCGCCCGACGTGCCCTCGCCCACGAGCTGCGCGCGCGTGGCGTCGACGACGAGACCGTCGCCCAGGCGGTCGGCGCGGTGGGCCCCGACGAGGAGGCTGCCGCAGCCCGGTCGCTGGTGGCCAAGCGGCTGGCGTCGACCCGCGGGCTGCCCACCGACCGGCGCGTCCGGCGGCTCGCCGGCATGCTGGCACGCAAGGGCTACTCGTCCGGGCTGGCCATGCGGGTGGTGCGGGACGCTCTGGCCGCCGAGCGCGGCAGTGACGCCCCGACGGGCGAGGGGCCCGAGGGCCTGGGCTGGGAGCCTGCCGAGGGCTGAGCGGGTGGAGTCTCGGCAGCGGGTCGCGAGGGTCCCCGTCGACGCCGACGGAGCGCCCTGCGTCGACGCCGACCGAGCGCCCTGCGTCGAACGCCGACGGAGCGCCTTCCGTCGACGCCGACGGAGCGCCCCTGCGTCGACGCCGGCTTCCTTGACCGCCCTATGACCCGGCCGTAATCTCCGGTCATTGAGGGATTACCCCGCACCAGCGGGTCCGCGATAGAACCGACCGAGACGAGACATCCGATCCGGCCCAGGCGGCCGGTTGTGCATCACGGTCGGCGCACGCCGTCACAGGTGGGCGCCGGGGTGCGTGGGCGGCATCGCCAGGTGCCGCCGCGTCCGGCTACCCGAACGACCGGTGGCGACGCAACGCCCGGACCTGCCGCGCGGGGTGGCCCTCCCTCGGGCCGCGAGGATGCCCTCCTCCCGGCCGCGTCGGGAAGGAGCGCAGGTCGTGACCGGCAGCCTGGTGGTCGTCCTGGTGATGACCGTGCTGTGGGTCCTGCTGGCCGGGGCGCTCGTCGCCCTGGTCGTGTGGCTGCGCCGGTCGCGCCCTGCCCCCACGGCGACCCCGGCCGGGGCCGTCCCGGCCGCGGCCGACCACGAGGCCGCCCGGCGGGAGCACGAGGCCGCCGTCCGGGAGCACGCGGCGGCACGACGCGAGGCCGACGAGCTGCGCGACCGGGCACAGCTGGAGGCGGCCGACATCCTGCGGCGGGCCGAGTCCGCCGCGCGCCACGCCGAGCAGGTCCGCGACCAGACCGAGGCCGAGATCCGGGCCCTGCGCGACGACATCCGGGAGCAGCGGCTGGACCTCGAGCGCCGCGAGCACCGGGTCACCGAGCGCGAGGAGCGCCTCGACGCGGAGGCGCGCCACCTCGAGGAGCGGGCCCGCGAGCTGTCCGAGCGCGACGCCGAGCTCGTCGCCCGCCGGACCGAGCTGGCCGAGCTCGAGGAGGAGCGACGGCTGGTCCTGGAGCGGACCGCCGGGCTCACCGCGGAGCAGGCCCGGGCCGAGCTCGTCGCGGCGATCGAGACCCAGGCCAAGCGCGACGCCACGCTGATCGTCCGCGACATCGAGCGCGAGGCGCAGGAGGAGGGCGAGACGCGCGCCCGCCGGATCATCACCGGCGCCATCCAGCGCCTCGCCACCGAGCAGACGACCGAGTCCGTCGTCACGGTCCTGCACCTGCCGAGCGACGACATGAAGGGCCGCATCATCGGCCGCGAGGGGCGCAACATCCGGGCCTTCGAGTCGGTCACCGGTGTGAATCTCATCATCGACGACACCCCCGAGGCGGTGCTGCTGTCCTGCTTCGACCCGGTGCGTCGCGAGGTCGGCCGGATCGCGCTGGAGTCGCTGGTCCTCGACGGGCGGATCCACCCGCAGCGCATCGAGGACGCCTACGAGAAGGCCAAGACGGAGGTCGAGGCCCTGTGCGTGCGGGCGGCGGAGGACGCGCTGGTGGACGTCGGCATCACCGACCTGCATCCCGAGCTGCAGACCCATCTCGGCCGACTGCGGTACCGCACGTCGTACGGCCAGAACGTGCTCAAGCACCTCGTCGAGTCGGCCCACGTCGCCGGCATCATGGCCGCCGAGCTGGGCATGGACGTGGCACTGATGAAGCGGTGCGCGCTCCTGCACGACATCGGCAAGGCCCTGACTCACGAGGTGGAGGGGTCGCACGCGATCATCGGCGCCGAGCTCGCCCGTCGCCACGGGGAGCACGAGGACGTCGTCCACGCGATCGAGGCGCATCACAACGAGGTCGAGGTGCGCACCATCGAGGCGGTGCTCACCCAGGCGGCCGACGCGATCAGTGGGGGCCGGCCGGGCGCGCGTCGCGAGTCGCTCGAGGCCTACGTGAAGCGGTTGGAGCGGCTCGAGGAGATCGCGACCGCGTACGACGGGGTCGACAAGGTGTTCGCCATGCAGGCCGGTCGCGAGGTGCGGGTGATGGTGCTGCCCGACGCGGTCGACGACATCCAGGCGCAGGTGATCGCCCGGGAGATCGCCAAGCAGGTCGAGACCGAGCTGACCTATCCCGGGCAGATCCGGGTGACCGTGGTGCGCGAGTCGCGGGCTACCGAGATCGCCCGCTGACGCGGGTCAGCTCGGCCCGCAGCTCCGCGGTCAGGGCCTCGGCGAGGTCGGGTCGCCCGTGGAACGCGGCCGGGGTGTTCTGGAACAGCGCGGCACGCCAGCCGGCCTCCCGGCGCACCGCCACCAGGGACTGCACGGCGTTGACCGCTGGGTTGATGTCCTGCTGTCCCGGCGGCACCAGCCCGGCCACCGCGCGCAGCAGCGCAGCGGCGTCGCCGAGGGGCCGCACCTCGCGCACGATCGCGACGTAGGAGGCCGTCGGGTGGGTCGCGAACACCCCCGCGAGGTGGGCGGCGATCGCCTCGCGCCCGTCGACGAGGCTGCCGTCGAAGCCGACCAGGCTGCCGTCCTCGGCAAACAGCTCGGCGTACGACGAGGCGTCCCGCGCGTCCCAGTGCGCGAGCAGGCCGGCGTGCAGCGCCCGGACCTCCTCGTCCACCGAGGTCACGCGCGCCCTCTCACCTCGAGCTGACCGAGCAGCTCGCGTGTCGCCTCCGCGACGGCGGCCACGGCCTGGTCGAAGGCCGTGGCGTTCGACCGGCTGGGGGCACGAAAGCCGCTCACCTTACGGACATACTGCAGCGCTGCGGCCTGGACCTCGGTCTCGCTGACCTGCTCGACGTACGGCGGCCGCAGGGTCTTGATGCTCCGGCACATGAGGGCAGCCTAGGCCGGAGGTGTGACCGTGCACATCGAGTAACGCCAAGCCTCCACGCCAGCGACGCTCGCTGCCGGCCTCACCCGGTCGTGAGCTCCAGCCGGGGGACACCGGGCGGCTCGAAGCCGAACACCTGACCGTAGAACGACAGCTCGGCCTCGTTGGCCGCGATGATCGACTCCGCCTTGCGGAAGCCGTGCTGCTCGCCCGCGAACTCGATGTAGGCGTGCGGGATCCCCTTGGCGGCCAAGGCGTCGCGGAACATCAGCGACTGCGACGGCGGCACCACGCGGTCCTCGGACCCCTGCAGCAGCAGCACGGGGCAGGACACCCCGTCGACGTGCGACAGCGGCGCACGCTCCACGTAGAGATCGTGGGTCTCGGGCAGCGGCCCGATCAGCGTGTCGAGGTAGCGCGACTCGAAGTCGTGCGTGTCCTCGGCGAAGCGCAGCAGCTCGGCGACGCCGAAGTACGACGTGCCCGCGCCGAAGAAGTCGGTGCCCGTCAGCGCCGCGAGCACGGTCCAGCCGCCGGCCGACCCGCCGCGGATCGCGATCCGGGCGCCGTCGGCCTCGCCCCGGTCGACCAACGCCTGCGCGGCGGCCACGCAGTCCTCCACGTCGACGACGCCCCACTGCCCCTCGAGCAGGCGGCGATAGGCGCGGCCGTAGCCGGTCGACCCGCCGTAGTCGACGTCGACGACGCCGATGCCGCGGCTGGTGAAGTAGGCCACGCCGAGGCTGAGCAGCGGGAAGGACTGCGCCGTCGGGCCACCGTGCACGAACACGACGTACGGCGGGAGCTCGCCCTCGGGCGCGCGCGCGTCCGGATTGCGCGGCGGGTAGACGTGCGCGTGCACGACCCGGCCGTGCGCGCCGGGCAGGGCCTCGGACCTGGGCTCGGGCAGGTACGCCGGGTCGGGCACCGTGTCGAGCGATGCCCTCAGCCGCTCCACGGCGCCGGTGCCGAGGTCGATGCGCACCGCCGTCATCGGCTCCGTCGGGCTGGCGGCGACGGTGACGAGCCGGTCGCCGCTGAGGGCGAGGTAGGGCTGGAACACCGTGAACGGCGTGTCCAGGTCCATCAGCTCTCCGGTCGCGGCGTCGAGCACGCCGACCGAGTACGTGCCGGTGCCGTGGACGACCGCGAGGCGCCCGTCCGGGAGCACGGAGTACGACGTGAAGCCGAGCATCCACATCGGGAACCCGAACTCCTCCTCCCGCGGGCACAACGGCTCGGGCTCGACCGGGCCGACGACGCCCTCGACGGGGAGGCGGAGCCGGTAGAGGTTCCACCACCCGGTGCGGTCGGACACCGCGTAGAGCGTGGCGTCGTCGGCCCACTCGGGCGACAGCACCGACTCGTGCGGACCCCCGAGCACGGTGCGGACCTCGGTCGCGACACCGCCCTCGAGGTCGGCCACGCGCAGCTCGGTGCCGTCCCACGGCATCCGCGGGTGGTCCCACGCGATCCACGCGAGGCGCGTGCCGTCGGGGGAGACCCGGGGGTGGGCGAGGAAGTCGCTGCCGCCCGCGATCTCGCGCACACCGGCCGGGTCGTCGGCGGCGCTGCCGTCGAGCGGCACGGCCACGATGCGCCGGGTCACCCGGCCGTCGGCGTGCGCCTCCCGGATGCACAACACCTCGGTGCCGTCCGCGGTCAGCACCGGGTCGGCGTAGCGCAGGGCCGCGGGCTCGTCGGGATCCGGCGTCAGCGCCCGCGGCTTCTCCATGCCGCTCTCCAGCAGGTAGAGGCGCTGGTCGTCCCAGTGGCAGAAGACCAGCGACGGCTCGTTGCCGGCCGGCCCCGGCACGGGCAGGAACGCGCGACCGCCGTACTCCTGCACCCGGGTGCGGGCGTGCCATGGCTGGGGCAGGGCGTCCTCGATGCTGCCGTCTGCGCGCCGCCGGACCACCGTGGCCCGGCCGTCCTCCGACGGTCGGGTCTCGCCCCACCAGACCTCGTCACCGATGGTGGCGACGAACCCGATCGAGACTCCCGACCGGGCGACGTCGCTGGCGCTGATGGGCGAGGGCCACTCGCCGTACGGCGTGGTCTGCACGCTGCCTCCCGTGTGACGGTCTCCCGGAAGACGGTCAGACCGCTCCGACGCCTCCCATGCCGGACTCGACCCTAGTCGGAGCCGACGTCGCGTTGCCGCCGGTGGTGCGGCGCTGGCGTGCCTCGAGGAAGACCGCGAGCTTGGACAGGGAGTAGTTGAGCACGACGTAGACGGCGGCGATCAGCAGGCCGGCCTGCAGCGGGTTGTTGTAGAAGACGTAGATGTCCTTGGCCGTGTGCGACAGCTCCGAGTAGGCGATCACGTAGCCGAGCGCGCTGTCCTTCAGTGCTACGACGCTCTGGCTGATGATCGCCGGCATCATCGTCCGCACGGCCTGCGGGACCAGCACGAGGCGCATCGCCTGTGACTTCGTCAGCCCGATGGCCAGGGCGGCCTCACGCTGTCCGCGCGGCACCGCGAGCACACCGGCCCGGAAGATCTCCGCCAGCACCGAGCCGTTGTAGAGCGTCAGCGCGATGACCAGCGCCCAGAAGCGGCCCATGCTGTCGCCGTAGCCCAGGAAGACGAACAGGATCAGCAGCAGCAGCGGCACGGCCCGGAAGAACTCGATGACGGCCGTGGCGGGCCACCGGAGCCATCGCCGCTCCGAGAGCCGGCCCACCGCGAAGACGGCGCCGAACGCCAGCGCGAGCAGGATGGAGAAGAAGGCGACCTCGAGGGTGCCGCGCAGGCCGGTGAGGATCGCGCGCCAGGTGTCCGGGTCGCTGGCGAAGTCCCACTTCTCGCCCGACAGCTGCTCCTTGTCGGCGAGGACGGCGACGACCCACGCGGTGCCGGCGAGCAGGACCGCTGCGGTGGCAACCCCGTAGAGGCGGTGCCGGCGGGTGGACCGTGGCCCCGGCACGTCGTAGAGGACTGACGTGCTCATCGCAGCACCACCATCCGGCGCTCCAGCACCTGCGCGGCACCCGAGATGACGAAGACGATGACGACGTAGCCCAACGCGATCCCGAAGAACAGCGGGTAGAGAGCGGTGGGGAAGTCCCGGACGAGGCTGTCGAGCTGGTAGGTCGCCTCCGTGACGCCGAACGCCTCGGCGATGGCGGTGTTCTTGGTCAGCGCGATCAGGATGCTGGCCAGTGGCGGGATGACCGACCGCACGGCCTGCGGCAGGACGACCAGCCGCAGCGTCTGGCCGAACGTCATGCCCACCGCTCGGCTGGCCTCGGCCTGCCCGACGTCCACCGCATTGATGCCCGAGCGGACGGCCTCGCACACGAAGGCCGCGGTGTAGAGGCCGAGCGCCAGGACCGCGAGGGTGAAGAACGACAGCCCCTGCACCACGACCGGCACGCCCTGCGTGGTGATGAGGAAGAGCAGCACCAGCGGGGTGTTGCGGAAGACGTTGACGTACGACGTGCCGATCGCCCGCATCGTCGGGACGGGCGCGACCCGCATGGCGGCGAGCAGCGTGCCCAGAAGGAGGGCGATGGCTGCCGACACCACGAGCAGCTTCAGCGTGTCGCCGAAGGCCCACAGGATGTCGGGCAGGTGGTCGATGAGGACGTCCACGTCGGGTCGCTCACTCCTCGGTCACGGTCGGGCGGGGCGCGGGAACGCGTGCGGGGGACCGGGTCGGCCGGCCCCCCGCACGCGGACCGTCAGGCGCAGGCGTCGACGGTCGGGGGCTCGGGCGCCTCGACGCCCGACTTGCCGAGCGTCTTGTCGAACGCGTCCTGCCAGGAGCCGTCCGCGAAGGCGTCCTTCAGGGTCTTGGCGATGAACTCGCAGAAGGCCTTGTCGTCCTTCTTGAAGCCGACGCCGTAGCGCTCCTCGCTGAAGGGGTCGCCGACGACCTGCAGCTTGTCCTTGTTCTGCGCGGCGTAGCCCAGCAGGATCGCGCCGTCGGTGGTCACCGCGTCGACCTGCTTGTTCAGCAGCTGCTGCACGCACTCGCTGTAGGTGCCGAACGGTGCCGGCTGTGCGCCGTACTTCTCCTGCACGGTCTTGATCGACGTCGAGCCGGTGACCGAGCAGACCTTCTTGCCCTTGAGGTCCTCGGGGCCCTTGATGGAGCTGTCGTCCTTGCGGACCAGCAGCTGCTGGCCGGTCACGTAGTAGGGGCCGGCCTGGCCGACGACCTTGCGACGCTCGTCGGTGATCGAGTAGGACGCGGTGACGATGTCGACCGTGCCGTTCTGCAGGAACGGCTCCCGGTTCTTCGAGATCGTCTCGGTCCACTTGATCTTGCTGGGGTCGATGCCCAGCTTGGCCGCGACGATCTTGGCGATCTCGATGTCGAAGCCCTCGGGGGCGTCGCTGCCCGGCTTCTTGAACCCGATGCCCGGCTGGTCGAACTTCACGCCCACCTTGATCGAGCCGGCGTCGTGCAGCTTGGCCATCGTCGTGCCGGCCGCGAACTTGGCGTCCTTCTCCACCGGAGTGGCCGCGTCGTCGCCGCCCCCGCCGCAGGCGGCCGCTGCCAGCGCCAGCACCCCCGCGAGCGCCACCGCCCTGATCCCTCGTGTCCTCATCCGTGCCTCTCTCGTCGTCATCCGGTTTCCGCCCAGCCGGCTAGTGGCTGAGGATCTTGGACAGGAAGTCCTTGGCCCTGTCACTGCGAGCGTCGGTGAAGAACTGCTCGGGGCTCGCCTCCTCGACGACGCGGCCGCGGTCCATGAAGACCACCCGGTTGGCCGCGCGGCGGGCGAAGCCCATCTCGTGTGTGACCACGACCATGGTCATGCCCTCCTTGGCCAGGGAGGTCATGACGTCGAGCACCTCGTTGATCATCTCGGGGTCGAGGGCCGAGGTCGGCTCGTCGAAGAGCATGACCTTGGGATCCATCGCGAGCGCCCGGGCGATGGCCACCCGCTGCTGCTGGCCGCCGGACAGCTGGGCGGGGAACTTGTCGGCCTGGTTCGCGACGCCCACCCGGTCGAGCAGCTCGCGGCCGCGCTTGCGCGCGGTGTCCCTGTCCACCCCGCGGACCTTGGTGGGACCCAGGGTGACGTTCTGCAGCACGGTCTTGTGCGCGAACAGGTTGAACGACTGGAACACCATGCCGACGTCGGCGCGCAGCCGGGCCAGCTCCCGGCCCTCCGCGGGCAGCGGCTTGCCGTCGAGGGTGATCGTGCCGGAGTCGATCGGCTCGAGCCGGTTGATCGTCCGGCACAGGGTCGACTTGCCCGACCCGGACGGCCCGATCACGACGACGACCTCGCCGTGGTGCACGGTCAGATCGACGTCCTGCAGCACGTGCAGCTCGCCGAAGTGCTTGTTGACCTTCTGGAGTACGACGAGGGGCTGCCCGCTCACGCCCGGTGCCGCAGTCGTGAGCAGGCCGGCATCAGCCGACGGCTGGCCGCCCTCGGGGGTGGAGTTCACGGTCACGGCGCAGCACGCTACTTGGGCTTCCCGGACAAAGCCATCCAAGGTGACATATATGTGACCTGCCGCCCAGGTCCCCCGGGACCCCTCTGGCCCCCAAGATCACCAGCGACCTTGTTGTGCGACACGCCCGCGTGTCGCGACAACAAGGTCGCTGACGATCTTCGGGTGGAGGGTCAGCCGGCGCCGAAGGCGGCCAGGGTGACGAAGCGGTAGCCCTTCGCACGCAGCCCGCTGATCACGCGGGGCAGGGCCGAGGCGTCCAGGGTCGTGTGGTCGTCCGGGTTCGATCCCACGTGCATCAGCACGATCTCGCCGGGGCGGGCGGCGGCGAGCACACGCGCGGTCACGCTGGCGGCCGACTGGCCCCCGGACGTGCCCTTCCAGCCGAGCGTGTCGACGGTCCAGCGGACGCTCACGTACCCGAGCCGGTTGACCAGGGCGATGTCGTGGGCGGTCCGGTCCCCGAACGGGAAGCGGAAGAACGGCCGCGGATCCGCGCCGGCCGCGCGGATGGCCTGCTCGGCCCGGCGTACCTGCTCGGTGACCTGCGCGTCGGACAGCGGCGGCAGGTGTGGGTGCGTGTCGGTGTGGTTGCCGAGCCGGTGCCCGCCCGCCTTGATGGCCGCGAGCTGGTCCGGGTGCTGCCGGGCCCACCTGCCGGTCAGGAAGAACGTCGCGCGCACCCCGGAGCTGCGCAGCGTCGCGAGGATCGACGGCAGCCCTGCCGCGTCTCCGCCGGCGTCGAAGGTCAGCGCGACGACCTTCGACGTGGTCGGGATGCGCTCCCAGTCCACCCCGGCGAGCCGGGCCGGAACCCCGGCCGTGGCCGGCGGGCGGGTGGTGGTGGTCGGCCGGCGGGTGGTGGCCGACGGTCTCGGCGTCGCGGTGGTCTCCGGCGCCGCGCTGGTGGCCGAGGACGAGGCCGAGGACGTAGCCGTGTCGGGGGCGGCCGAGCTGGTCGCTGAGCGCCCCGGGCTCGTCGGCGACGCGGCCGCGTCACCCTGGGGTGCCTGCCCGCCCCCGCAGCCCGTGACCAGCAGCCCGGCCAGCGCCAGGCCGGCGACCAGGACCCGCCTCATGCCCCGAGCGTCGACCTCGCGCGGACCCGACGGCAGAGCACAACGTCACGTGCGAACGGGCCTTACCCTGGACGGCGACATGAGCGAGCGCAGCTACGAGGTGCGCACCTTCGGGTGCCAGATGAACGTCCACGACTCCGAGCGGCTGGCAGGCCTGCTCGAGGACGCGGGCTACGCGCGCGCCACCGACGGCTCTGCCGACACTGCCGACCTCGTCGTGTTCAACACCTGCGCCGTGCGTGAGAACGCCGACAACCGGCTGTACGGCAATCTCGGCCACCTTCGCCCGACCAAGCTCGAGCACCCGGGGATGCAGATCGCGGTCGGTGGCTGCCTGGCCCAGAAGGACCGCGGCGAGATCACCCGGCGCGCGCCGTGGGTCGACGTCGTGTTCGGCACGCACAATCTCGCGAGCCTGCCCGTGCTGCTCGAGCGTGCGCGGCACAACAAGCAGGCCGACGTCGAGATCGTCGACGCGCTGCAGAACTTCCCGTCCGACCTGCCGTCGCGGCGCGAATCGCCGTACAGCGCCTGGGTGTCCGTCTCGGTCGGCTGCGACAACACCTGCACGTTCTGCATCGTCCCGTCCCTGCGCGGATCGGAGACCGACCGTCGACCCGGGGACGTGCTGGCCGAGATCCGCGCGCTCGTCGCCTCCGGCGTCGTCGAGATCACCCTGCTCGGGCAGAACGTCAACTCCTACGGCCGCTCGTTCGGTGACCGGTTCGCGTTCGGCAAGCTGCTGCGCGCGTGCGGTGGGATCGACGGGCTGGAGCGGCTGCGCTTCACCAGCCCGCACCCCAAGGACTTCACCGATGACGTGATCGAGGCGATGGCCGCCACCCCGGTGGTCTGCCACCAGCTGCACATGCCGCTGCAGTCCGGGTCGGACGCGGTGCTGCGGGCCATGCGCCGCTCCTACCGCCAGGAGCGCTACCTGGGCATCATCGAGAAGGTGCGGGCCGCGATGCCGGACGCCGCGATCACCACGGACATCATCGTCGGCTTCCCCGGCGAGACCGAGGCCGACTTCGAGCAGACCCTCGAGGTCGTGCGGCAGGCGCGCTTCGCCAGTGCGTTCACCTTCCAGTACTCCA
>DASVBJ010000206.1:0-7213 GCA_036375895.1 Actinomycetes bacterium | reverse complement strand
GTCGTCAACGACCCCGGCAGCCTCGGCATCGTCATCGGCGGCTCCGGCAACGGCGAGCAGATCGCGGCCAACAAGGTCCGCGGGGTCCGGGCCGCCCTCGCCTGGAACGACGACACGGCCGGCCTCGCCCGCGAGCACAACGACGCCAACGTGGTGAGCGTCGGCGCCCGCATGCACACGGCCGACGAGGCGACCCGGCTGGTCGAGCGGTTCCTCACCACGGCGTACTCCGGCGACGAGCGCCACGCCCGGCGCATCGCGATGATCGGCGACTACGAGTCCTCCGGCGAGCTGCCGCCGCTCCCGGAGGCACCCGCCCCCTCCTGACCGCTCCGTGCGCCCTGCGGGTCGCCGCTCGGCTCGCGCGAGACGTCGCGGGCCCGCATCGCCTTGACGACGCCGACCTTCGACGGCCCGGCCGCGACCAGCCCGCGGGCCGCCTCGCCGGGGTCCTTGCGCTGGCCGGCGTCCGGCCGCGGCTTAGAAGACAACGGGGCACCAGGGCAGCGGGCTGGACGTGAACGCCACCGAGGCCGCAAGGAGCGCTCCTGGCCGCTGCTCCGCCACCCGGCCCGCGAGCGCCAGCTCGGCCAGCGTCGTGCCGCCGAGATAGACGGCGCCCAGCTCGGTCACGTGGAGCGCGAGGTCCGGCAGTGCCTCGCTCGGCTCGCAGGTGGCTCCCTCGGGGCCGCCGCGCAGCCGCCAGCGGCCGTCGTTCCAGGGGCACAGCGGGTCCTCGACCTGCAGCACCACGTCCACGGGAGCGGCATAGGTGCGGGCGGACAGCGCGGCCGGGAGGTCGACCACACGCACGTACAGGGCGTCACCCAGGCTCGGGCGCGCGCGCCGCGGGTCGCGCAGCCAGTGCACCAGCGGGTCGTCGACGGGCACGTTCCACAGCTCGACCGTGCCCATCAGGTCGAGGTCGAGCAGGTAGCGATAGACCGCGGCCGCCGCGGCGGCGTCCGACGCCACCACCTCACGGACGTCGACAGTGCCCTGCGGGCGCCCGGACGACCAATCGGGCTTGGTGGCGTAGCGGGCGTAGCCGCGGACCCCTGAGGCGTCCTCGGCCACCACGCAGCGCAGGGCCGACCGACCGTGGCGCTGGCTCGGCACGTCACGGACGGCCCGCCGGTGCCAGCGGTCGTCGCGGGCGAGCATGCCGGGCCGGGCGGCGGCCGCGCGGGCGTAGACGTCGGCCGTGAGCTTCCACTCCTCGGGGTCGACCAGGCGCAGCCGCAGGTCGGGGTCGGCCGGCGTGTCGTCGCGCAGCGCCTGCGCGTCCCTGGGGACGGCGAGCCTCAGTGCCCGGCTGGCCGAGCCGTAGCCGAAGCGCCCGTAGATCGGGGGCTCGGACGCCCACAGGATGGCCAGCGGCTCGCGGCCACGCTCGCGCACGTCGTACAGCTGGTGGGTCATGAGCCCCCGCAGCACCCCACGCCGTCGGTGGGTCGGGAGCACGCTCACCCAGCTCACCCCCGCCGCCGGGACGACCGCCCCCGGCACGGTCAGGTCGAGCGAGAACGCCGTGGCGATGCCGACCAGCGTCGGCCCGTCGAACGTCCCGATCGTGCGGCCAGCCTCGAGCATCTCCCGCTCGGAGTCGAGCACCTCGGCGTCGAAGGTGGCGCCGAAGGCGTGGCTGTCGACGTCCACGAGGGCGGGCCACTCGGCGTCGGTGAGCGTGCGCACCGGGAAGGGTGCAGGGTCGGCGGGAGTGGCCATGGGCCCCTGCCTACCAGAGCGCGCAGCGCGCCGCACCGGGATATGCGGTGGGCTGCCGGGCGTCGCGGACGGCAGCCCGACTCGGTCGGTTGGGGGAGCCTGGGTCATTCGTCCCGAAAATTCCTGTACGACATTCGGGGGATGCCGGGTGACCCTGCGTAGCCATCTGTACTGTCGAGGCCATGTCTGGCACCGGTGCGAAGCGGCGCCGTGGCCTGCGGGCGTCGGTCACGTGGTGGCGCGTCAGCACCTGGGTCCGACGGCACCTGCTGCACTCTGACGGCTTCATCCTCCTCGTCCTGACGCTCGTCACGGCCCTGCTGGGCGCGCTCTACCTCGAGGAGCCCGAGTGGTTCCCGACCGCCTGGCTCGCGCTCGTCGTCCTGGTCGGCGGGCACCTGCTCAGCGTGCGCAACCTGCTGCTGCTCGACGTCGTGGTCGCGGCGACGGTCGTCCTCGAGGTCACCGGCTCGACCAGCCACGTGCGGCCGGGCACGATCGTGGTGGTCGGGGTCACGGCCGCCGGGGTGCTGATGGTGGCTCGCAGCCGTGGCCGGCTCGGTGTCCAGGGCACCCGCGGTGACTCGATGCTGGTCGACCTGCGCGACCGGCTGCGGGCGCACGGCGAGATGCCGTCGCTGCCGGAGGGCTGGTCGGCCGAGGTCGTGCTGCGCTCGGCCGGCGGCGCCTCGTTCTCCGGCGACTTCCTTGTCGCCAGCCGGTCCACCGACGGGCGGGCGATGGAGGTCGCGCTCGTCGACGTGTCCGGCAAGGGCGTCGACGCCGGCACCCGCGCGCTGCTGCTGTCCGGGGCCTTCGGTGGCCTGCTCGGCTCCCTGCCGCACGAGGACTTCCTGCCCGCGGCCAACCAGTACCTCATCCGCCAGGAGTGGGAGGAGGGCTTCGCCACCGTCGCCCACGTGGTGCTGGACCTCGAGACCGGCGACTACGTCGTCTCGGTGGCGGGGCACCCGCCGGCGGTGCACTTCGCCGCCGGGTCGGGGAGGTGGCGGGTCAGCGAGGCCAGCGAGGGACCGCTGCTCGGCGTGTTCCCCGATGCCAAGTTCGTGAGCGAGCGCGGGCACCTCGGCCGTGGTGACGCGCTGCTGCTGTTCACCGACGGCCTCATCGAGACGCCCGGCCGCGACATCTCGGTCGGCATCGACAAGCTGCTCGGCGAGGCGGAACGGCTGGTGACCAAGGGCTTCCGCCACGGCGCCAAGAAGCTCATCGACCGGGTGGCCGCCGCTCACCACGACGACCGCGCCGTGGTGCTCATCTGGCGAGACTGACCGCCACGTGGTGCCGCCTCCGGCCGCGCCATGCCGTCACGTGGCGCCGCCCGGTCCGGTCGAGCGTCGGCACGGTCGGCGATGATGGAGCCTCCTCGGTCGAAGGGACGACGCGATGCGCCTGCTGCTCATCGGCGCGCCTGGCGCGGGCAAGGGCACCCAGGCGGTTCGGCTCGCGGAGCGGTTCGGGATCACCCACATCTCCAGCGGGGACCTGCTGCGCCGGCACGTGCAGGAGGGCACCACGCTGGGGCGGTCCATCAGGGGCTACGTCGAGCGGGGCGACCTCGTCCCCGACGCGGTGGTGATGGACATGCTGCGCAAGCCGGTCGTCGCCGCGAGCCAGCGGGGCGGCTACGTGCTCGACGGCTTCCCCCGGACGGTGGAGCAGGCCGAGATGGCCTATCTCGCAGCCCGGGACCTCGGTGTCGCGGTGCAGATCGCGGTGCACCTCGACGTACGCCGTGACGAGCTGGTGCGTCGGCTGCTGGCCCGCGGCCGGGGCGCGGACGACACGCAGGAGGTGATCGAGCACCGCCTGGCGGTCTACGAGCAGCGGACGCTGCCGATGCTCGACTACTACGCGGAGCGGGAGCGGCTCGTCACGGTCAACGGCGCGCGGCCCCTCGACGAGGTCACCTGGTCCCTCGTCGTCCAGCTGCAGAAGGCGCGGCGCCGGCTCGGCTAGAGGGCCAGCTGGCTCACGGCGTGGATCGCGAGCCCTGCCAGCGCCCCGACGACGGTGCCGTTGATGCGGATGAACTGCAGGTCCCGCCCGACCGCCAGCTCGACCTTGCGCGCGGTCTCGGCGCCGTCCCAACGCTCGACGGTGTCGGTGATCACCGTGGTGAGCTCGTCCCGGTAGTTGATGACCACGTGGGCGGCCGCCTCCTCGAGCCAGCCGTCGACCTTGCACTGGAGCCGCTCGTCGGTCCGCAGCCGCCGGCCGAGGGACCGGACCGCGGCGAGCGCCCGGGTGCGCAGCTCGCCCTCCTCGTCGTCGACCAGGTCGAGCAGCGCCCGGCGACCCGCGCCGAGCAGCGCGTTGAGCGCGGAGCGCACGTCCGGGTGGTCGACCAGGGCGTGCTTGGCCCGGTCCGCCCCCGCCATGGTGTCCGGGTCGTGCCCGAGGTCGTGGGCGAACTGCGCGAGGAATCGGTCGAGGGCGGCCCGGGCCGGGTGGTGGCGGTCGGCGGCGATCTCGCCCGCCACCCGGAGCAGCTCGGAGTGCACCTTGGCCGCCACCCGCTCGTCGACGAACCGGGGTGACCAGTCCGGTGCCTGGCTGGTGACGACCGTCATCACCACCTCGCGGTGGGTGCGCAGCCACGCGTGGGTCTCCCGGACGACGACGTCGACCATCTCGTGGTGGGCACCCTGGGCGAACACGCGGCCCAGCAGCTCGCCCAGCGGTGGGCCGACCGGGGTGGTGAGCAGCCGGCGGCGTACGGCGTGCTCGACCACCGCCTGCACGTCCTCGTCACGCAGCAGCCGGATGCCGGCCCGGACGACCGCGGCGGCCTCGGTCACAACGCGGCGTGCGACCGCCTCCTCGGCCAGGCGGCCACCGAACCGCCGGGCCAGGTCGGCCCGGCGGAGCCGGTCGCGCAGCACCTGCTCGGACAGGAAGTGGACGCCGACGAAGTCGCCGAGGTTGCGCCCGAGCGCGTCCTTGCGGGTCCGGATCAGAGCCGTGTGGGGGATGGGCAGGCCGAGCGGCCGGCGGAACAGCGCGGTGACGGCGAACCAGTCGGCGAGGCCGCCGACCATCGCGGCCTCGGCGGCCGTGCGCAGGTAGCCGGCCGCGGCCGGCCCGCCGGCGGCCTCCCAGCGGTTCGCCACGACGTACACCACCGCCGCGACCAGCAGCAGCCCGGTCGCCAGCATCTTCATGCGCACGAGGTCGCGTCGCCGCGCCACGTCCGGCCCGGTGAGCGGCTCGCGCACCCTCTCCTGCGTGTCGGTCACCGGGCCATCATCACCTGACGCCGGCCGCGGACCGGGCAGGTGGGCGACGTCAGCCGTGGCCGGCCGCGAGCAGTCTCGGCCGCATCCAGGCCCAGACCAGCCGGCTGCCCCGGGTGGTCCAGTGCACCCCGTCCGTCCGGAGCCGGACGCCGCCCATCCGCGCGGCGTAGCCGTGCGGGCACAGGAAGGCGTCGACGTCGACCACCGTGACACCGGGGAACCTGGTGGCGGCCAACCGTGCGGCCCGGTTCACCGCGGCGACCCGGGCCGGGTCGTTGACCACCGGCGGGAAGCGGCCCCACCGGTACAGGGTGTGCACCGGGAGTGCGACGCCGGGCGCCCGGTGGCAGTGGTCGAGCACGACGGCCAGGTGGCGGACGTGGCGGGACATCTCGGCCAGCACCGTCTCGTACGCCCGCACGGTCAGGTCGAGCCACTCGGTGCTGCGATAGGAGACGGTGCGACCGTCGACGCGGCGGTCGTACTGCTCCCAGGTCCCGGCGAAGAGCACTCCGACGATGGCCCCGTCGGCTCCGGCGGCGGCGTCGGCTCCGGCGGCGGCGATCTCGGCCTCCCGCTGTCGCGCCCAGTCGCGGCACAAGGGCTGCGGCGGCTCGAGCACCTGCCCGCGGGCGGCCGCGACGTACGGCACGACGCCGCACCCGAACCGGGTCACCAGGTGCAAGGTGACCCCACGCCCGGGCCGGTCCCTGGCCGCGGCGAACAGGCTCAGGGCCTGCGAGTCCCCGACCAGCACGACGTCGCGCACGACGGGCCGGCCGTGCGCGCGCTTCGCGCCGGCCGGCGCGGCGGCGTCCGGGGACGGGGAAGGCGCGCGGGTGTGGACCGGCGCAGGGGGTGCCACCTGCCGGGCCTGGTCCGCGGCGAGCCCGGCCAGGGTCGTCATCGAGTCCGCGCTCGCCGGCGCCGGTCCGGCGGGCCGCAGCAGCGCGGCCACGACCAGGCAGCCGACACCGGCCGTGACCCACCGTGCGGGCGACCGTGACCACCGCCACTGGCGCCACACCTGGCGTCGGACCGGCCGTTCGACGAGTCGGTACGACGCGGCGGCGACGAGGAGCGTCGCCGCCATCCGGGCGGCGAGCAGTCGCGGACCGTCGAGCCCGCTCCGGTCGGCGTCCAGCACGAGGTACACCGGCCAGTGCCAGAGATAGATGCCGTACGACACCACCCCCGCCGCGACCAGTGGTCGCCAGGTCAGCACCCGGTGCACCCCGCCGCCCGCAGGGGACGCTGCCGCCCCCACGACGAGCAGCGCGGACGCCGACGCCACCGCCAGCAGACCCCCGGTGTAGAGCCACTCCGACTCGGGACGGGCCACGGCCGCGAGCCCGACGAGCGCGACGGCTCCGGGCACCGCCAGCCAGGAGGTCCGGTGACGTCGCCCGATCCCGTCGGTCGTCGCCCAGACCCCGCCGAGCAGCGTCGCCGCCAATGCGCCGACGAGCAGTGCCTGCAGGCGCGTGTCCGTGCCGAAGAACGCTCGGCTCGGGTCCGCCCCGTCCGGGCGCAGCCACCAGGCAGCGCCGGCTGAGGCGGCCGTCGCGAGCGCGAGCACGGTGGCGACGGACCGCGTGGACCATCGCCTCCGCAGAGCCGGGGCCAGCACGAGCGGCAGGACGAGGTACCACTGCTCCTCGATGGCGAGGGACCACGTGTGCAGCAGCGGCGACGGCCCGCCGGCCTGGTCCACGTAGGACTGGCCCGACCCGATGAACCACCAGTTCGACAGGTACGTGGCCGTGGCCCAGGCGTCCGCTTGGACCTGGCCGCCCCAGCGGACCCCCGAGGCGGGCAGCACCCACAGCACGGTCACCAACAGCACGGCCACGGCGGGCAGGAGACGACGGGCCCGGGCGGCCCAGAACGCCCGCAGGTCGAGCCGGCCGGTGCGCCGCTCCTCAGCCAGCAGCAGCGACGTGACCAGGAAACCGGACAGCACGAAGAAGAGGTCGACGCCGAGAAAGCCGCCGGCCGCCCAGGAGACACCACCGTGGTAGAGCAGGACGGCGCCGACGGCCAGGGCCCGCAGCCCGTCCAGGGCGGGCCGGTGGGGCAGCGACTGCTCCCGCATCGGCGGCTCCCGCGAGGTGCGCTCGACGTGACGTCGAGGCTAGCCCGCGATCGCGGCGTCCGGAGCGGGTGACGGGAATCGAACCCGCATGACCAGCTTGGAAGGCTGGGGCTCTGCCATTGAGCTACAC
>DASVBJ010000181.1:0-29815 GCA_036375895.1 Actinomycetes bacterium | reverse complement strand
GCCGGTACGACGAGGGCGAGCGCCTCGGCCAGCCCGTCGGTCCGCGCCGCGTCCGTCACGACAACCACCTCACCCTCGCAGGACCTGCCCGTCCGCACCCCCTCGGCAGCGATCATGCACGAACCGTCGGACATCCCGGCTGCCGGGCGGCCCCGGCCCTGGACGGCCGACGGAAGCTGCATGATCGCTGCCGGTGGGTGGGGGTGGGGGGACCGGGGCGGCCGACGGAAGCTGCATGATCGCTGCCGATGGGTGGGGGTGGGGGTGGGGGTGGGGGGACCGGGGCGGCCGACGGAAGCTGCATGATCGCTGCCGGTGGGTGGGCGGGAGAGGACGTCGAGGGCGGGCTACTCGCCGATGAGTGCGTCGACGAAGGCCTCGGGCTCGAACGGCGCGAGGTCGTCGGGCCCCTCCCCGAGGCCCACCAGCTTGACCGGCACCCCCAGCTCCCGCTGGACGGAGACGACGATCCCGCCCTTGGCCGTGCCGTCGAGCTTGGTGAGGGCGATGCCCGTCACGTCGACGACCTCGGCGAAGACCCGGGCCTGCACGAGACCGTTCTGGCCGGTGGTCGCGTCGAGCACGAGCAGCACCTCGTCGACCGGGCCGTGCTTCTCGATGACCCGCTTGACCTTTCCCAGCTCGTCCATCAGGCCGACCTTGTTCTGCAGGCGGCCGGCGGTGTCGACCACGACGGTGTCGTAGCCGCCGTCGACGGCCTGCTTCACGGCGTCGAAGGCCACGCTCGCGGGGTCGCCGGCCTCCGGTCCCCGTACGACGGGCGCGCCGACCCGCTCGCCCCATGTCGTGAGCTGGTCGGCCGCCGCGGCCCGGAAGGTGTCGGCGGCCCCGAGCAGCACGGTGTTCCCGTCGGCCACGAGCACCCGGGCGAGCTTGCCGACCGTCGTCGTCTTCCCGGTGCCGTTCACCCCGACCACCAGCAGCACGGCCGGGCGGCCGTCGTGCGCGGTGTGCAGCGACCGGTCGACGTCGGTGCCGACCAGGGCCAGCAGCTCCTCGCGGAGCAGCCCCCGCACCTCGTCCGGCGTGCGCGTGCCCAGGGACTTCACCCGGGTCCTCAGCCGCTCCACGAGCTCCTGGGTGGGTCCGACCCCGACGTCCGCGGTGAGCAGGACGTCCTCGATCTCCTCCCAGGTCTCCTCGTCGAGCCGGTCGCGGGAGAGCAGGCCGAGCAGCCCACGGCCCAGCGTGGTCTGCGACCGGCCCAGCCGGTCGCGCAGCCGGGCCAGCCGGCCGGCGGTCGGCGCCGGCTTCTCCAGCACCGGCTCCTCGAGGACCGGCTCCTCGACCTCGGCGGGTCGCTCGCGCTCGATGACGCGGACGTCGCCCGTGGACAGGTCGACAGGTGTCTCGGTGTCCCGGATCGGGGGCAGCGGTGCCTTGCGGGGCTTGCGACGGCGGCCGCCGACGAACCCGATCGCGCCGACGACGAGCGCGAGCGCGAGAACGGCCAGGACGATGATGACGGTCTCCACGACGTGCCAGTCTCGCAGAGCGGAGCCCACGGCTCCGAAGGGGTCAGCCGTCGCCGCGACCGACAGTGGCGAGCGCGCGAGCGCCCTGGCGCACCTTCCACTCGGCGAGCTCGAACCGGCGCGCGAGGCGGCGCGCCTTCTCCGGCGTCGTGAGCACGCCGTACGGCGGGGCCTCGCCCGGGTCGACCCGCTGGACCACCTCGGCGACCTTCTCGGTCAGCCGCTCCGCCCGAGGCACCGGTCGGCCGCGGTAGGGGAAGGCGACGAACGCGAGCACCGTCAGCCCCAGGGCGCCGATCAGCAGGTGGAAGGAGATCAACTGGCTCACGCCAGCGGCGTTCCCGCTAGCAGGCGAGTCAAACCGCACGAGGGGTGCGGGACGGGTCAGGCCGGCTCGGCCTCGCGCAGCCGCTGCCCGATGACGCTCGTGACGCCGTCGCCGCGCATCGACACGCCGTACAGCGCGTCGGCGACCTCCATCGTGCGCTTCTGGTGCGTGATCACGATCAGCTGGCTGGCCTCGCGCAGCTCCTCCATGATCGTGATGAGCCGGCCGAGGTTGGTGTCGTCGAGCGCGGCCTCGACCTCGTCCATCACGTAGAACGGGCTCGGCCGGGCCTTGAAGATGGCGACCAGCAGCGCCACCGCGGTGAGCGAGCGCTCGCCGCCGGACAGCAGCGAGAGCCGCTTGACCTTCTTGCCCGGGGGCCGCGCCTCGACCTCGATGCCGGTGGTCAGCATGTCGCCCGGGTCGGTCAGCACCAGCCGGCCCTCGCCGCCCGGGAAGAGCCGGGAGAAGACGCCCTCGAACTCCCGCGCGGTGTCGTGGTAGGCCGCGGTGAACACCTGCTCGACCCGCTCGTCGACCTCGCGGACGATGTCGAGCAGGTCGCGCCGGGTGGCCTTGAGGTCCTCGAGCTGCTCGGAGAGGAACTGGTGGCGCTCCTCGAGCGCGGCGTACTCCTCCAGGGCCAGGGGGTTCACCTTGCCGAGCAGGGCGAGCGCCCGCTCGGCGGCCCTCAGCCGCTTCTCCTGCTCGGCGCGGACGAAGGGCACCGGCTGCGGCTCGGGCGCGCCCTCCTCCGGCTCCTCCCCCGGCACCGGCGGGGACGGCGGCACGAGCTGGTGCGGTCCGTACTCCTCGACGAGCGTGTCCGGCTCGACGCCGAGCTCCTCGAGCGCCTTCTGCTGCAGCGCCTCGATCCGCAGCCGCTGCTCGGCGCGGGCGACCTCGTCGCGGTGGACGCTGTCCGTCAGCTTGTCCATCTCGCCGGCGAGCTCGCGGGTGCGGGCACGCAGGGCGGTCCGCTCGGCGTCGCGGGCGGCGCGGGCCTGCTCGGCCCGCTCGCGCTCCTGCGCCGCGAGCGACAGGGAGTGCTCCAGGCGGGCGAGGACGGTCTGCGCGGCCAGCGCCACCGCCTTGGCGACGGCGGCCTCGCGGGCCCGCCGCTCCCGGCGGGCCACGGCCCGGGCGCGGGCCTCGCGCTCCTGCGCGGCGGCCCGGTCCAGCTGCTCGGCCCGGCCGGAGAGGGCCCGGGCCCGCTCCTCGCCGGTGCGGACCGCGAGGCGGGCCTCCATCTCGGCCTGGCGGCCGGCGCGGCAGCGCTCGGCCAGCTCGTCGCGGGCGGCGGTGTCCGGCTCCCCCTCGTCGGGCGCGACCTCGGCGGCCGACAGCCGCTCCTCCAGCTCGCGGAGCGCGGCCCGGTCGGCGTCGAGCTGCTCGCCGGCCGCGGCGATCGAGCGCTCCAGGCGCTCGGCCTCGCCGCGCGCCGAGCGGGCCTGTGCGCCGAGCTGCCCGAGCTGCTCGGCGACCGCGGCCATCCGGGCGTCGCTCTCGTGCAGCCGGTCGAGCGCGGCCTGCACGTCGCGGCCCGCGACCTCCCGCTCCTCGACCGCGGCCTGCAGGGCGAAGCGCAGCCGGTCGAGGCGGTGGCTCGCCTCGGCGAGCCGGTTGCCGGCCTCGTCGACGGCGGCCTGGACCTCGAGCAGGCTCGGCGCCGAGGCCGAGCCGCCCTCGGCGCGGGCCGCGCCGAGCACGTCACCCTCGCGCGTGACGGCCACGAGCGACGGCTCCCGCTCGACGAGGGCGCGGCCCTCGGCGAGACCCTCCACGACGGCGACGCCGGCGAGCAGCCGGGCCAGGGCCGGGCGCAGCTCGGCCGGCACGGTGACCAGGTCGAGGGCGTGGCGGGCGCCGGCGGGCAGCGCCGGGCGGGCACCGTCCACGGCGTACGACGGGGAGCCGGCCGAGCCGACGAGCATGCCCGCGCGACCCGCGTCGTCGGCCTTGAGCAGCCGGATCGCGTCGACGGCCGAGCCCACGTCCGCGACCGCGACCGCGTCCGCGGCCGTGCCCAGCGCGGCCGCGACGGCCGTCTCGAACCCGGCCTCCACGGTGACCAGCGCGGCGACCGAGCCGAGCACGCCGGTCAGCCGGTCACCCGCGGCGAGCAGCGTGCCGGCGCCGTCCTTGCGGGCCAGCCCCAGCTCGAGAGCCTCCTTTCGGGCCACCAGCGCAGCCCGCTCACGCTCGGCGTCGCGCTCCTCGGCCCGCAGCGCGTCCACCCGCTCCTCGGCCGCGGCGAGGCGCTGCGAGGCCTCCTCGTGATCGGAGTCGAGGTCCTCCTCGCCCGCGTCGAGGCCGGCCACCTGGGTCTCCAGCGCGGTGAACTCCGCCTGCGCGCGCTCGGCCCGCTGGCGGGCCTCGTCCAGCGCCGGCGTCAGGCGCCCCACCTCGGCCTCGCCGGCCTCCACCCTGCTGCGGCGGGCGGCGACCTGACCGGCGAGCCGGGCCAGGCCCTCGCGCCGGTCGGCTGCGGCACGGGCGGCGGCGGCCACGCGCTTCTCCTCGACGGCCAGCGCCTCCTCGGACTCCTGTCGAGCGGTCACGGCGGCGGACAGCGCCTGCCGGTCGCGCTCGACGGCGACCGCGATCTCCTGCTCCTGCTCGCGAACCTGCCGGGCCTGTGCCTCGAGCTGGTCGGGGTCGCGCCCGGACCGCTCCTCCTCGGGCTCCTCGGCCAGGTGCCGGACCCGCTCGGCGGCCAACCCGCCGGTGCCGCGGAAGCGTTCCCGCAGCGAGGACAGGCGGTACCACGTCTCCTGGGCGCGGGCCAGGGCCGGCGCTTCGGCCGTCGCGGTCTGCTCGAGCTCGGCCTCGCGCTCCTGGGCCTGCGCGAGCATCCGCTCGACCTCGCTGCGGCGCTGGCGCAGGGCCGTCTCGTCGGCGACCTCCGCCTCGAGCGTCGAGGTCATCTGCACCAGGTCGTCGGCGAGCAGCCGCAGCCGGGCGTCGCGCAGGTCGGACTGGATCACGCCGGCCCGCCGGGCCACCTCGGCCTGCCGGCCGAGCGGCTTGAGCTGGCGGCGCAGCTCGGCGGTGAGGTCCTGCACCCGGGTGAGGTTGGCCTGCATGGCCTCGAGCTTGCGCAGCGCCTTCTCCTTGCGCTTGCGGTGCTTGAGGACTCCGGCGGCCTCCTCGATGAAGCCGCGCCGCTCCTCGGGGCCCGACGACAGCACCGAGTCGAGCTGGCCCTGCCCGACGATGACGTGCATCTCCCGGCCGATGCCGGAGTCGGACAGCAGCTCCTGGACGTCGAGCAGCCGGCAGGGCTGGCCGTTGATGGAGTACTCCGAGCCGCCGTTGCGGAACATGATCCGCGAGATGGTGACCTCGGTGTAGTCGATCGGCAGGGCGCCGTCGGTGTTGTCGATGGTGAGGGACACCTCGGCCCGGCCGAGCGGGGGGCGCCCCGCCGTACCGGCGAAGATGACGTCCTCCATCTTGCCGCCGCGCAGCGACTTCGCGCCCTGCTCGCCCATCACCCAGGCGAGCGCGTCGACGACGTTGGACTTGCCGGAGCCGTTGGGGCCGACGACGGCCGTGATGCCCGGCTCGAAGCGGAACGTGGTCGCCGACGCGAACGACTTGAAGCCCTTGAGGGTGAGGCTCTTCAGATGCACTGCGCGAAACTCCTCGGGACGCCTGCGGCGGTTCGTCGGGCACCGCTGGGCGGCAATCGGGGCTCGCCGCTGGCGGCGGCGTACGTCGGCTGTGGGGAAGGCCGGGGCCAACCTTACCGGTGCGTGCCCTCCGTGCCGCGCAGACGCGCAGACCCGCAGACCCGCCGACCCGCCACCCCCTTAACCGCAGCGATCATGCACGAACCGTCGGTCGACACCGGCGACCCGCACGGATCAGCGCGCGCGGAGCGACGATTCGTGCATGATCGCTGCCTGAACGGGGGTCAGGCGGGCGGGAGGGCCCCGAGGCGGCGGCGCCTGGCCACGCCGAGGCCGGTCAGGCCGGCCACGAGCAGGCCCAGGATCACGAGCTGCGGGGTGCCGTCGCCCGCGCCGGCCCCGACGGCGCCGAGCAGCGGCGTGGACGTGGCCCCGGGCAGGTCGACGGTGTAGACGTCGAGGCCGCGCACGGCGTCGACCGTGTAGACGACGTTCGTCTTGCGGCCGGTCGCGACACCGTTCTTGTTCCGCTCGGGCACCCAGTAGGCGTCCCAGACCTCGGAGAGCCCGCTCGCGACGTAGCCGTACTCCTTGATGTCCCGGGCGTCCCGGACGTCGATCAGCCGCAGGCCGCCCTCGTAGTAGCCCTGGGCCACGATGCCGCTCTGGTGGTAGTCGAACCAGTGCGCCGAGCAGAAGGCCATCTGCGGGGTGGCGACGCCCTCGCCCAGGTCGACCGGGTTGATGCGATCGAGCGGGTGGACGGCCGCCGGCGTGCCGTCGAGGCGGTCCACGTACCAGGTCTGCAGGCTGCCGGCGGTCGCGCAGTCGGTGTTCTCGTAGTCCTCCTCGGTGACGAGCAGCACGTTGCCGTTCGCCACGCTCGGCGCCGCCCCGGGCGTGAAGCGCGAGGCGTTGGGGCGCCATGAGTTGTGGTGGATGAAGTCGTTCCAGGGGCTCTGCGTGCCGTGCTCGTCAGTGGTGGTGACCAGCCGTGGCCGGGTGGGGTCGGACACGTCGAAGACGGCGCTGCCACCGGAGCCGGTGTGCACGCCGTAGCCGGCCTCGTCGAAGTTCCACTTGTGCCCGGCCCCGCTGGTGAAGACCGCGTTGGGGCCACCGGCCGGCGAGCTGAAGACGCCGAGCTCCTTCGGGGCGTCGAGGTCGGTCAGGTCGATGACCGAGAACTGGCCGTTGCGACCGGCGGTGTAGGCGTAGCGGCAGTCGGTCTCCCGCACGCACGAGACGGTGTGCGTGTTCGTCCGCGTCGCGACGCGGGAGCGGACCCGCGGGTGCGCCGGGTCGGTGACGTCGACGAGCATCACCTCGTTGGTGCGGCCGATGTGGTCCGGCTCGGTGGGGGCGTACTCCACCAGGTCCGCGCCCACCAGCACGAACCGGTTCACGACCCCGTCGACGACCTTCTCGCCGTAGTTCATGGCCTCGTTCTCGAAGACGAGGTTGGGCAGCGTGCCGGTCAGCCGCGGGTGGACCGGGTCGGACACGTCGTACACGCTGATGCTGTCCGTGCTCGACACGTAGAAGTACGGGGCCGACTTCGCGAAGACGCCTGAGATGGCGGCCGTGTCGGGGAAGTTCCCCACGAAGCGGATGTTGGGGCTGGACACCACCGGCACGCTCACGCCGTCCATGAACTGCTGGCGCTTCTGCTCCCGGGAGGCGTCGCTGCCGCCGGAGTGTGCGGCCGCGGGCGAGGCGGTGCCGAGCAGGGTGGCGGCGCCGAGGGCGGCCACCACCGCCGTCGCACGCGTGAGGCGGGACGTGGACACCGGAGGCCTCCCAGGACGGTCGGCAGGAGGCGGCCCGGGCGGGCTGCTCCTGGCTGAGAGGCTTACCCGCCCCCCATGTCCGGAAAACGACGAGATGCGAGACAGGTCACGGTCCGCGGAGGCATCCGGACATGAGAACGGGACGCCCCACGGGGCGTCCCGGTGGTGAGTCGGTGAGGCCGCTAGGCCAGCACCGGCTCCTTGCTCACGTCGAGTGCGATGAGCTCGCCGTCGGTGACCGGCGTGGAGAGGGCGTCGTTCTCCGCCCTCAGCCTCAGCACCTCGGACTCCAGATCACGCACTCTCTGCCGCAGTCGTCGGACCTCGAGCACGACCCGCGGGTCGGGGCCACCGACATGACCGATGAGAGCCTTCGCCATGGGCGATCCTCCAGCCGTCCGGACCCTGGGTGCGGGCCGGGATGAGGGTTGTGGCCGCCGCCGCAGCGCAGGGTGACTGCGGGCGGCTGACGGGGTTCCCACAAGGGTCGCACCCACCCCCGGCGCCGGTCAATAGGTCACGGGCTCATCACGCCCACCGCTGCGCCGTCCGGGTGACGGGCGCCCGGGTGCCGGTCATAGGGGGCATACCGCCTGCAGTCGAGCCCGGTCCGCCGCGCTCACCGGCACCACGACCGACTGCTCCTCCCCGCCCGGCTCGGCGAGCCACACCAGGAAGGCGTACGGCTTCTTCGTCTCGCCACGGGCATGCCCGTCGCAGCGCGACAGCGAGACGACGACGGGCACGGAGGCGGTGCGGTGCCCGGCGTCCAGGCGGGCGAGCGGGCGCCGGGCCGCCGAGGGCTCGGGCGCCAGGTCGTAGATGACGGTGCCGGCCAGCTGCGTGAGGTCCCGCGGCGGGGCCCCGTCCGCCAGCCTGGCCACGAGGGTGCCGTGCAGCCGGACCGCACCCGCGACCGTCTCCTGCCGCCACGTGGGCCCGAACCGCAGCGCGACCTCCCGTTCCAGCCGGGCGGCCAGGCACTCCCGGGCCATGATCCGGGCCAGCAGGCCGGTCGAGGCCCCGCCGGGGGCCAGGCGCACCTCCCGCCCCGCCGTCCCGCCGGCCGAGAGCCAGAGCCGCACGACGGCGGACCCCGGCGCGGGGCTCTCGCCGCCGCACCGTGGTCGCCCGTAGGACGTGCGCAGGTCGACGGTCTGCCGGGGCGGGACGGTCGCATCGACCGTGACGGGCCCGGGGGTGTCGAAGCCGGGTACGGCGAGGGCCACCCGGTCGACGCGCAGCGGCCCGGTGCCGCGGTTGGTCAGGCTGACCTGGATCGTGCCGTTGACCTCGTCGCGGCGGTACTGCACGAGCTCCACCGACGCCGTGGCAGCGTCGTCCGGCGTGCGGTCGCGACCCACGCGGCCCGCCAGCCCGGCGGCGACGCCGGTGACCGCGAGGACGGCCGCGCCGACGGCGGCGACGACCCCCCACCGCCCACGGCCCCGGCTCACGGCCCGATGCTAGGCCCCGCGGGCGCGGCTCAGCCGCACACGCAGACCAGCCGCGCCGTCGGAGGCAGGGCGCCCCCCGTGGGCACCGGGACCACG
The DNA here is from genome assembly GCA_036375895.1 of Actinomycetes bacterium. Classification (GTDB taxonomy): domain Bacteria; phylum Actinomycetota; class Actinomycetes; order JACCUZ01; family JACCUZ01; genus DASVBJ01. The sequence continues at coordinate 21,013 of DASVBJ010000181.1, read as the reverse complement.
CCGGTGGGCCGGTCGGGATGCCAGCCGAGGACCTTGCGCCGGCCGTCCTCCTCCGCAACCGCGAAGTAGACGGAGCCGTCGGCCTCGTCGACCACCCCCGCAGGGAGCACCACGCCCTCGGACCCGCGCACCAGCAGGGCGTTCGCCCCGCCCGGGACCAGGCGTGCCAGGGCGGTCACGTCGCCACGCCCCGCGACGACGGGCACCAGCGCGTCGTGCGACCGTCCGCCGACGGGCCCCGGCGTGAAGTGCCAGCCCCGCGGCGGCTCGACGTCACGGCTGCGGACCCCGTACGGCGTCACGACGGTCACGATCTCCAGCCGGCACCCTGCACCCGGGCACGGGCCGTGCTGGACCAGGACCCAGTCGCTGGAGACCCCGAGCAGCCGGCCCCGGGCTCCGACCGGCAGGCGCCGCGGCGTGCGCCCCGCCGCGATGTCCTCGCGGGACCACGCGACCACCAGCTCCTCGCCGTCGGCCGCCGGCCGGCCCAGCAGCATGCCGGTGGCCCCGTAGATGGCCACCGCCCCCCGCGGCTCCCATCCCCCGGTGCCGTCGTAGCCGGGGAACGGGTCGCGGTCGACGACGATGCCGCTGCGCGCGTCCACGGCCACGAGACGCCCGCCGTCCTCGGGCCCGAGCCGCACGAACACGTCCGTGCCGTCCGGAGCTCGGTCGACCACCGCGGCGGCGGGGCCGACGTCGACCGCCGGCGCCGTGCTCTGCGGGTCGGCGCGGAAGAGCCTGCCGCCGACCACGCCCAGGACCACGGGCTCCCCGGTGTCGTCCACGGTGAGCAGGGAGGTGCCGTCGGCCACGCCGGACGGCAGCCCGCCCGCCCGCGTGGCGCCCTCCCCGCCGTACCGCACGAGACGTCGGCCGTCGGCCACGACGAGGCGGGGTGAGGACGTGCGAGGGGTCGCCTCCGCGCTCGGGCTCGCGGATGGCGTAGAGCCGCCGGACAGCACCCCCGCCCGCCACAGCAGCGCGGCCGCGGCGGCCGCCAGCACGACGGCCAGGACCCGTCGCCACAGCGCGGACAGCCGGCGGCCGTCCCGCCCGCCCTGCTCGACGACGTCGCTCACGGGCGCAGTATCGCGCGGCTACCAGCGGCCCCGCCGCGGCCGCGGCTGGCAGGTCGGGCAGAAGTACGACGAGCGGTTCATGAACGGCTCGCGCCGCACCGGGGTCCCGCAGCGCAGGCAGGGCTCGCCCGCCCGGCCGTACACCGCGAGCGACCGGTCGAAGTAGCCGCTCTCCCCGTTGACGTTGACGTAGAGCGCGTCGAAGGACGTGCCCCCCTCCCCCAGAGCCGCGGCCATCACCTCCCGCGCCGCGGCGAGCACGGTGCCGACCTGAGCCCTGGTCATGGTCTCGGTCGGACGGGCGTAGTGCAGCCGGGCCCGCCAGAGCGCCTCGTCCGCGTAGATGTTGCCGATGCCGCTCACCAGCGTCTGGTCCAGCAGCGCGCGCTTGAGGCCGGTGTGCCGGCGCCGCAGGGCGGCCGTGAACGCCGCCTCGTCGAACGCCGGGTCGAGCGGGTCGCGGGCGATGTGGGCGATGACGTACGGCGGGTCGGCCGGGCCGTCGACGAGCACCAGGCCGCCAAAGGTGCGCTGGTCGACGAACCGCAGGTCGGTGTCGCCGTCGGTGAACCGGAAGCGCACCCGCAGGTGCGTCTCGTCGGGGGCCTCGACAGGCCGCACCAGCAGCTGGCCGCTCATCCCGAGGTGGGCAAGCAGGGCGTCGCCGCCGTCGAGCGGCAGCCACAGGTACTTACCCCGCCGGCAGGCCGCGGTGACCGTGCGCCCGGCGAGCCGGGCGGCGAAGTCGTCGGCGCCACCCACATGACGGCGCACCGCGCGGGGGTGCGCGACGGTGACCCGCTCGATCGTGCGGCCGACCACCCACCTCTCGAGCCCCCTGCGGACGACCTCGACCTCGGGCAGCTCGGGCATGTCAGCGGGTGGGCTCCTCGACGGCGGCCCCGTCCCCGGTGGCCTCCTGGCTGTCGGCGGCCGCGGCGGCCTCGGCCACGATCTCGCGGATGGCGCGCCAGGCCGACTCCGCGGCCTCCTGCTCGGCTTCCTTCTTGCTGCGTCCGGTGCCCTCGCCGTAGGTCTCGCCGGCCACCTGCACGACGGCGCGGAAGACCTTCTCGTGGTCGGGCCCGCTCTCGGTCACGACGTACTCCGGAACGCCGAGCGCGCCGGTGGCCGTCAGCTCCTGCAGGCTGGTCTTCCAGTCCAGGCCGGCACCGAGCGTCGCGGCCTCCTCGATGAGCGGGTCGAAGAGCCGGTGGACGAGCGCCGAGGCGTCGTCGAGGCCGCTGTCGAGGTAGACGGCGCCGAGCAGCGCCTCGAGCGTGTCGGCCAGGATCGAGGACTTGTCCCGCCCGCCCGTCGCCTCCTCGCCGCGGCCCAGGCGGATGTACGTGCCGAGGTCGAGGTCGCGGGCGACGTCGGCCAGGGCACGCATGTTGACGACGGCCGCCCGCAGCTTGGCGAGCTGGCCCTCGGGCAGCTCGGGATGGTTGCGGAAGAGGGCGTCGGTGACGACGAGGCCGAGCACCGAGTCGCCCAGGAACTCGAGCCGCTCGTTGGTCGGCAGCCCGCCGTTCTCATAGGCGAACGAGCGGTGCGTCAGGGCGCGCTCGAGCAGCGCCTGCTCGATCACGACACCGAGCAGGTCGCACAGGTCCGCTTGTTCTCCTCGGACCGCCGACCGGCGGCCTGAACCGGCGCTCAAGCGCGGCTCAGACGTCGAGGACCGGACGGTCGTTGTACGTACCGCACGTCGGGCAGGCAGCGTGGGCCAGCTTGGGCTCCCGGCACCGCTTGCACGTGACGAGAGGGGCAGCGGTGGTCTTCCACTGCGCCCGTCGCGAGCGGGTGTTGCTGCGCGACATCTTCCGCTTGGGAACGGCCACTACTTCTCCTCGGTCGGTTCTTCCAACAGCCCACTCAGGGCCGCCCACCGGGGGTCGGCGGCCTCGTGCCGGTGCTCGGGTTCGTCCGCCAGGCGCACCCCACAGGTGGGGCACAGCCCGGGGCAGTCCTCCCGGCACACCGGCTGCAGCGGCAGTGCGAGCACCACCGCGTCCCGCAGCCCGGGCTCGAGGTCGATCAGATCGCCCTCGAGCTCAGGCAGCTCGTCCTCGTCGTCGACGGCGTCCGCGCCCGGGTAGGCGTAGAGCTCCTGCAGGTCGACCACGAGATCGCTCGTGATCGGGTCGAGGCAGCGCACGCACTCCCCCGAGACCCGCGCGCTCACCGTCCCAGAGACCAGCACGCCCTCCATCACCGACTCGAGCCGGAGGTCGAGGTCGAGCTGGGAGCCCTCGGGGACGCCGAGCACGTCGACACCGAGACCCGCCGGAGCCGGAACAGCGCGGGAGACCTTCCGCATCGATCCTGGGCGGCGCCCCAGCTCTCGGGTGTCGAGCACGAGGGGCTGCCGAGGGTCTAGGCGGGTCAGGGGTCTCCTGCTCTCTTCGGGCATGGCGACTTCTCGGTCTCGGACGAAACCAGAGGTAGGTTACCCGACCACCCGGCGGGCACCCAACTCAGCCGGGGAAGGCGGAGTCGTCCAGCGGGTGCCCGTCAGCGAGCTCGTCGTGCGGGCTCAGGCCGCGCAGCTTGTCCCGGCCGCGGTGCACGGCCGCCAGCGTCTTGTCGAGCACCACCTCGAAGTTCGCGAGCTTGGTGTCGACGTAGTCGTCGACCTCGTGCCGCATGGCCTGTGCCTCCTGGGCGGCGGCGTCCCGGATCTGCTCGGCCTGCCGGACGGCCTCGGCGACGATCTCGGCCTCGGACACCAGCCGGGCCCGCTCGACCTCGGCCTCCTCGATCAGGCGCCCGGCCTCCCGCCGTCCCTCGTCGACCACCGCCTCCCGGTCCTGCAGGAGCATCTGGGCGTGCCGGAACTCCTCGGGCAGCAGCTCGCGGAGCTCCTCGAGCATGCCGAGCAGCTCGCCGCGGTTGACGATGCATGAGGCGGACATGGGCATCGACCGGGCGTTCTCGACGGTGGCGGTGAGCTCGTCGAGCTTGTCGTGGACGTCCACAGGAAGCGGTTCCTCGAGGTCGGCTGGATCGGCTTAGGTGGGCTCAGCGTAACCGAGGCGTGACGCTAGGCGACGGAGGACGACGTCAGGAACGAGGCCCGAGACGTCCCCTCCGAATGTGGCGACTTCCTTCACGAGACTAGAGGAAAGGAACGAATACTCCGGGTTGGTGGCCACGAAGAGTGTCTCGACGCCGGTCAGGCGGTGGTTCATCTGCGCCATCTGCAGCTCGTAGTCGAAGTCGCTGACGGCCCGCAGCCCCTTGACGATGACGGGGATGCCGTGCTCGCGCGCGTAGTCGACGAGCAGGCCGTGGAACGAGTCGATGACGACGTTGCCGAAGTGCGCGGTCACCTCGGTGAGGAGCTCGATGCGCTCCTCGACGCTGAACAGACCCTGCTTCGACTTGTTGACGAGCACCGCGACGGTGACCTCGTCGTAGAGCCGGCTGGCGCGCTCGATGACGTCGAGGTGTCCGTTGGTCACGGGGTCGAAGGACCCGGGGCACACGCAGCGGCGCACGGGGGCAGCTCCCTCGCTCAGGTTCCGGCGGCGCGACCGTACCAAAGGGTGGCCTCACCGTAGCGGCGGGACCGCACCTCGACGATGCCGGCCGGCCACGCCCAGGGCCCGCCCCGGGTGGCGCGCTCCACCACGACCACCGCGCCCTCGGCCAGCCAGCCGTGGTCGCGCGCGGCCTCCAGCACCCCGCGCACCTGGTCGTCGGCGAGGTCGTAGGGCGGGTCGAGGAAGACCACGTCGTACGCCGGGGACGGCGCGGCACCCGCCACCAGCCGGTCGACCGGGCCTGCGTGCACGTCCGCACCCGGCAGGCCGAGCGCCTCGACGTTGGCGCGCACCACCCGGGCGGCCTTGCGGTCGGCCTCGACGAGCAGGGCGGCGGCCGCGCCCCTGCTGAGGGCCTCCAGCCCCACGGCCCCCGACCCCGCATAGAGGTCGAGGACCCGCGCGCCGGCCAGCGTGCCGCGCAGCGCCTCGAGCGTGGAGAACAGGCCCTCGCGGGCCCGGTCCGAGGTGGGCCGCGTGCCGTGGCCTGCCGGGACCGCGAGCCGCCGGCCCCGCGCGGCGCCCGCGATCACCCGGGTCACGCCTTCTCCAGGTACTCGGCGCGCTCCTCCTCGACCAGCGCGGCCACCGCGGCCGCCAGGGCCGGGTGCCGCTCGAGGCCCGGGTCGGCCTCGACGAGCGCACTCGCGTCCTGCCGGGCGGCGTCGATGACGTCCTCGTCCCGGATCACGGCCAGCAGCTTGAGGCTGCTGCGCCGGCCCGACTGGGAGGCGCCCAGCACGTCGCCCTCACGGCGCTGCTCCAGGTCGATGCGCGACAGCTCGAAGCCGTCGAGGGTTGCGGCGACGGCGTCCAGCCGCTCCCGGGCCGGCGACTCGCTTGGCGTGTCGGTGACGAGCAGGCACAGCCCGGGCGCCGCGCCGCGCCCGACCCGCCCGCGCAGCTGGTGCAGCTGGGAGACGCCGAACCGGTCGGCGTCCATGACCACCATCGCCGTCGCGTTGGGCACGTCGACACCGACCTCGATGACGGTGGTCGCGACGAGCACGTCCACCTCGCCGGCGGCGAACCGCCGCATCATGTCGTCCTTCGCGTCGGAGGGCAGCCGACCGTGGAGCACGCCGAGTCGCAGCCCGGCCAGGGGCCCGTCCGCGAGCAGCGCGGCGACGTCGAGCACCGCGAGCGGGGGCCGGCGGGGCGCGGTCTCGTCGACCGCGTCCTCGGCCGGCGCGTCCCCGCTGTCCTCCTCGGCGCCCTCCGCGTCACCGATGCGCGGGCACACGACGTACGCCTGGTGACCCGCGGCCACCTCCTCGCGCACCCGCTCCCAGGCCCGGTCGAGGTAGTGCGGCCGCTCGCCGGCCGGCACGACGTGGGTGGTGATGGGCGAGCGGCCCTTGGGCAGCTCGGTGAGGGTCGACACGTCGAGGTCGCCGAACACGGTCATCGCGACGGTCCGCGGGATGGGCGTGGCGGTCATCACGAGCACGTGGGGTGGCTTGGCCGCCTTGGCCCGCAGCGCGTCGCGCTGCTCGACCCCGAACCGGTGCTGCTCGTCGACGACGACCAGGCCGAGGTCGAAGAAGTCGACGGCGTCCTGGATGAGGGCGTGCGTGCCGACGACGATGCCCGCCTCGCCGGAGGCGACGTCGAGCAGGCTCGCCCGCCGGGCGGCGGTGGGCTGCGAGCCGGTCAGCAGCGCCACCCGGGTGCCCGTCTCGGAGCCGCCCAGCAGCCCCCGCTCGGCGAGCGGCCCGAGCATGGCGCAGATCGAGCGGTGGTGCTGCTGGGCGAGCACCTCCGTGGGGGCGAGGAGAGCGGCCTGGCCGCCGGCATCGACCACGGCGAGCATCGCGCGCAGCGCGACCACGGTCTTGCCCGAGCCGACCTCGCCCTGCAGCAGCCGGTGCATCGGATGCGACCGGCCCAGGTCGTGCGCGATGGTGGCCGAGACGGCCTGCTGGCCGTCGGTCAGCACGAACGGCAGCCGCCCGTCGAACGCCGCGAGCAGGCCCGACGCCGACGCCACGCGGGGGGTCGCGGGCATCGCGGCCGCGGCCGCTCGCCGCTGGGCCAGCACGGCCTGCAGCAGGAAGGCCTCGTCGTACCGCAACCGCGCCCGGGCCCGCCCCACCTCGGCCCGGGACGTGGGCCGGTGCACGAGCAGGAGCGCGTCACGCAGCGGCAGCAGCGCGCGCCGCGCGCGCACCTCCTCGGGCAGCGGGTCGGGGACCTCCCCCAGGGTGTCGAGCACGAGGCGCACGCACTGACCGATGCGCCAGGACGCCATCTTGGCCGTCGCGGGGTAGACGGGCAGCAGGCCGCCGGCGAAGGAGTCGTCGTCGCCGACGTGCACCTCCGGGTTGGTGAGCTGGACCTTGCGGTTGAACAGCTCGGCCTTGCCCGCGAACAACGCCTCCGTGCCGGCGGGCAGCCGGTCGGCGAGCCAGGGCTTGTTGAAGAAGGTGAGGGTGAGGCTGGTCCGGCCGTCGGTGACGACCACGTCGAGCTTGTGCAGCTTGGTTCGGATGCGCTTGCCCGTCACCGACCTGACGGTCGCCTGCACGGTGACGTGCTCCCCCGGGCGCAACCGGGCCAGGTCGGTGAGCTCGCCGCGCTCGTAGTAGCGGCGCGGGTAATGGCGCAGCAGGTCCTCGACTGTCTCCAGCCCGAGGCCGTCGGAGAGCGCCTTGGCGGTCCGGTCGCCGACCACGCGGCGCAGCGGGGCGGTGAGGTCCGTGGCGCCGCCGCTCACTCGACCCCCAGCAGCAGCGGGTAGCGCGGCTGGCCCCCCTCGTAGACGACGGTGTCGACCTCCGGCCGGGTGCGGTGCAGGTGCTCGACAAGGGCGGGGGCGAGGGCGCCGTCGGCGTCCGCCCCCGTCACGAAGGTCACGAGCTCGCCGCCCGAGCCCAGCATCCGGTCGAGCACGGTGCAGGCGACGGCGACGGCGTCGTCGCCGATCACGGCGAAGTCGCCCTCGATGATGCCGAGCACGTCCCCCTCCCGGCACACGCCGGCCATCGTCACGGCCTGGCGGGAGGCCACGGTGACCCCGCCGTGCCGGCAGTGCCCGGCCGCCGCGGTCATGTGGACCACGTCGTCCTCGAACCGGCGCTCCGGGTCGTGCACGGCCAGCGCGGCGATGGCCTGCACGCTGGCCCGGGTCGGGATCACGGCGACGCGCAGTCCCTCGTCCCGGGCCGCCGCGGCGGCGGCCTCGGCGACCGCCAGGCTGTCGGCGTCGTTGGGGAGGACGATGACGTCCCGGGTGCGGGCCCGGCGTACGCCCTCGAGCAGCTCGGCCGTCGACGCGCGCCGACCCGGGCCACCCGGCACGACGGTGGCGCCGGCCGCCTCGAACAGCGCGCCGAGGCCCTGTCCCGCGACCACGGACACGACGCCCCTGCCCTGGGGGCTCGCCTGGTCCTGCTGCAGCGCGGCGTCGCGGAAGCTGGTCACGCGGATGCGGTGCGGCCGCCCCGCCTCGACGCCGGCCTCGATGGCGGCGCCCACGTCGTCGACGTGCACGTGGACGTTCCAGGTGGGCTCGCCGCCCACCACCACGAGCGAGTCGCCGAGCGGCCCGAGCGTCTCCCGTAGCGACGGGATGGCCGCCGCCGGCGCGTCGAGGAGGTACATCACCTCGTACGCCGGGCCGTCGCGCGCGATGTCGATGTGGGGGTGGTGCACCGGCCCGCTCTCGGCGCGTCGCTCCTCCGGCGTGGGGTGGTGCACCTGACCGGTGACGACGCCTTCCAGCGCGTCCAGCAGGACGCAGACCCCGCGGCCGCCGGCGTCCACCACGCCGGCCCGCCGCAGGACCTCCAGCTGCTCGGGGGTGCGGGCGAGCGCCTCCCGGGCCCGCTGCGCGGCGACCGTGACGACGTGGGCGAGCCCGTCCTGCCCGGCGGCGTCGCACGCCGCCTCGGCGGCGGCCCGGGCCACCGTGAGCATCGTGCCCTCCACCGGCTCGGCCACGGCGGCGTAGGCGGCCTCGCTGGCGAGCGTCAGCGCCCGGCCGAGCGCGTCCGCGTCCACCTCCTCGTCGCCGAGGGCCTCGGACAGGCCGCGCACCATCTGGCTGAGGATGACCCCGGAGTTGCCGCGCGCGCCGAGCAGCGTCCCCTCGGCCAGGGCGGCCAGGACCTCGCCGGGCCCGGCGTCCGCCTCCACCTCGGACAGCGCCTCGACCGCCGCCTCGACGGTGAGGTACAGGTTCGTGCCGGTGTCGCCGTCCGGCACCGGGTAGACGTTGAGGGAGTCGATCTCCTCGCGGGCCTCGCCGAGCGCAGCCTTCGCGGCCTGCGCCCACGCCCGCAGGGCAGCGGCGTCGAGCACTCGCAGCGGCGTCGGCGGCATGTGCGGGGTCCTGCTCCTCGGGTCGGCGCGGTCACGAGCGGCTCACGCCGCAGGGTAGTCGGGCGGCCGGGTGGCAGTCGGGCGGCCGGGTGCCACCGCCGGTTGGCGTGGCGGCGCCCCTCTCGGTTACCCTGCTGCGGTTGCCCGGGAGACCCCGGGCGCCCTCCCATGCTCGTCCACCCTCGCAATCTGGAGTGTCTCCCGTGGCTGCCAACTGCGACGTCTGCGGCAAGGGGCCGGGCTTCGGTCACAACATCTCGCACTCGCACCGCCGCACCAAGCGCCGCTGGAACCCGAACATCCAGACGGTGCGCGCGATGGTCGGCCGCACGCCGAAGCGCCTCAACGTCTGCACCTCGTGCCTGAAGGCGGGCAAGGTCACCCGCTGACCTCCCGCCCCGACAGAGGCCGGCCCACCCTCAGGTGGCCGGCCTCTTCGCTGTCCGGCCGCAGCTGTCAGAAGGACTGCCAGCCCCCGGGCCCCTCGTAGGGCTCGCCGTCGACGAGCAGCCCCTCACCCTCGGACACCCGGCCGACGAGCCGCCAGCCGGCGGGCAGGTCGGTGCCGGCCGGGAAGCACGCGGCGAGGGCGTGGTCCTCGCCACCCGTGAGCACCCACCGCAGCGGGTCGGCGTTGAGCGCCCGGGCCGTGTCGGTGAAGGCGTCGGGGATCTCCAGCACACCGGAGGCGATGTCGATGCGGACGCCGCTCGCGGCCGCGACGTGTCCCAGGTCCTGCACGAGCCCGTCGCTCACGTCGATCATCGCGGTGGCGCCGAGCGTGGCGGCCTGGGGTCCCTGCGCGTACGGCGGGGCCGGCCGCCGGTGCGCCTCCACGAGCACCCGGGGTGAGCGGAACCCGCGGGAGAGCACGGCCAGCCCGGCCGCGGCCCAGCCCAGCCGCCCTGCCACCGCCACCACGTCACCGGGACGGGCGCCCGACCGCGTCACCGGCTCGCGGCCCTCGAGCGAGCCCAGGGCGGTGACGGCCACCGTCAGCAGCTCGGACCGCACCACGTCGCCACCCGCCACCGCCGCACCGACCACCTCGCACTCCTCGCGCAGGCCGTCGGCGAACCGCAGCGCCCAGTCCAGCGGCAGGTCGGCGGGCGCGGCCAGGCCGACGAGCAGGGCAGTGGGCACGGCGCCCATCGCGGCGACGTCCGCGAGGTTCTGTGCGGCCGCCTTGCGGCCCACGTCGTACGCCTCGGACCACGTCCGGCGGAAGTGCCGGCCCTCGACGAGGAGGTCCGTGGTCGCGACGACCCTGCCGTCGGGCGCGGCCACGACCGCCGCGTCGTCGCCGGCTCCCAGCAGCACCGAGGGGCCGCCCGGCAGCCGCTCCACGACCTGCTCGATCAGCCCGAACTCCCCGAGCTCGCCGACCGTGCGGCCCATGCGCCCTCCATCCCTGCACCGCTGATCCGATAGGTTCGCCTGCGAGCGAGACCCGACCGACGACCTTACGGAGGCCCTGCCCATGGTTGTTCAGGCCTACATCCTCATCCAGACCGAGGTCGGCAAGGCCGCGGCCGTCGCGCGCGAGATCGCCGACATCAAGGGTGTCACGCTCGCCGAGGACGTCACCGGACCCTACGACGTGATCGTCCGCGCCGAGGCCCGCAACGTGGACGAGCTCGGCAAGCTGGTCGTCGCCCGGGTGCAGAGTGTTGACGGCATCACGCGCACGCTGACTTGCCCGGTCGTCCACCTCTGACCCACCGACTGACGGCCGTCGCGGCCGCCGCGCTGTTCCTCGCCGGGTGCGCTGCCGGCCCGGTGGCGGTCGACGCGCCGACGCCGGCCGGCCCCGCCGCCGACGCCTGCGCCGCGCTCACCACCCACCTGCCCGGGACCGTCGACGGGCGTGACCGCCGCGAGACCGAGCCTCCCGATGGGCCGGTCGCGGCGTGGGGCGACCCTCCCGTCGTGCTGCGGTGCGGCGTCCCTCGCCCGGCATCGCTGACCGCGACCTCGGAGGTCGTCGTGGTCGACGACGTGGAGTGGTTCCTCCAGCCGGGCTCGGCGTACGTCTTCACCACGGTCGGCCGGACCGCGAACGTCGAGGTGCGGGTCCCGGCGTCCGTGCAGCGGGCCGCGGCCACCGCGCCGCTGGTCGACCTGGCGCCCGCGGTGCGCGGTCAGGTGCCCGCCGCCGGCTGACCCGACCGGGCCCGGCACGACGCGCCCGCCCTCGGCCGCCGCGTTGTACCGCCCGGCACACAGTGGGCCCCGTTGTCAGCCCCGACGACCCCGGAAAGGCGGCTCACGTGTGCCGGTTGGTACGCCGAGTCAGACGACGATCAGCGTCACCGCAGGCCGGTCGGCCGGCGCAGCGCGGTCTGCAGCAGCCGGTCGACGAGGGCGGGGTAGTCGATCCCGCTCTCCTTCCACATCAACGGGAACATCGACGTGGGCGTGAAGCCGGGCATCGTGTTGACCTCGTTGACGACCACGCCGCCGTCGCGACGGACGAAGAAGTCGACGCGGGCGAGGCCCTCGCAGGACAGGGCGTCGAAGGCCTTGCACGCCAGCTCGCGGACCTGCTGCGCGACGTCGTCGGGAAGGTCGGCGGGCACGTCGAGCTGGGTGCCCTCGTCGGGGAGGTACTTGGCCTCGAAGTCGTAGAAGTCGTGACCGGTGACGATGATCTCGGCGGGGACGCTCGCCTCCGGCTCGCCGCCGTCCTCGCTCTCCAGCACCCCGCACTCGATCTCGCGGCCCTCGATCGCGGCCTCCACGATGACGCGCGGGTCGTGGCAGCGGGCCTGCTCGATGGCGGCCTCCAGGTCGTCCGGCCCGTTCACCTTGGTGACGCCGACGCTGGATCCGGCCCGGCACGGTTTGACGAAGACCGGGAAACCGAGCCCGGCAACGGTCTCGAAGACCGCCGCCCGGTCGCTCTGCCACTGCCGCGGGGAGACCACGGCGTACGGACCGATGGGCAGGCCCGCGGACGCGAGGAGCGCCTTCATGTGGCCCTTGTCCATGGCCGCGGCGGACGCGAAGACGCCCGAGCCGACGTAGCTCACGCCGGCCAGCTCGAGCAGCCCCTGCAGGGTGCCGTCCTCGCCGTACGGGCCGTGCAGCAGCGGCAGCACGACGTCGACCTCGCCGAGCTGCTGCGGGACCTTCCCCGGCTCCTGCACCGTCAGCTCGCGGCTCGTGGGGTCGCCGGAGAGCACCACGGACGAGCCGGACTCCTCGACCGCGGGCAGGGTGCCGCCGGTGATGGCGAGCTTGGCGGGCTCGTCGGCGGCGAGCACCCACCGTCCCTCCCGGGAGATGCCGACGGGGACCACCTCGTAGCGGTCGCGGTCGATCGCGTTCAGCACGCTGCCGGCGGAGATGCACGAGATCCCGTGCTCGCTGCTGCGGCCGCCGAAGACGATGGCAACGCGGGTCTTTCGGCTGGGCTCGGACGTGGTCTGCGGGTCGTTCTGGTGCTCGCTCATCGGCAGTGACACTACCCGCGGGCGCCTACCGGCATACTCGCCGCATGGCCGAGACCCCTGAGACGTCGCTGTCAGCGTCCACGGTGGCGGTGACGGCGGGGCGACCGCAGCGCGTGCCGGACGGGCCGCTCAACCCGCCCGTCGTCATGGCGTCGACCTATCACGCCGGCGGCGAGGTCGGCTACGGCCGGTACGGCAACCCGACCTGGGAGATGTTCGAGAGCGCCATCGGCGCCCTCGAGGGCGGCATCGCCACCTCGTTCTCCTCCGGCGTCGCCGCGACGGCCGCGGTGCTCGACCTCGTCCCCGACGGCGGCACGGTCGTCGCCCAGGCGCAGGCCTACTACGGGACGCTGAAGCTGCTGCGCGAGCGGGAGGAGCGGGGTCGGCTGACGCTGCGGCTCGTCGACCTGACCGACCTCGCCGCGGCGCAGCGGGCCCTCGACGGCGCCGACCTGCTGTGGGCCGAGTCGATGACGAACCCGCTCCTGCTCACCGCGGACCTCGCGGCCCTCGCGTCCGCTGCCGCCGGCGCGGGCCTGCCGTGCGTCGTGGACAGCACCTTCGCGACCCCGATCCTGCATCGGCCCCTGGAGCTCGGCGCGAGCGTGGTCGTGCACAGCGCCACCAAGTACCTCGCCGGGCACGCCGACCTCCTGATGGGCGTCGCCGTGGTCCGCGACGCCGCCCTGGCCGAGCGGCTGGTCGAGACGCGGAGCACCCAGGGCGCGCTGCCCGGCACCTTCGAGGCGTGGCTCGCCCTCCGCGGTCTGCGCACGCTGCACGTGCGCATGGAGCGGGCGCAGGCGAACGCCGGTGAGCTGGCCCACCGGCTGTCCGCACACCCGGCTGTGGCCCGGGTCCACTACCCAGGTCTCGGCGCGATGATCTCGGTCGAGCTGCACGGCGACGCGGAGACCGCCGAGCGCGTCGCCGCCGAGACCCGGCTGTGGGTGCACGCGACGAGCCTCGGCGGCGTGGAGTCGAGCCTCGAGCGGCGGCGGCGCTGGTCGGGCGAGAGCCCGGAGGTCCCGGAGACGCTGCTGCGGCTGTCGGTCGGCATCGAGGACGTCGACGACCTGTGGCGTGACCTCGCGGGCGCGCTGCCTGCCGGCTGAGCCCGCCGGGCTACTCCCCCTCCGACTTGGCGCTGCGACTCATGATGCGCCGCACGATCTCCCGCGGCGGCAGGCCGTCGTGCACCGCCGCGACCACGTGCTCGGTGATCGGCATCTCGACGCCGTGGGCGGTCGCCAGCGCGAGGATCGACTCGCAGGACTTGACGCCCTCGGCGGTCTGCTTGGTCATCTTGATGACCTCCTCCAGGGTCATGCCCCGGCCGAGGTTCTCCCCGAACGTGCGGTTGCGCGAGAGCGGCGACATGCAGGTGGCCACGAGGTCGCCCACCCCGGCGAGCCCGGCGAACGTCTGGGCGTCCGCGCCGAGGGCCAGCCCGAGCCGGGTGATCTCGGCCAGCCCGCGCGTGATGATCGATGCCTTGGAGTTGTCACCGAAGCCCATCCCGTCGGCCATCCCGACGGCGAGCGCGATGACGTTCTTGACCGCGCCGGCGAGCTCGACACCCACCACGTCCGTGTTGGTGTAAGGCCGGAAGTACGGCGTCATGCAGGCCTGCTGCAGCTTCTCCGCGACGGCCTCCTCGGCGCAGGCCACCACGCTCGCGGCCGGCTGCCGCAACGCGATCTCCGGGGCGAGGTTGGGGCCCGAGACGACCGCGATGCGCTCCGGGCCCGCGCCGGTGAGCTCGGCGATCACCTCGCTCATGCGCTTGGTGGTGCCGAGCTCGATGCCCTTCATCAGGCTGACGAGGACCGGCTCGCCGAGGAGGGGCGCCCAGCCGGTCAGGTGCTCACGCAGCGTCTGCGACGGGACCGCCAGCACGACCACCTCGGCGCCGCTGACCGCCTCCGCCGGGTCGGTCGTGGCGAGGACCGACTCCGGCAGCACCAGGTCCGGGAAGTAGTCGGCGTTGACGTGGTCGCGGTTGATCCGGTCGACGAGCTCGGCACGCCGGCCCCACAGGACCACCTCGGCGTCGGCGTCGGCCAGGATCATGCTGAAGGCCGTCCCCCACGAGCCCGCTCCGAGCACACCAACCCGGGTCATGCGGACTTCCTCCCGTCCTTCGCGTTCCGTCGTGGGTTACCCGTCGTCGGCACGCCCATCTTTCGTGGGTCGAAGCGCACCGACGGGGCCTTCTCGCCGCGGACCTCCTCGAGCAGGGCGGTGATGGCCGCCATGAGCTCCTCGGTGACCACCCGCAGCAGCTCGGCGTCGACCGGGCGGCCGATGTAGGGCGACAGGTCGACCGGCGGGCCTGCCAGCAGGTGCATGGTCTTGCGAGGGAAGAGGCGGAACCTCTTGCTGTAGGGGGCCAGGACGTCCTGCGGTCCCCACTGGGCGATGGGTACGACGGGAGCTCCCGTCGCGAGGGCGACCCGCGCCGCCCCCGTCTTGCCCACCATCGGCCACAACCCCTCGTCGCGGGTGATGGTCGCCTCCGGGTAGAACGCCACGCACTCGCCGCCACGCACCGCGTCCACCGCCGCGGAGAAGGCCTTGGACGCGTCGGTCGACTCGCGGAACACGGGGATCTGGCGGGCCCCGCGAAGGACTGTGCCGACGAAGGGCACGTCGAAGATCGCGGCCTTGGCGAGGAACCGCGGGGTCCGGCCGTTGTCGTAGAGGAAATGAGCGAACGCGAGAGGGTCGAAGTGCGAGACATGGTTGGTGATCACGATCACACCGCCGTGTGCCGGCAGGTGCTCGGCGCCGCGCCAGTCGCGCTTGGTGAGCAGCAGCATCGGGCGGCGCAGCAGAACGACGGCGAGCCGGAACCAGAAGCCCAGCCTGCGGCGGGTCACGTGACGATCCTCCTACCTGTCGCGCCACCCGACGCGATCGGTCCAGTCTCCCGTCCCCGGCTGGGCGGTGTCGAGCCGGCTGGCAGGATCACCGGTGATGAGCGCAGACCTGTCCGCCTGGTGCCTCGTGCTGCCGGTGAAGCGCCTGTCGGTGGCGAAGACGCGCCTGGCGACGCTGGCCGGTCCGCTGCGCGGCGACCTGGCCCTGGCATTCGCTCTCGACACGGCGCAGGCCGCCCTGTCCTGCCGACTGGTGAGGGGACTGGTGGTCGTCACGGACGAGCCGGTGGCCGCCGACGCGCTCTCCGCCCTGGGCGCGCATGTGGTCGCCGACGAGCCCGACGCCGGGCTCAACTCGGCCCTGCTGCACGGAGCCGCTGCCGCCGCGGCCGAGCATCCGGACGTGGGAGTGGGGGCGCTTTCCGCCGACCTGCCGGCGCTGCGGCCGGCCGAGCTCGGACTCGCGCTGTCACGCGCCGCCGGCCCACGGCCCTGTTTCCTCCGCGACGCCGAGGGGTCGGGCACCACCCTGCTGGTCGCACCTCGACTCGAGGGCTTCGACCCGGCCTTCGGGCCACGCTCGGCCGCCCGGCACGCCGCGACCGGCGCCCGCGAGCTCGACCCGGCCGGACTGGACTCGGTGCGACGGGACGTCGACACGGCCGCCGACCTGGCCGACGCGGGCCGCCTCGGCCTGGGACCTCGCACAGGAGCGGTCGTGGCGCGGCTGCCGCGGCCTCCGCACGGTCCCGCCGACGGGTAGGTTTCCTCTCGTGCAGGCCACCGTCCGCAGCTTCGACGCATCCGCCCGGTCGGGCACCGTCCTCCTCGACGACGGCACCGAGCTGCCGTTCGACGCGGTGGCCTTCGCTGCAGGCGGCACCAGGCTGTTCCGGCTCGGTCAGCGCGTCCGCATCAGGGTGACCGGCGAGGGCAGCGCCCAACGGGTGACGTTCCTGACGGTGGCCACGCTCCCCGACCCCCGATGACGACGCGAGGGCCGGGCCCCCGTCGGGAGCCCGGCCCTCGTGACGTCTGACGACTAGGACTTCTTCGCGGTCCGCTTCGCCGTCGTCTTCTTGGCCGTGGTCTTCTTCGCCGGCGCGGCCTTCTTCGCCGTGGTCGTCTTCTTGGCCGTGGTCTTCTTCGCCGCGGCCTTGGCCGGCGCGGCCTTCTTGGCCGTCGTCTTGGCCGGCGCGGCCTTCTTCGCCGGGGCCGCCTTCTTCACACCCGCGGCACGACCGGCGGTGGCCGCGGCCTTGGTCGCGGAGCCCACCGCGAGCTTCTCCAGCTTCCTGGCGCCGCTGACGACGTCCTTGAAGCCCTGCCCCGGCTTGAACTTGGGGACGGTGGTCTTCTTGATCTTGACCGTGGCGCCGGTGCGCGGGTTGCGACCGACGCGCGCCGGACGGGCGACCTTCTCGAAGACGCCGAAGCCGGTGATGGCGACCCGCTCGCCCTTGACCACTGCGCGGGTGATGGTGTCGATCACGGCGTCGACGGCGTCGGTGGCCGCCTTCTTGCTGCCCAGGCGGACAGACAGCGTGTCGATCAGCTCAGCCTTGTTCACGTACTTCCCCTCCGGAGACGGTGTCAGTGACTTACATGACTGAGCCTGACGTTAGGCCCGATGGCGGCGGTAAACAATCACCTGGCGCCGAAATCCCGTTGTGTCGCAATCGTTTTCCGACCTCGGACACCGCTGCGGCCGGCGCGCGACGATCAGGCAGGAGACCCGCGGATCGACCGAATCCCTTGTGGCGCATCGGGTTTCGCGGTCCGGGGAGACGCTCGGCGGTCTATGCCGTCGTCGGCAACCAGGTCGGGCGCTGGGACTCGAAGATGCCGATCCGGCTCTCGTGTCGCAACGTGAGGTCGACGTCGTCGAGGCCCTCCATCAGCCGCCAACGGGTGTAGTCGTCGATCTCGAACGACACGGACTCCTCATCCCAGCGCACGGTGCGGTCGACGAGGTCCACCGTCACCAGCAGGCCCGGATCGCCCTCCAACGCGATCCAGAGCCGTTCCACCGCAGACTGGTCGACCTGAGCTGTGACGAGGCCGCCCTTGCCCGCGTTGCCCCGGAAGATGTCGCCGAACCGCGACGACACGACGACCCGGAACCCGTGGTCGCGCAGGGCCCACACCGCGTGCTCCCGGGAGGACCCGGTGCCGAAGTCCGGCCCCGCGACGAGGACCGTCGCGCCGTCGTGCTCGGGACGGTTGAGGACGAAGTCGGGGTCGGTGCGCCAGGCCGCGAACAGGCCGTCCTCGAAGCCGGTGCGCGTCACCCGCTTGAGGTAGACGGCCGGGATGATCTGGTCGGTGTCGACGTTGGACCGGCGCAACGGGACGGCGCGGCCGGTGAGACGGGTGAACGTGTCCACGGCGGTCAGCCCTTCCGCGAGTCGAGGTCGGCGGGGCTCGCGAGCCGGCCGGTGACAGCCGTCGCCGCGGCCACCAGGGGCGACACGAGATGGGTCCGGCCACCCTTGCCCTGGCGGCCCTCGAAGTTCCGGTTCGACGTCGACGCACTGCGCTCGCCCGGGGCCAGCTGGTCGGGGTTCATGCCCAGGCACATCGAGCAGCCGGCGTGCCGCCACTCTGCCCCCGCGGCGCGGAAGACCGCGTCGAGGCCCTCCGCCTCGGCCTGCAGGCGCACTCGCACCGAGCCCGGCACGACGAGCATGCGCACGCCGTCGGCGACGTGCCTGCCCTTCATGACCTCGGCTGCGGCACGGAGGTCCTCGATGCGCCCGTTCGTGCACGAGCCGAGGAAGACCGTGTCGACGGCGACCTCCCGCAACGGCGTCCCCGGCTCGAGCGCCATGTAGGTGAGGGCCTTCTCGGCGGCCGCACGCTCGTGCGGGTCAGCCATCGACCGCGGGTCCGGGACGGCGGCCGACAGCGGCGCACCCTGCCCCGGGTTGGTGCCCCAGGTGACGAACGGCGAGAGCTCGGCCGCCTCGATCACGACCTCCTTGTCGAACCGCGCGTCGTCGTCGGACACGAGGGTGCGCCAGTACGCGACTGCGTCGTCCCAGTCCTCGCCCTGCGGTGCGCGCGCCCGGCCCTTCAGGTAGTCGAAGGTCGTCCGGTCGGGCGCGATCATGCCGGCCCTGGCACCCGCCTCGATGGACATGTTGCAGATCGTCATCCGGGCCTCCATCGACAGCGAGCGGATCGCCGCGCCGCGGTACTCGATGACGTGACCCTGACCCCCTCCGGTGCCGATCCGGGCGATGACGGCGAGGATGACGTCCTTGGCGGTGACACCCGGTGGGAGCTCACCCTCGACCGTCACCGACATGGTCTTGAACGGCCGCAGCGGCAGGGTCTGGGTGGCGAGCACGTGCTCGACCTCGCTCGTGCCGATGCCGAACGCGAGCGCGCCGAACGCACCGTGGGTCGAGGTGTGCGAGTCGCCGCAGACGACGGTCATGCCGGGCTGGGTCAGCCCGAGCTGCGGTCCGACGACGTGCACGATGCCCTGCTCGGCGTCCCCCAGGGGGTGGATCGGCACTCCGAACTCGGCGCAGTTGCGCCGCAGTGTCTCGACCTGCACCCGGGAGACCGGGTCGGCGATCGGCCGGTCGATGTCGAGGGTCGGCACGTTGTGGTCCTCGGTGGCGAGCGTCAGGTCCGGACGCCGGACCTTGCGACCGGCCATCCGCAGTCCGTCGAACGCCTGGGGGCTCGTCACCTCGTGGACGAGGTGCAGGTCGATGTAGACGAGGTCCGGCTCACCCTCGGCACGGCGTACGACGTGGTCCTCCCAGACCTTCTCGGCCAGCGTTCGGCCCATGACGCCCTCCAGACTTGCGTCTCAGGGTGTGAGACGGCAATATCGGTACATGGACAACTCTAGCGGAGTCGGCGTGCTGGACAAGGCCGCCGTCGTTCTGGGTGCCCTGGAGGCCGGGCCGGCCAGCCTGGCGGCGCTGGTGCAGGCGACCGGGCTGGCCCGCCCGACCGCCCACCGGCTCGCCACCGCGCTCGAGCACCACCGGCTCGTGACCCGCGACCTGCAGGGCCGCTTCGTGCTGGGGCCGCGGCTCGCCGAGCTGGCCGCCGCCGCGGGCGAGGACCGGCTGCTCGCCGCCGCCGGGCCGGTGTTGTCGCGGCTGCGCGACATCACGGGCGAGAGCGCCCAGCTCTACCGCCGCCAGGGCGACAGCCGGGTCTGCGTCGCGGCCGCCGAGCGCCTGACCGGACTGCGCGACACGGTGCCGGTCGGCACCACGCTGTCGATGAAGGCCGGGTCGGCGGCTCAGATCCTGCTCGCCTGGGAGGAGCCCGACCGCCTGCACCGCGGCCTGCGCGACGCTCGGTTCACCGCGACCACGCTGTCCGGCGTCCGGCGCCGCGGCTGGGCGCAGAGCGTGGCGGAGCGCGAGGCCGGCGTCGCGTCGGTGTCCGCGCCGGTGCGCGGACCGGGTGGCCGGGTCGTCGCGGCCGTCTCGGTGTCGGGGCCGATCGAGCGGCTCACCCGCCAGCCCGGCCGGCTGCACGCGCAGATCGTCGTCGCCGCCGGGGCCAAGCTCAGCGAGGCACTGCAGTCGACGTGACGCCGTGCCGCGAAAGCAGAAGACCACCGCGAAAGCAGAAGACCCAGGTCGGAGGACCTGGGTCTTCTCTCGTAGCCCCGACGGGATTCGAACCCGCGCTACCGCCTTGAGAGGGCGGCGTGCTAGGCCGCTACACAACGGGGCCACTGAGTGTGCGGCGACTCGCGCCGCGGACCGGAACTGTACCGGAGGGGACCTCCGTCGTTCCAATCGAGCTGGGGTACCAGGACTCGAACCTAGACTAGCTGAACCAGAATCAGCCGGGCTGCCAATTACCCCATACCCCAATGGCACTGCGTTCGGCCGTCAGTCGTCGTCGCGCATGACGTCCTCGGGCCGCCAGACAGGATAGCCGACCGCGGGTGGGCCGGACAAAATGCCTGGTCCGGATGGCCCGTACGCCGGGTGCTGCACCCGCCGCACCGCCATCCCCCACCGGCGCGCGAGCCGGTCGGCGATGACGGCGAACACCACCATCATCGACACGTCCAACGCCGCCTCCGGCCAGGACAGCGACGACACGTCGAGCGACTCCTGCAGCGAGCCGGTGACCGCGCTCCACGACAGGCCGACCAGGTTGTTGGCGGCGTGCAGGGCGATCGCGGCCTCCAGCCCTCCGGTGCGCCACACCAGCCACGACGCGACCAGCCCGAAGGCCAGCCGGTCGCCGAACAGCAGCGGGTCCTGCGCGCCGTGCGCCATCGCGAACAGCGTCGCGGTGACGCCGGCCGCGACAACGGCGCCGGGCACCGGGCGGGCCACCCACGACCCGACGGCCTGGGTGAGGTAGCCGCGGAACCCGATCTCCTCGGCAGCGGCCTGCAGGGGCGTGGTCAGGACGACGACGGCGAGCAGCCCCACGAGGGTCGTCGCCCCCGGCACCTCCACGTCCCCGATGCCCACCGGTGGCAGCAGGAACGTCGCCGCGAAGAAGACCGCCACCACGACGAAGGCGACGGCGAGGAAGCGCAGCAGGGGTTGCCAGCGCACCCGGCCGGCGACCGACGCGAGCCAGCCGGGGCTCTCGCGGTGGACGACGAGGACGGCGAGCAGCGCCGCCGGCACGATCATCAGGATGGTGAGGTTGACCGTGAGCAGGCCCAGCGGGGTGTCCGCGCTCAGGGCCTCCTCGGCGAACGGGTCCTGAGC
>DASVBJ010000157.1:0-6014 GCA_036375895.1 Actinomycetes bacterium | reverse complement strand
CCGTGAGTCCGGTGAAGTCCACGATCACGTCCGCGCGCTCGGCTGGGGCCATGAGCAGCTGCTCGAGCCGGACGGGAGCCGGCAAGAAGCCGCCTTCAGAACCGATCATCCAGAACGGCAGCGCCGTCTGCGCCGGCCTGGTGGTCGGGTCCGGGGCCAGCTTCAGGATCAGGAAGCGTGCGTTGCACCCGTTGAGGAGACGGAAGCGGTATCGCCGTGGCTCCACCTCCAGCCTGGGCCACGTGTTGCCGTTGACGACCACGGTGTTGGCGAAGAACTCCGGGTTCCAGATCGGCGGGACGTCGCTTCCGGGGATGTACGGCCCGCTGAACTCGTCGAAGAACGCCCGGGTGTCCGGATAGAACAGTGAGCCGTCGCTGTTGAAGGAACGGTCCTGGATCGCCAGCGGGATCTCGTAGTACCGGGTGCCCTCGGGATCGCCAACCATCGGGGCGGGGCCAGGAAGGACGGCCGTCGGGAGGTCACCCGGCCCGTGCCGGAGCAGGTAGAAGCCGGCCGGCCCGGCGTACACGTTGAGCCGCGTCATCCCCAGCGTGTGGTCGTGATACCAAAGCGTCGACGCTCGCTGGTCGTTCAGATACTGGAAGACCGCGTTGCCGGTGCCCCATAGGTCACCCTGCGGAGACTTCTGGCGGAAGAAGTCGTAGAAGGTGCCTTCCGTCGCGAAGCCCGGCGGGATGTTGTCGGCGTCCGGCAGGTACCACGCCTCGGCGAACCCATCGCTGTAGTCGAACGTGTGGTTGCCGTGGACGTGGGTGACGAGAGGGACCGGCCCGTCGTACGCCGCCGGTGTGCTGCCGAAGGTCGGACGCATGTCTCGGCCGTCGGGCCCGCCCGGTGGGTTCGCCCAGTGCAGGGTGGGGTCGACCGGCAGCAGGTGCGGCAGGAAGCCCCCACCGGCGTCCACCAGTCCGTTGATCCATTTGACGTGTACAGGCCGACGGAAACGCGCCTCGATGGTGAACGCGGGATAGTTGAACGTCCCCGGATGGTTCACCGAGCCGTAGCTCCACACCGTCGTCGGCGGCATGTCCTCGGGCAGTATCTGCTGGACGAACTGGCGAACGGCGATCTCGTAGTAGTCGAACTGACCGCCCGACGTCCGGGGCATCTGCGGGGGGACGACGAGCGGCGTCACGTACTTGCGGATGCTTCGCGGGTCGAGCGACCCGCCGGCCAGCGGCTGCGCGCCGGCGCTGGTCAGGAATCGGGCGGGAACGGGAGCCAGCAAGGCCACCCCCGTCGCCGCGCTGATCTGCAGAAACCGTCGCCTCGACAGGGTCCCCATGGCGAACTCCCTCCGCGGGGAGGCATCCCAGCATCAGCAGAACCTTCCACGAGCACGTCGTCAATAGCGCACCTTGGCCAGCCCGTCAGATCGCGGCGGCCGCCTCGGTGACCAGCTCGGCCAGGCTTGGGTGGACGGGCGCCACGCGGAGCAGGTCGCGGTAGTCGGCCTCGAGCGCCATCGCGAGCGCGACCTGGCTGACGACCTCGCGCGCGCCGTGCCCGACCATGTGCGCCCCGAGGATCTCGCCGAACTCCGGCTCGACGACGAGCTTGAGCGCGCCGGCGGAACGGCCGACGGTGAGCGTCCGCGCATTCGACGTCAGCTCGGCGATGCCGACCGCGACCTCGAGCCCCCGGGCGGCGGCGTCCTGCTCGGTGAGGCCGACCGCGGCGAGCTCGGGGTCGGTGTGGACGCTGCGGGGGATGCGCTCCTCCCGCACCCGCACGGTGCCACCGAGGGCGTTCGCGGCCGCGGCGGCGCCCTGGGCGCGGGCACGGTTCGACAGCCAGGGAGGTCCGGTCACGTCGCCGGCTGCCCACACGCCGTCGTGCCCGGTGCGGCAGAGCTCGTCGACCGCCATCCCGGCCATGGTCGGCTCCCGCGTGTCCGCGGAGAGCACGACCTCGGCGGGCTCGCTGGGCTGCTCGGAGACGAACCGGACCCCGCGGTCCTCGAGCGCGCCGCGCAGGAACTCGACCAGCTCCGCGTCCTCGCCCGGCAGCAGCTCACCCGCGGCCGCCACCACCACGACCTGGCTGCCCGCGGCGCAGAGGAGGTCGGCCCACTCGAGCGAGAACCGGCCCGCGCCCAGCACGAGCAGTGATCCGGGCGGCCTGGGCAGCCCCATCATCTCGTCGTTGGAGATCGCACCGTCCGGCGCGACCGAGCGGGCGCCGGTGGCGACGACCACCGGGGTGCCCGCGTGCCCCTCGACGCCGGAGGGCCCCACCGCGACCGTGCGCTCCTCGACCCGGGCGCCGGCGTACCGCAGCTGGGCGGCCACCTGGTTCGCGACGGTCTCGGTCACCTGGGACGCCCACGCCTGCATGCGGTCCCAGTCGAGACGGCCACCGGCACCGTCCACGCCGTACGTGCCGGCCCGTCGCAGGTCGCGCATCAGGCCGGCGGACGTGTGGAAGGCCGCGGACGGGATGCAGCCGGCGTGCACGCAGGTGCCGCCGAGCGAGCCCCGCTCGAACAGGACGACGTCCGCGCCCGTCCGCCGGGCCTGCAACGCCGCCGCCACTCCTGCTGGACCGCCGCCCACGACCACGAGGTCAGGCATCCCCGGACCCCTTCCGCAGCGCCTCCCGGATGTCGACGAGCCACGGTCCGGTGCGCGTGACCTTGGCCGCAGTGGGGCCCTCGACCGCGAGCTCGCGTTCGCCGTCGAGGGCGACCGTTCCCGGCCCGTCGCCGAGGGGGACGGGCTCGTCGAGGTCGAGCCGGCGCCAGCGCCGCACCGGGACTGTCAGCACGAGACCGGGTGCCACGGGCACGCGTACGACGTGGCCGTCACCCCCGAGCTCCACCCACAGGCCGCACGGCTCGTCAGCCGAGACCGGGCAGAGGGCGCCGCCGATCGCGGACAGCCCGACGTTCCAGGGCTCGGCCCGCGCCAGGACCAGCGACTGCACCCTCTGCGGGTCCCAGATCGCGCGGGCCCCGACGAACCGGTCCCGGCAGCCGGCCGCGTCGATCAGCGCGAAGTCCCCGGCCACCTCCACCCGCTTCGCCCGGCGGACCGCTGCGTCACCTCCGACCCGGCCGGTCGCCACCAGCCCGGCGGCGAGCCCCGCGACCGTCCCGTCGACCATCGTGGGGAAGACGTTGTTCGTGCCCGTCGACACGGCCACGAGCGGCACGTCGCCGCAGCCGGCGGCCACGGCCCGGTTCGTGCCGTCACCGCCGAGGGTGACGATGACCGTGGCACCCGCCCGGACGAGCAGCCGGGCCGCCTCGGTCGAGTCCTCGGCGTGGCCCGTCGGGTGGATGGCGAGCGGGTCCACGGCCAGCGACGTCGTGGTGCCGTCGAGGGCGGCGCGGACAACACCGGCGAGGTCGGGGAAGTACTGCACGGCGTCCACACCGGCGGCGTCGAGACCGGCGAGCACGCGACGGACGATCGCCGACTTCTCGTGGTTCGGGACGAGAGAGGCCCGGGCGGTGATCCGCCGGATGTCCCGGCCGGCAACCGGGTTGGCAACCAGGCCGACCAGCGTTGTCACTCGAGCCGCTCGCCGAGCGCGGTCAGGAACCGCGCGGCGGGCGCGCCGTCCACGACTCGGTGGTCGAAGGTCAGGGACAGCCACATCGTGGGGCGGGTGCGCACCTCGCCGTCCCGCGTCACCACGGGCTTCTCGACGATCCGACCCACGCCGAGGATCGCGCACTGCGGCGGGTTGACGATGGGGGTGAACGAGTCGGCTCCGAACGACCCGAGGTTGGTGACGGTGAAGGTGCCGCCCTCCACGTCGTCGATGCCGAGAGTGCCTGCCTGCGCCCGGGCGGCGAGGTCGGCCCGCTCCCGGGCGATCTCCCCCAGCGACTTCGAGCCGGCGTCCCGGATGACCGGCACGATGAGGCCCTCGTCGAGGGCGACCGCGACCCCCATGTTCACCGTGTCCAGCACCTCGATGCCTCGGTCCGTGAGAGTGGCGTTGAGCAGGCCATGCTCGGGCAGCAGCCGGGCGACGGTCTCCACGAGCAGGTCGGTGTAGGTCAGGCGGATCCCGGTGGCCGCCTCGAAACCCGCGGCCAGCTCGGAGCGGCGGCGGACGAGGCCGCCGACCTCGGTCTCGCGGGACACCGTGACCTGCGCCATCTCGACCAGGCTGGCGGAGAGGCGCTCGGCGATCACGGCGCGGATGCCCGTGAAGGGGATGACCCGAGCCGGGGCGACCTCCGCCGCCTCCGCCGGCCCCGCCACCGGAGCCGCGGACTGCGCAGTGGCATACGCATCGACGTCGTCGGAGGTGACGCGCTTTCCCGGCGCGCTGGGCGGGACGAGGGTCACGTCGACACCGAGCTCCTTGGCTCGTCGCCGCGCGGCCGGGGAGACCGGGGCGCCCACGGGTTGGGCCGCCGCGACCGGCTGCGCCGGGACGGTGCCCGCCTGTTGATCGCGCGCGCCTGCAGCGGACGGGACCAGCTCCTCTCTCGGGGGGAAGGCGTCGGCAGGGTCGCCGATCAGCGCGAGGAGCGCGCCGACGGGCAGCTTGGCCCCGACACCGGCGACGACCCGCCCGAGCACGCCGGACGCCGGTGAGGGGATCACCGCGGAGATCTTCTCCGTCTCGATGTCGAGGAGCGCGGCGCCCTCGTTGACCGGCTCGCCCTCCTGCACCCGCCACCTCGTCACGATGCCCGTCTTCATCGCCATGCCGAGCTTCGGCATGGCCACCTCGGTGATCATGCGGGCCCGGGTGGCCTAGAGGGTCGCCCGCACCGCGGCGACGATCCGCTCCACGGACGGGATGTAGAAGCCCTCCATCTCCGGCGCGAACGGCACCGGCGTGTGCGGCGCCGTCACCAGCTGCGGCGGGGCGTCGAGGCTGTCGAACGCCTGGGTGGCGGCCAGCGCCGCGATGTCGGTCGCCATCGAGCAGCGCGGGTTGTCCTCGTCCACGACGACGAGCCGCCCCGTCTTGCCCACGGAGGCCAGCAGGGTCCCCGAGTCGAGCGGGGAGAGCGTGCGGGGGTCGACGACCTCGACCTGGACTCCCTCGCCGGCCAGACGCTCGGCCGCGTCGAGGGCGAAGGACACCATGCGCCCGATCGCGACGACAGTGGCGGCGTCGCCCTCACGCTTGACGTCGGCCACCCCGAGCGGCACGACGTACTCCCCCTCGGGCACCTCGCCGGTGGCGTCGTACATCAGCTTGTGCTCGAAGAACAGCACGGGGTCGTCGTCACGGATCGACGCGGCCAGCAGACCCTTGGCGTCGGCGGGCGTCGAGGGCACGACCGTCTTCAGGCCCGGCATGTGCGTGAACACCGAGTAGTGGCAGCCGGAGTGCTGGCCGGCCGCGCCCATGCCGGCGCCGATCATCGTGCGGATGACCATCGGCACCTTGGCCTCGCCGCCGAACATGTACCTGAGCTTGGCGCCCTGGTTGAAGATCTGGTCCATGCAGACGCCGAAGAAGTCGACGAACATGAGCTCCGCGACAGGGCGCAGGCCGGTCGCCGCCGCACCGACCGCCGCACCGATGTACGCCGACTCCGAGATCGGCGTGTCGAGGACGCGGTCACGGCCGAACTCCTGCACGAGCCCCTTCGTCACGCCCAGCACGCCGCCCCACGCGTCGTTCTGCTCGAACCCCGGGACGGTGGCGCCGCCGGCGACGTCCTCACCCATGAGGATGACGGTGGCGTCGCGCTCCATCTCCAGCCGCAACGCCTCGTTGATCGCCTCCCGCATCGACAACGTGCGAGTGGTGGACGGTGCCTCGGACACGATCGTCATGACCAGACCCCCTCTCAGGCGTAGGAGACGTAGACGTCGGTGAGGGCGTCCTCGGGCCGTGGATGCGGGCTCGCCTCGCCGTAGGCCACCGCCGCGTCCATGGTGGAGACCGCTCGGTGGTCGGCCGCGTCGATGTCCTCGCGGGTGAGCAGGCCACGCTCGACGGCCTGCGTGGCGAACCAGGTGAGCGGGTCGTGCTCGCGGTACGCCGCGGACTGCTCCGCCGTCCGGTAG
>DASVBJ010000076.1:0-20105 GCA_036375895.1 Actinomycetes bacterium | reverse complement strand
GCCTCGGCGACGGCCTCGGTGACCAGGCCGGTACGTGCGGCCTCCCGGCCGTCGAACGCGTCGCCGCCGAGGAAGTAGCGGGCGCCGGCGCGGTCGGTCATCCGCGGCAGCACCGCGACCGAGATGACCGCGGGCGTGAGGCCGAGCCGTGCCTCGGAGAACGCGAAGCCGGCGTCCTCCGCCGCGACCGCCACGTCGCAGGCCGCGACGAGGCCGATGCCGCCGGCTCGGACGTTGCCGTGCACCCGCGCCACGACCGGCTTC
This sequence comes from Actinomycetes bacterium, assembly GCA_036375895.1. Taxonomy (GTDB): domain Bacteria; phylum Actinomycetota; class Actinomycetes; order JACCUZ01; family JACCUZ01; genus DASVBJ01. The sequence continues at coordinate 19,841 of DASVBJ010000076.1, read as the reverse complement.
GGCAGCGCGACGATGCTGCGCAGCAGGGCGAGCAGCCGTCGGGCGCCCTCCTCCATGCTGCCCGCGGCGGCCTCCGACAGGTCGGCGCCGGCGCAGAACGTCGACCCGGTCGCGGCGAGCACGGCGACCCGTGCGGCCTCGTCGGCGGCCACGGCGGCCAGCCGCGCCTCGAGCTCGTCGAGCAGCTGCCGGGACAGCGCGTTGCGGTTGCGCGGCGAGTCGAGGGTGATCGTGGCGACGCCGTCGTCGACGGTGAGGTGGACGAGCTCGTCGGTCATGCGGAGGCTCCTGGGCTCAGTAGGACTTGGGCAGGCCGAGCGTGTGCTGCGCCACGAAGTTGAGGATCATCTCGCGGCTGACCGGGGCCATCCGGGCCACCCGGGCGGCGGTCAGCATGCCGGCGAGCCCCACCTCTTGCGTCATGCCCGCGCCGCCATGCACCTGGACCGCCTCGTCGACGGCTGTGACCGCCGCCTCGCCGGCCGCGTACTTCGCCATGTTGGCGGCCTCCCCGGCCGCCAGGTCGTCGCCGGAGTCGTAGAGCCACGCGGCCTTCTGGGTGAGCAGCCGAGCCGCCTCGATGGCGACGGCCGCCTTCGCGAGCGGGTGGGCGACCGCCTGGTGCGCGCCGATGGGGGTGTCCCACACCGTGCGCGTCTTCGCGTAGGCGGTGCCCCGGGCGAGCGCGTAGCGGGCGATGCCCAGCGCGAACGCGGAGGCCATGATCCGCTCCGGGTTGAGGCCGGCGAACAGCTGCAGCAGCCCGGCGTCCTCGGACCCGACCAGCGCGTCGGCCGGCAGCCGCACGTCGTCGAGGAACAGCATGAACTGCTTCTCCGGGGAGACGATCTCCATGGCGAGCTCGCGGGCCTCCAGTCCGGCTGCGTCGGTCGGCACGATGAACAGGCCGAGCCGGGGCCGCCCGTCGCCCTCCTGTGCGAGCCGGGCGACGACGAGCACCGCCTCGCACTCGTCGACGCCGGAGATGTAGGTCTTCCGGCCGGTGAGCAGCCAGCCGTCCCCGTCGCGCCGGGCCGTTGTCGTGAGCCGGTGCGAGTTGGACCCGGCGTCCGGCTCGGTGATGGCGAAGGCCATCTTGGTCGTGCCCTCGGCGAAGCCCGGCAGCCACCGCTTCCTCTGGTCGTCGGTGCCGAACCGGGCGATCACCGTCGCGCAGATCGCGGGCGACACGACCATGAGCAGCAGCGGGCAGCCCCCGGCGCCGAGCTCCTCGCACACGGCGGCGAGGTCGCCGATGCCGCCACCGCCACCGCCGTACTCCTCCGGCACGGCCACCCCCAGGTAGCCGAGCCGGCCGGCCTCGGCCCACAGCTCGTCGGTCTTGCCCCCGGTGCGTGCCTTCTCGACGAAGTAGTCGCGGCCGTACTTGCCGGCCAGCTCGGCGACCGCGCGTCGCAGCGCCTGGCGTTCCTCGGGTTCGCAGAAGCTCACGGCTCCTCCTCGGGGGGAGTGATGACGGCGAGGGACTGACCGGTCTCGACCTGTTGGCCGGTCTCGACGGAGAGGTCGGTGACGGTGCCGTCGGCGGGTGCGGTGACGACGTGCTCCATCTTCATCGCCTCCAGCACGACCAGCGGCTGGCCCGCGGTGACCCGGTCGCCCTGACGTGCCGCGACCCGCACGACGGTGCCGGGCATCGGCGCCAGCAGCGACCCGGGCGCGACGTGCGCGGTGGGGTCGGGGAACCGCCCGACCGGACGCAGCGCGACCGAGCCGAGTGACGAGTCGACGTGCACCACGGCCGAGGCGCCCTCGCCGTACGCCGCGACGGCCAGCCGGCGTCGCAGGCCGTCGGCCTCCAGCACAACCTCGTGCGGCTGCTGCTCGACGACGCGTACGCCGGGGTCGCCCTCGACCTCGAGGCCGTCCCGGCCCAGCCGGTAGGCGACCTCGACGCGCCCGCCCGGCCCGTCGTAGGACTTGCGCTGCGGTTGGCTCGCGACGTTGCGCCAGCCGCCGGGGATGCCGCGCAGGGCGACGGCGTCGGCGCGGTTGCGGGCGGCGTCGGCCAGCGCCGCGGCGAGGGCGCTCAGGGCGACGGCGCGCCCGTCGGCGAGCGGCCGGGTGAACGTCTCGAGCCCGTCGTGCTCGAGGAAGCCGGTGTCGGTGTCACCGGCCAGGAACCGGGGATGCGTCAGCACCCGCACGAGCAGGTCGCGGTTGGTCGTCAGCCCGTGCACCTGCGCGCCGGCCAGTGCCGCCCCGAGCCGTCGTGCGGCGGCCTGTCGGGTCGGCGCCCAGGCGATCACCTTGGCCAGCATCGGGTCGTAGCTGACGCCAACCGTCGAGCCGTCCTCCACGCCGGAGTCCAGCCGCAGCCCGTACGTCGTGGGGTTGGCGAACGTCGCGTCCACGTCGGGGACGGCGAGCCGGTGCAGGCGGCCGCTCTGCGGCGCCCAGCCGGCCGCCGGGTCCTCGGCGTAGAGGCGCACCTCGATGGCGTGGCCCCGGGACGCGGGCGGCTCGGGCGGCAGCGCCTCGCCCTCGGCCACCTCGACCTGCAGGCGCACCAGGTCCAGCCCGAAGGCGCACTCGGTGACCGGGTGCTCCACCTGCAGGCGGGTGTTCATCTCCAGGAAGTAGAAGGCGCCGTCGGGGCCGAGGAGGAACTCCACCGTGCCCGCCCCGACGTAGCCGATGGCGGAGGCGGCGCGTGCGGCCGCGTCGCACAAGGCCTTGCGCAACGTGTCGTCGACTGCGGGCGACGGGGTCTCCTCGACGATCTTCTGGTGCCGTCGCTGGATGGAGCACTCCCGCTCGCCCAGCGTCCACACCGTCCCGTGCATGTCCGCGAGCACCTGCACCTCGATGTGCCGCGATCGCTCGAGCAGTGGCTCGCAGAACACCGCCGGGTCACCGAAGGCCGACTCGGCCTCGCGCCGGGCCGACTCCACGGCGTGCGCGAGGTCGGCGATGTCGTGCACCGCCCGCATGCCGCGGCCGCCGCCGCCGGCCGATGCCTTGACGAGCAAGGGGAAGTCGGCCGGAGTCACCTGCTCGGGGTCGACCCGAGGCAGCACCGGCACGCCCGCCTCGGCCATCAGCCGCTTGGCCTCGATCTTCGAGCCCATCGCCTCGACCGCGGCAGGGGGCGGACCGACCCAGACCAGCCCGGCGTCGACGACGGCTCGGGCGAAGGACGCGCTCTCGGCGAGGAAGCCGTAGCCGGGGTGCACGGCGTCGGCGTCGGCCTGCCGGGCGGCGGCCACCAGCAGGTCGCCACGCAGGTAGGTGTCGGCCGCGGTGGAGCCCGGCAGGTGCACGGCGGCGTCGGCCTCGCGGACGTACGGCGCGCCGGCGTCGTCGTCGGAGTGCACGGCCACCGTCTCGATGCCGAGGTCCCGGCAGGTGCGGAACACCCGGCGGGCGATCTCGCCGCGGTTGGCCACCAGCAGTCGTCGGATCATCGCGTTCACATCCGGAAGACGCCGTAGCCACCGGCGCCGGAGAAGGCCGCGGAGTGGATCGCGGACAGGCAGATGCCCAGCACGGTGCGGGTGTCGCGCGGGTCTATGACCCCGTCGTCGTAGAGCCGCCCGGACAGGAAGAACGGCAGCGACTCGCCCTCGATCTGCGACTCGACGTAGCTGCGCATCTGCTCGTCCTGGGCCTCGTCGTAGTCCTGGCCGCGGGCGGCCGCCGCCTGGCGGGCCACGATCGAGAGCACGCCGGCGAGCTGCTTCGGGCCCATCACCGCGGACTTGGCCGTGGGCCAGGTGAAGAGGAAACGGGGGTCGTAGGCGCGGCCGCACATGCCGTAGTTGCCCGCGCCGTAGGACGCCCCGATCAGCACGGAGATGTGCGGGACGCGGCTGTTGGACACCGCGTTGATCATCATCGCGCCGTGCTTGATGATGCCGGCCTGCTCGTAGTCCTTGCCGACCATGTAGCCCGTGGTGTTGTGCAGGAAGAGGAGTGGCGTGCCGGACTGGTTGGCCAGCTGGATGAACTGCGCGGCCTTCTGCGACTCCTCGCTGAACAGCACGCCGCGGGCGTTGGCGAGCACGCCGATCGGGTAGCCGTGCACGGAGGCCCAGCCGGTGACGAGGCTGTCGCCGTACAGCGGCTTGAACTCGTCGAAGCGCGACCCGTCGACGACGCGGGCCAGCACCTCACGCGGGTCGAACGGTGCGCGCAGGTCCTCGGGGACGAGGGCGAGCAGCCCCTCGGCGTCGAACCGGGGCTCGTCGGCGGGCCGGCTCGGGCCGGGCCCCAGCTTGCGCCATCCGAGGCTCGCCACGATGCGCCGTCCGATGCGCAGGGCATCGGGCTCGTCGAGGGCGAGGTAGTCGGCGAGCCCCGACGTACGGGCGTGCATCTCGGCGCCGCCGAGCGACTCCTCGTCCGACTCCTCGCCGGTCGCCATCTTGACCAGCGGCGGGCCACCGAGGAAGACCCGCGCCCGCTCCTTCACCATGACGACGTAGTCGGACATGCCGGGGACGTAGGCTCCGCCGGCCGTGGAGCTGCCGAAGACGAGCGCGATGGTCGGGATGCCTTCGGCCGACAGGCGGGTGAGGTCGCGGAACAGCCGACCGCCGGGGATGAAGATCTCCTTCTGGCTCGGCAGGTCGGCGCCGCCGGACTCGACGAGGTTGACCAGCGGCAGCCGGTTCTCCCGGGCGATGTCCATGGCCCGGAAGACCTTGCGGCCGGTCCACGGGTTGCTGGCGCCGCCGCGCACGGTCGGGTCGTTGGCGACCAGCACGCACTCGACCCCCTCGATGACGCCGATGCCGGTGACCACGCTGCCGCCGACCGGGTAGTCGGTGCCCCACGCGGCCAGGGGCGACAGCTCGAGGAAGGGGGAGTCGGGGTCGACGAGCAGCTCGATGCGCTCGCGGGGGAGCAGCTTGCCGCGCTGGTGGTGACGGCTGACGTACTTGGGGCCGCCCCCGCCGATCGCCTTGTCGTGCTCCGCGGCGAGCTCGTCGAGCTTGCGCAGCATCGCCGCGCGGTTGGCGGCGTGCCCCTCGCGGGTCGCGTCCAGCTGGCTCGTCAGGACCGTCATGCCACGTACCCCTTCCGGCGGGCTGCGAGCTCGCTGAGCACCTCCGAGGACCCGCCGCCGATGGCGAGGACGCGGGCGTCCCGGTAGTGCCGCTCGACCTCGGCCTCCCGCATGAAGCCGAGACCGCCGTGCAGCTGCACGGCCTGGTCGACCGTGTAGGCGCAGGCCTCCACCGCGGTGTTCTTCGCGAAGCACACCTCGGCGACGGCCTCCTCGCCCGCCGCGAGCAGCGTCGCCACGTGCCGCACGTAGGTGCGGGCCACGTCGGTGCGCCGTGCCATCTCCGCGAGGGTGTGCCGCACGAGCTGGCGGGAGATCAGCGGGCGGCCGAAGGTCTCCCGCAGCCGGCACCACTCGACGGTCAGGTCGAGGCAGCGTTGCGCGGTCGCGTACGCCTGCACCGCGAGGGTCAGCCGCTCGGTCGCGAAGTGCCGGGCGAGCTGCGCGAACCCGCTGCCTTCCGGCCCGACCAGGTTGTCGGCCGGCACGCGGGCGGCGCTGAAGGCGAGCTCGGCCGTGTCCGAGCAGTGCCAGCCCATCTTCTCCAGCCGCCGCGACACGGTGAAGCCCGGTGTCCCGCGCTCGACCACCAGCAGCGAGACGCCGCCGTGCCCGGGGCCGCCGGTGCGCACCGCCACCGTCACGAAGTCCGCGCGTACGCCCGACGTGATGAAGGTCTTGGCCCCGTCGACGACGTAGTCGTCACCGTCACGGCGGGCGGTGGTCCGCAGCGCCGCCACGTCGGACCCGCCTTCGGGCTCGGTGACGGCGAGCGAGCAGACCTTCTCGCCGGCGAGGCTCGGCCGCACCCAGCGGTCGACCTGCTCGGGCGTGCCGGCGGACACGATGTGCGGCAACGCGATGCCGCCGGTGAACAGGGCCGCGACCACTCCGCCCGACCCACCGGCGTACAGCAGCTCCTCGACGAGCACGACGAGGTCGAGCAGGTCGCCACCCTGCCCGCCGACCGCGGTGGGGAAGGTGAGGCCGAGCAGCCCGGCTCGGGCGGCGGCGGCGTGGACGCTTCGCGGCACCTCGCCGGCGCGCTCCCAGTCGTCGAGGTGTGGGCGCACCTCCCGCTCGACGAACCGGTGCACGGTGGCCCGCAGCATGCGCCGCTCGGGCGTGTCGAAGAGGTCGGTCACAGCAGCACCTCCGGGACGTCGAGGTGGCGCGACCGCAGCCACTCGCCGACCGCCTTCGCCTGCGGGTCGAAGCGAGTGGACGACGCCACACCCTCGTCGAGCAGTCCCTCGACGGTGAAGTTGAGGGCGCGCAGGGCGGGCAACGCGTGGCGCGTCACCGGCAGGGCCGCGGTCTCCGGCAGCAGCCGCCGCAGCTCGTCGACGGTCAGGGCGTGGGCCAGCCAGCGCCACGCGTCGTCGCTGCGCGCCCACACGCCGACGTTGGCGGTGCCGCCCTTGTCGCCGCTGCGGGCGCCCGCCACGAGACCGAGCGGGGCGCGCCGGGTCGGGCCGGGCGGCAGCGGCTCGGGCAGGGGCGGGGGATCGACCGGGGCCAGCGCCTGTGTCGTCGCGGTCGGCTCGATCTCGACCCGGGTGCCGTCCGGGAGGACCGCGACGTGCGGGACGAGGCCGGCGTCGACGTACGCCGGGGTGTAGACGCCGTAGGGCGTGCCGGCCGACGGTGGGGCGGTGACGTGGAAGCCGGGGTAGCTCGCCAGTGCCAGCTCGATCGCGGCGCTGCTGAACCGGCGGCCGACGACGTCCGGGTCGGGGTCGCGGACCACGCACCGCAGCAGCGCGCTCGCCTGCTCCTGCATGTCGGCGTCGGCGCGGTCGGTGCGCACCAGCGTCCACCGGATGTCGCGGGGCGGCCGGCCGGCCAGTGCGGCCTCCAGCTGCTCGCGCACCAGCGCCGCCTTGGCCTCGACGTCGAGCCCGGTGAGCACGAAGGTCACGTCGTTGCGCTGGCCGCCCAGATGGTTGAGGCACACCTTCGTCGTCGGCGGCGGCGGCTCGCCACGGACGCCGTCGACGGCCACCCGGTCGGTGCCGTCCGCGCGCAGCCCGATGGTGTCGAACCGGGTGGTGACGTCCGGCCCGGCGTACCGCGCGCCCTCGATCTCGTACAGCAGCTGGGCGGTCACCGTCCCCACGGTCACCGCGCCCCCGGTGCCGTCGTGCTTGGTGATGACCGAGGAGCCGTCGGCGTGGATCTCGGCGAGCGGGAACCCCGGCCGGCGTACGTCGTGCTCGGCGAAGAACGAGTAGTTGCCACCAGTGGCCTGGGCGCCGCACTCGAGGACATGCCCGGCCACCGTCGCCCCGGCGAGCCGGTCCCAGTCGTCGCGGGCCCAGCCGAAGTGCGCGGCGGCCGACCCCACGACCAGCGAGGCGTCGGTGACCCGGCCGGTGACCACGACGTCGGCGCCGGCCCGCAGGCACTCGGCGATGCCCCAGCCCCCGAGGTAGGCGTTCGCGGTGAGCGGGTCACCGAGGCCCAGCTCCGCGGCGCGGGCGCGCAGGTCGTCGCCCTCGACGTGACCGATGCGTACGTCGAGCCCGACCCGCTCGGCCAGCTCACGCAGGGCCGCGGCCAGCCCGGCCGGGTTGAGGCCGCCGGCGTTCGTGACCACCTTGACGCCCCGGGCGAGCGCCAGGCCGAGGCAGCCCTCCATCTGCTTGAGGAACGTCTTGGCGTAGCCGGTGCTCGGGTCCTTCATCCGGTCCCGGCCGAGGATGAGCATGGTGAGCTCGGCGAGGTAGTCGCCGGTCAGCACGTCGAGCGGCCCGCCCTCCAGCATCTCCTTGACCGCGCCGAACCGGTCGCCGTAGAAGCCCGACGCGTTGCCGACGCGCACCGGCCCGGTCATCCGAACTGCCCCGGTGCGCGGCCGCTGCCCGGCAGCCCGGCGAACGCCTGGGCGATGTCGAGCCACCGGTCGGCGTCCGGCCCGTGGGCCTCGACCGCGAGGTCCGCCCGGTGCCGTCGCCGGGTGACGAGCAGGCAGAAGTCCAGTGCGGGTCCGGTCACCCGCTGGGCGGCGTCGGCCGGCCCCCAGGCCCAGGTCGAGCCGTCCGGGCCGGTGAGCTCGATGCGGAACTCGTCGGCGGGCGGCGTCAGCCCGTGCACGGCGTACGCGAAGTCGCGGGTGCGGGCCCCGAGGTGGGCGACGTGCCGCAGGCGCGGTGTCGGTGCGCGGCGGACGCCGAGCGCGTCGGCGACGTCCTGGCCGTGCGCGAACAGCTCCATGATCCGGGCGGTCGCCATGGACGGGACCTTCATCGGTGGGCCGAACCACGGCAGCCGGGTCTCGGGCGGTGTCGTCGCGAGCCGGTCGGCCAGCTCGCGCCGACCCCGGCGCCAGCGGGTGAGCAGCCGGGCCGGAGGCTCGAGCGCACCTTCGACGGCACCCGCCTCGACGTAGCCGGTGGGATCGGCCGCGGCCGGGGCGAGCTCCCGGGTGAACGCGTCCGGGTCCCGCGCCGCCAGCGAGGCGAGCCGGTCGGTCCAGGCGAGGTGCGAGATCTGGTGCGCGACGCTCCAGCCCTCGGCCGGGGTGGGCGTGGCCCAACCGTCGGCGTCGAGCCCGGCGACCAGCCGGTCGAGGTCGTCGCCCTCGGACCGCAGGTCGTCGATGAGCCGGGCCACGTCGGTCACCCCACGACCCCCAGCGTCTCGTCGAGGGTCCGACCCCAGGCCCGCAGGATGCGGTCGCGCCGCGCTCGGTCGTCGGTGAGCAGGTTGGCGAGGCCGAGCCCGCGGACCAGGTCGAGGGTGGCCTGCACGGCCTCGCGGGCGCCGGGACGGCTCTCGTCGACGCCGAGCAGCTCAACGGTCAGTGCGTGCGTCTCGCGGCCGAGGCGGGCCTCGAGGTCGCTCACCGCCGCGCGCATCGTCTCGTCGGTGCGCGCGGCGACCCACAGCTCGAGCGCCGCGACGAAGAGCGGCCCGGTGAAGAAGTCGGCGAGCATGTCGAGCACGGCTTTCGTGCGCTGCCGTCCGGGCCTCAGCCGCGTGGCGGCGTCGCGGACCTCGGCGACGCGGGCCCGCCCGACGTGGTCGACGGCCGCCATCACCAGCTCGGACTTGGTGGGGTAGTGGTGCAGCTGTGCGCCCCGGGAGACCCCCGCGCGCTCGACGATCACCGTGGTGGTGGTGCCGGCCCAGCCGCGCTCGACCAGGCAGTCGACGGTCGCCTCGAGCAGCCGCTGGCGGGTGGCGCGGCTGCGCTCCTCTTGGGGGGTGCGAGTCCCGGCGCCGGTCGGCATGACGGCAGTCTCGTCCGGCTGCAACAAACAGTCAAGACTGCATGTTTCTGTCTTGAACCGTGAGCGCTGGCCGGGCTGGCCGGGCCGCATCCCACCTCATTGGAGCAATTTCGCGCGGGCAGCTGACCCGTTTCTGCTCCGATGACGTCGAACGACCGCCGACCGCCGACCGCCGACCGCCGCCACCCCGGCAGCGATCATGCACGTTCCGTCGCACCCCGCCACCCCGGCAGCGATCATGCACGTTCCGTCGCACCGCCGACCGCCGACCGGCCGACCGGTGAGGTCGTCCGATCTCTCCCCACGGAGCGGCGCAGCGGGCAGACTCGACGAATGGGGCAGCAGGACGCTCGCCCGGGCGGTGCGGTCAGTCCGACCGTGCCGCAGCCGCGGCAGGGTGACGGCCGCGCCGAGCCGACGGACGACCACGTCGACCCGGCGGCTGTCGCCGCGGTCGCAAGGACCCGCACCGGCCCCGGGGGCCTGACCGCGGCCGAGGTCCAGGTACGCCGAGATCGCGGCGAGGTCAACGACGTGCCGGCCCGGGCCAGCCGCTCGGTCAGGCAGATCGTGCGGGCCAACGTCATGACCCGGTTCAACGCGATCCTCGGCGTCCTGCTGGTGGTCATCCTCGTCGTCGGCCCGCTGCAGGACGCGCTGTTCGGGCTCATCCTGGTCGCCAACACCGGCATCGGTGTGCTCCAGGAGCTGCGCGCCAAGCGGGTCCTCGACCGGCTCGCGGTCGTGAGCGCGCCAAGGGCGCGAGTCGTCCGCGAGGGCCAGGTAGGGGAGCGCGCCGCCGGGGACGTCGTGCTGGACGACCTGCTGGAGCTGCAGCTGGGAGACCAGGTGGTGGTCGACGGCGTCGTCGACACGGCGGACGGCCTCGAGATCGACGAGTCGCTGCTCACCGGCGAGGCGGAGCCGGTTGTCAAGAAGCCGGACGACGCCGTGCTCTCCGGCAGCTTCGTGGTGGCCGGCAGCGGGCGCTACCAGGCCACCCGGGTGGGTGCCGCGGCGTACGCCCAGCAGCTCGCCGACCAGGCCCGCCGCTTCACCCTCGTGCGCTCCGAGCTGCGGGCCGGCATCGACTGGATCCTGAGGGTGATGACGTGGGTGCTGGTGCCCACCGCCACGCTTCTCGTCGTCAGCCAGCTCACCCGCAACACCAACCTCGACGATGCGATCAGGGGCTCGGTGGCCGGCGTCGTGACGATGGTGCCCGAGGGGCTCGTGCTGCTCACCAGCATCGCGTTCGCGGTGGGCGTGGTCCGGCTCGGTAGGTCGCGGGTGCTCGTCCAGGAGCTGCCCGCGCTCGAGGGACTGGCCCGCGTCGACGTCGTCTGCCTCGACAAGACCGGCACGCTGACCTCCGGCCGGCTCTCCGTCGCCGAGCTGGAGACGTTGGACCCGGCAGACCCCGCCGCGGAGGCGCTGGCCGCCCTGGCGGCCTCCGACCCGCACCCCAACGCCAGCCTCCGGGCCGTCGCGGACGCCTTCCCCGACCCGCCCGGGTGGGCCGCCCGGGCGGTCACGCCGTTCTCGTCGGCGCGCAAGTGGAGCGCGACCGACTTCGGCGAGCACGGGGTCTGGGTGCTCGGCGCGCCGGACGTCGTGCTGGCGGCCCGGGCCGCGCCTTCCGTCACGGCCCGAGTCGAGGCCCACGCGGCGCAGGGCCGACGGGTGCTGTTGCTGGCCCGGGGGACCACGGGGCCGAGCGCGGAGGTGCTGCCGGAGCCGCTCGACCCGGTGGCGCTCGTCGTGCTCGCCGACCAGCTCCGCGGGGACGCTGCCGACACCCTGCGCTACTTCCTCGACCAGGGCGTCGCGGTCAAGCTGATCTCCGGCGACCACCCGCGCACGGTGGGCGCGCTGGCCGCGTCGCTCGGCCTGCCCGGGATCGCGGACCCGGTGGACGCCCGGGACCTGCCGGCCGATCCGGACCGGCTCGCGGAGCTGATGGAGTCGGCGAGCGTGTTCGGGCGGGTGCTGCCGGCGCAGAAGCGGGCCATGGTGGCCGCGCTGCAGTCGCGCGGCCACGTCGTCGCGATGACCGGCGACGGTGTGAACGACGTGCTGGCCCTCAAGGACGCCGACATCGGCGTGGCGATGGGGTCGGGCACCAGCGCCACCCGCGCAGTGGCGCAGCTGGTGCTGCTGGACAGCCGGTTCGCGGTGCTGCCCGGCGTGGTCGCCGAGGGGCGGCGCGTCATCGGCAACGTCGAGCGGGTGGCCAACCTGTTCCTCACCAAGACCGTCTACGCGACCCTGCTTGCCGTGTCGGTGGGCGTGGCCCGGCTGCCCTTCCCGTTCCTCCCGCGCCATCTCACCGTCGTGAGCGCGCTGACCATCGGGATCCCGGGCTTCTTCCTGGCCCTCGCGCCCAACACCCGGCGGGCCCGGCCGGGCTTCGTGGCCCGCGTCGCCCGGTTCGCGATCCCCGCGGGCACGGTCGCGGCGGTGGCCACCTTCACGGCGTACTCCCTGAGCCGTGACGAGCCCGGCACCTCCCTGACCGAGGCCCGGACCGCCGCCACGTTGGTGCTCTTCGGCGTGGCGCTGTGGATCCTCGGCATCCTCGCCCGGCCGGCCAGCCCGGCCCGCCGGGCGCTGGTGGCCTCGATGGCCGCGGCTTTCCTGCTGACCCTCGCCGTCCCTGCGGCCCGGGAGTTCTTCGCGCTCGACCCGCCGCGCGCGCTGGTCTGGCTGGCGGCCGTCGGTGTCGTCGCACTCGCCGGCCTCGCGCTCGAGCTGGGGTGGCGGGCCGCCGGCTGGGTGCGCGAGCGGGTCGAGATCCGTCCTGCCGGGGGCCACGGGCCGTCCGCTGCCGATTGACGGCCTGCCCGCCCGCGCCCACTCTGCAGAGGACTGGAACTCCGTCCTTCGGTCCCCGAAGGAGGCCCGGTATGGCAGGCATCACCTCGGCATGGGCGCGGGCCTGCGCCCTCCATCCATGGCGCACCGTCGGTGTCTGGGCGGTGCTGTTCGTCGCCGGGATGGTCAGCATCGCGGCGCTGCTCAGCTCGGCCCTCACCACGGACGCGAGCATCACCGCGAACGTCGAGGGCAAGGTCGGCTTCGACCTGCTCGACAATCGACTGCCGACGGGGCAGGTCTTCGGTGGCGAGGCCGTGGTGGTCCGGTCGGAGTCGCTGACCGTCTCGCAGCCGGAGTTTCGCGGCTTCGTCGACCGGCTGGTCCGGGACCTCGACGCCACCGGCAAGGTCGAAGGGGTCACCACGACGTACCAGGCGAACGACTCGAGCCTGGTGTCGGCCGACTCGCACGCCACGCTGCTCAGCGTCCGGCTGCGCGACACCGACACGCCGGAGACCGACGTGGAGGACGTCGTCACCACGGTGCAGGCCGCCGACCAGGACCCGTCGTTCGCCGTGCACATCACCGGCAACGCGACGCTCGGCCGCGACTTCACCCGCGTGTCCGAGGACGACCTGCGGCGAGGCGAGCTCTACTTCGGCCTGCCGGCCGCCATGCTCGTGCTGCTGTTCGTCTTCGGAGCCGTCGTGGCTGCGGGGGTGCCACTGCTGATGGCCCTCGTGTGCATCCCGGTCACGATCGGCGTCGCTGCGCTGCTCGGCCAGGTGTGGACACTGTCCTTCTTCATCACGAACATGGTGTTCGCGATGGGCCTGGCCCTCGGCATCGACTACTCGCTGTTCGTCGTGTCGCGCTACCGCGAGGAGCGTCGCCGCGGCGTCGAGAAGATCGATGCGATCGCCCGGGCGGGCGGGACGGCCAGCGTTGCGGTCTCGTTCAGCGCCATGTCCTTCACCGTCGCGCTGACGGGCCTGCTGCTGGTGCCGGACACGATCCTGCGCAGCCTGGCCGTGGGCGCCATCACCGTCGGCATCATCACCGTCCTGGCGACCCTGACGCTGCTGCCCGCGGTGCTCTCGCTGCTCGGTGACCGCGTCGACTCGCTGCACCTGCCGTGGGCCCGCAGCGCCACGCACGCCGGTGGCGAGTACGAGAACCCGCGCTGGCTGGCGTTCGTGCGCGCGGTCATGCGGCACGCCGGCCTGGTGCTCGCGGTCACCGTCGGGCTGCTGCTGCTGGCTGCGCTTCCGGTGCTGCGGCTGAACACCGGCCAGCAGGGCGTGGCTAGCCTGCCGGACAAGCTGGTCGCCAAGCATGGGTACGACGCGGTGCAGCGCGACTTCCCGACCAGTGGCCGCACCGACCCGGCACGCGTCGTCGTCGACGGCAGCACCGGGTCCCCAGCGATCCGCGCGGCGGTCGCCGACCTGCAGCAGCGCCTGGCCCTCGACCCGACGTTCGGGGACAGCCGGGTCACCCGCTACGACGACAAGAACCTCACGATCGTGGACGTGCCGCTTCCGGGCGACCCGGAGGGTGACGCCGCCAAGACCGCGCTCCGCTCGCTTCGCGCCGACTTCGTGCACCCCGTGTTCAGGGCGGCCGGGGTGCCGGCCTACGTGACCGGCACCACCGCGTTCAACCTGGACTACGCCGACCTCATCGACACGTGGCTGCCCCGCGTCATCGCCTTCGTGCTGTTCCTGACCTTCGTGCTGCTGACGGTGGTGTTCCGGTCACTGGTGCTGTCGGTCAAGGCGGTGCTGCTCAACCTGCTCTCCGTCGGCGCGGCCTACGGGCTGCTGGTGCTCGTCTTCCAGGAGGGCGTGGGAGCGGGGTTGCTGGGGCTGACCCAGGTCGAGACCGTCGAGCCGTGGGTGCCGGTGTTCCTTTTCTCGGTGCTGTTCGCCCTGTCCATGGACTACCACGTCTTCCTGCTCTCACGGATCCGCGAGAAGCACGCGGAGACCGGGGACACCTCGGAGGCGGTCGCCCACGGCATCGCGAGCACCGGCCAGCTCATCACCGGCGCGGCGCTCATCATCGTGGTGGTCTTCGCCGGGTTCGCGACAGGCGACCTGGTCGGCTTCCAGCAGATGGGCTTCGGCGTCGCCGCCGCGCTGCTGATCGACGCGACGATCATCCGGTCGATCGTGGTGCCGGCCGCCATGACGCTGCTCGGCAGGTGGAACTGGTACCTCCCCAGCTGGCTGCAGTGGCTGCCCGAGCTGCAGATCGAGGGCCCGGCCGCCCAGCCGGCCGTCGAGGCCGGGGAGCCGGTCGTGCCCGCCGCGCGTGGTGCCGCCGAGACGGAAGAGGCCGCCAGGCACACCCGGCGGACCTGACAGCAGATGCGGGGTCACCGCCCGCCGGGGGCGGGCGGTGAGGGCCGGGAACGGGCTGGCAGCATCGTCGGGTGCTGCGCCCGGACCTCGACACCCTGCGACTGTTCCTGCACGTGCTGGCCGCGACCGTGTGGGTGGGCGGCCAGCTGACCCTGGCCGCGCTGGTGCCGGTGCTGCGCCGCCACGACGCCCAGGTGCCCCGGCTGGCGGCGAACGCCTTCAACCGGGTCGCCTGGCCGGCCTTCGCGGTGCTGGTGGCCACCGGGCTGTGGAACATCGAGGCCGAACGGGACGAGCTGACCGGGGCCTACCGCGTCACGCTGATCGTCAAGCTGGCGGTGGTGGCCGTGTCCGGCCTGTCCGCCGCCGCGCACGCGCGGGCCTCCACCCGCCGCGGGCTCGCGGTCTACGGCGCGCTCACCGGCGCGTCCGCGCTGGTCGCGCTCCTGCTCGGGGTGCTGCTGGCCGGCTGACCGGCGAGGCCCTTCGCGGGCCGCCGGAGGGACCTTGGTCCCTACGGGCGGTCGCCCGCGATCACGGAGGATCGAGCCCGTGACGTCGCCCACGGGGGTCCCTGCATGAGCGTGCCCGTAGTCCCGCCGCCCGGCCGGCCGGTCCTGGCCCCGTCCACGGCGGCGCGCCAGGCGCATGCGGTGCGGTCCGGCCGCCCCGGCCGGGTCAACGCGGTGGTCGTCGCCTATCTGCTCGCCGCGGTCGTGGTCGCTGTGTCGGGCGACGCGGTGCCCGCGCCGCGCTGGCTCGCGCTGCACCTGCTGCTGCTGGGCGCCGCAACCAACGCGATCGTCATCTGGAGCGCGCACTTCGCCGGTGCCCTGCTGCACTCCCGCGGCAACGGCCGCCGGGGCGAGCCGTGGCGGCTGGCGACGTTGAACGCCGGGGCGCTGCTGGTGCTCGCCGGCGTGGGGTGGGACCTCCCGGCGTACGTCGTGGCCGGCGGCGCAGCGCTCGTCTGCGCCGCCGTGCTGGCCCACCTGGTGGCCCTGCTGCGCCTGCGCGCAGGCAGCCTCGGTGGGCCGCTCGCGGGAGCGGTGTGGTTCTACGTCGGCTCGGCGGTCTCGCTCGTCGTCGGCGGCGCGCTCGGCGGGCTGCTGGCCACCGAGACCTGGCCGGCGCTGCACGAGCGGCTGCACGTGGCGCACGCGCATGCGAACCTGCTGGGCTGGGTCGGCCTGACCGTGGTCGGCACGGAGTTCATGCTCTGGCCGGCGGTCCTGCGCACCCGCATGGTCGACGGGGCCGCCGTGGTCGCCCGGCACGTGGTCGTGATGATGTCCGCGGGGCTGACCCTCTGCGTCGCCGGTCTGCTGGTCGATGTGCGGCCGGTCGCCGTCGCCGGCCTGGCGGTGTACGCCGGGGGCGTGGCCCGCTCCCTCGGGCCCTTCCTGCGCACCGCCCGCCAGCGGCCACCGCACTCGGCGGCCGCGTGGATGCTCGCCGCGGCCACGGCGTGGCTGGTGGTCGCCGTCGTCATCGACCTCGTGGTGCTCGCGCTGTCCGGCCTCGAGGGCGCCCTGGACCTGTTCGACGCCGGCCTGCCCGTGCTCGCCGTGGGCTTCGTCGGCCAGGTGCTCGCCGCGGCGCTGACCTTCCTGCTGCCCGTCGTGCTGGGCGGCGGCCCGGAGGGCAACCGCAGGCTCACCGCGGTGCTGGACACCGCCTGGCCGGCGCGCACGGCGGCCCTCAACGCGGGCGCGCTGCTGCTCGCCCTGCCGCTCGGCGGCTTCGCCGACCTGGCGGCATGGGCCCTGGTGCTCGCCGGTGGCGGCTCGTTCGTGGTCCTCGCGGCGTCCGTGCTGCTGCCCGACCGCAGGCGCCGGCTCGCGTGGCCCGCGGCGCTGGTGCTGGTGCCGGCGCTCGTGGTGGTCGCCGCGCAGTCGGCGCTGCCCCGGCCGGACAGCGCGCCGTCGGCGCCCACCACGGGCACCCGCACCGTCACGGTGCGCCTCACCGAGTTCGCGGTCACCCCCGCGCAGATCTCGGTGCCGCGGGGCACCCGGCTGCGCCTCGACGTACGAAACGAGGGGCACCTGACGCACGACCTCAAGGTCGACGGCCGTCGTGGCACCCACCGACTGCGGGCCCACCAGAGCCAGACCGTCGACGTCGGTGTGATCGCCGCCCCGGCCATTGCCTGGTGCACGATCGGCGCGCACCGGCAGGCCGGCATGCAGCTGCGCATCGACGTGGACGGCGGCCCGGCGGCCGTGCCGGCGGCGGCCGCCGGCACGGGCCTGGCCTGGCGCCCGGACGCCGTGCCGTCGCCGGACTGGCGACCCTACGACGCGCGTCTCGCGCCGGCCCCGGGCGGCCGGGAGCACCGCGTGACCGTGCGCGTCGAGGAGCGCGACGTCGAGGTCGCTCCCGGCGTGACCCGGCGGATGTGGACCTTCGGCGGGACGGTGCCCGGTCCGGTGCTGCGCGGCCGGGTCGGTGACCTCTTCACCGTCACGCTCGTCAACGGCGGCACGATGGCGCACTCCATCGACTTCCACGCGAGCGAGGTCGCGCCGGACCGCGCCATGCGGTCCATCGAGCCGGGCGAGTCGCTGACCTACCAGTTCCGGGCGGCCCGGGCCGGGGTGTGGATGTACCACTGCGGCACCGCGCCGCTGCTGCAGCACGTCGCCAACGGCATGTACGGCGCGCTGATCGTCGACCCCCCAGGTCTGGCCGAGGTCGACCGCGAGCTCGTCCTGGTGCAGTCCGAGCTCTACCTCGACGGGACGCTCGAGTCGATGCGCGCCGCCCGGCCGGACGCGGTGGTCTTCAACGGGTACGCCGACCAGTACCGCCACGCCCCGGTGCACGTCGACCCGGGCGACCGGGTGCGCATCTGGGTGCTGGACGCGGGACCGAGCGACGGCTCCGCCTTCCACGTCGTCGGCGCGCAGTTCGACACGGCGTACAAGGAAGGCAGCTACCTGCTGCGGGCCGGGGACGGCACCGCCGGCGGGTCGCAGGCCCTGGACCTGGCGCCGTCGCAGGGCGGGTTCGTGGAGCTCAGCCTCGACGAGCCCGGCACCTACCCCTTCGTCACACACCGGCTCGCCGACGCCTCGCGGGGCGCGACGGGCCTGCTGGTCGTCGGCGAGCCCGCCGCGGCCGGGCACACGCATTGAGAGGACGGAACGACGCAATGTGCGACTACTGCGGCTGCCAGGCCGTGACCCCGATCAGCGATCTCACCTCCGAGCACGACACGGTCGTGTGGATGAGCGCGGCGACGCGGACCGCGTTGCGCGACGGGGACCTGGACGGGGCGGCCGCGTTGTGCCGGTCGATCGTCTCGGTGCTGCGCCCGCACACGCGCGTGGAGGAGGACGCGCTCTTCCCCGCGATGGCCGACGAGTTCCCGGAGCAGCTCGACCGGCTGCGCGCCGAGCACCGCGCGGTCGAGGCGCCGCTGCGGGAGGCCATCGACGCCACCCCCAGCGACCCGGGATGGCCACAGCGGGTGGAGGAGGCGTTGTACCTGCTGCGGGAGCACATCCTCAAGGAGGAGAACGACGTGTTCCCCGCGGCCCTCGCCACCCTCGGACCCGACGCCTGGGACCGGCTCGAGGCGGTACGGGCGGCGGTCGGGCGGGCGGCGGTCGGGCGGGCGACGCACACCGGGGTCGCCTGAGCGCCGGCCCCAGGTGGTCACGCGCGTCGTGGTCGGGTAGGCAGGGGGCAGCCGACCGCACCTACCCGAGGAGTGGGCACATGGACTACGTGAAGCTGGGCTCCACGGGCGCGGACGTGTCCCGAGTCTGCCTGGGCGGCATGAGCTACGGGGACCGCAGCCGGGGTGGCCACACGTGGGTGCTCGACGAGGAGGCGAGCAGACCGCTCATCCGACGCGCCGTCGAGGCAGGCGTCAACTTCTTCGACGTGGCGAACGTGTACTCCGGGGGCTCCAGCGAGGAGATCGTGGGACGTGCCCTCGCCGACTTCGCGCGACGGGACGAGATCGTCATCGCCACCAAGGTGTACGGCGAGATGCGGCCGGGACCCAACGGAGCCGGCCTGTCCCGAAAGGCGATCCTGACCGAGATCGACCACAGCCTCCGGCGCCTCGGCACCGACTACGTCGACCTCTACCAGATCCACCGTTTCGACCGGTCCACGCCGCTGGAGGAGACCCTCGAGGCACTGCACGACGTCGTCAAGGCCGGGAAGGCTCGCTATCTCGGGGCGTCCTCGATGTTTGCCTGGCAGTTCGCCAAGGCGTTGCACACCCAGCACCAGCACGGATGGGCACGCTTCGTCACCATGCAGAACCACTACAACCTGCTCTACCGCGAGGAGGAGCGGGAGATGCTGCCACTCTGCCTGGACCAGGGCGTGGGGGTCATCCCGTGGAGCCCGCTGGCCCGCGGCCGGCTGGCCCGCCCCTGGGACGAGACGAGCGAGCGCGGCAAGACCGATGAGTTCGGGAAGACGCTCTACCGCGACGACGACCGGCACATCGTCGACGCCGTCGGGCGGGTGGCCGAGACGCGCGGTGTGCCACGGGCTCAGGTCGCCCTTGCCTGGTTGGTGTCCCGCCC
This sequence comes from Actinomycetes bacterium, assembly GCA_036375895.1. Classification (GTDB taxonomy): domain Bacteria; phylum Actinomycetota; class Actinomycetes; order JACCUZ01; family JACCUZ01; genus DASVBJ01. The sequence goes on along the minus strand of DASVBJ010000076.1, from coordinate 838 downwards.
AGGTGTGACCGCACCGATCGTCGGTGCGACCAAGCCGAACCACCTCGACGACGCGGTCGCGGCTCTCGAACTCGCGCTCACCGGCGACGAGGTCGCGGCGCTGGAGGAGCCGTACTACCCGCGGCCGGTCGCGGGCTTCGCCTGAGCCGGGGCGTCCACGACCTGAGAAGGGGTGGGCGGCCGGTGCCCGGATCGGACAGGCTGCTGGTCGGAGGTCACGTGGTCCCGACTGCATCCGCCCTGCGCCGTGCACTGCGCCGGGCCGGAGACGGCGTCTCCTTGGACGCGACCGAGGCGACGGTCCTGCTGCACGCCCGGGGCGACGACCTGACGGCCCTGCTCGACGCGGCGTCCCGGGTCCGCGACGCGGGGCTGGCCGCGGCCGGTCGTCCCGGGGTGGTGACCTACTCGCGCAAGGTGTTCATCCCGCTGACGCGGCTGTGCCGCGACCGCTGCCACTACTGCACCTTCGCCACCGTGCCCGGGCGGCTCCCCTCGCCGTACCTCTCGCCGGACGAGGTCCTCGACATCGCCCGGAAGGGTGCCGCGCTGGGGTGCAAGGAGGCGCTCTTCACCCTCGGTGACCGGCCCGAGGACCGGTGGCCGCAGGCCGGGGAGTGGCTGGCCTCGCACGGTTTCGAGGACACCCTCTCCTACGTCCGCGCGATGGCGGTCAGGGTGCTGGAGGAGACCGGGCTGCTGCCGCACCTCAACCCCGGCGTCATGTCGTGGGAGGAGATCCAGCGGCTCAAGCCGGTGGCGCCGTCGATGGGCCTGATGCTCGAGACGACGAGCGACGCCCTGTGGTCGCGGCCGGGCGGCGTGCACTTCGGCTCGC
>DASVBJ010000033.1:0-3640 GCA_036375895.1 Actinomycetes bacterium | reverse complement strand
TGCGTGCCCCGCTCGGGGTGCCGGGACAGCCTCGGCACCAGGAAGGCCAGCACGAGCAGGACGATGCAGACACCGATGACAGCGGCGATGACCACGGAAGGGCCTTTCTCGGGAAGCGTCGACCGGCACCGCGGTCGCGGTGCCGGCACGACCGCGGTCTACCCGCCCCGCGGCGCTCTACCCGCAGTCAGAGCAGGCCGGCGCGCTGCCAGAGTCGCGCCGACGGCCCGCCGATGAGCCCCGCGTCGGTGAGCAGCGACACGAGCGGTGCCGCGGCCTCCCGCAGGCGGGTGCGGTAGGCCTCGTTCGTTCGGGCCGCCCGCTGTGCCTCGGCCGGGTCCAGCCCGACGGCCGCGTAGACCGAGGGGTGCACGAGCGACCGCACGATCACCAGCGCGACGACCGCGAGCACGGCCCGCTGGTGAGCCCGTTCCAGCCGCGACAGCGAGGGGGCCCGCCGCACGATCTCCTCGCGCGCGAAGCGCATGTGCCGGGCCTCCTCGATCACGTGGATCCGGCTGACCTCGCGACTCAACGGCTGCACCCGCTCGTCGCGCATCAGGTCCCGCTGGAACACGTCGAGGATCTCCTCGGCCACCAGGATGGCTGCGTAGGCCACCGGCCCCCGGCCCAACGTCTTGAACAGGCGGCCCAGCTCCTTGGCCCGCCGGGACGGGCCGTAGGAGGGGCAGCCGTAGCGCTGCGCCATCCTCGCGAACATCACCGAGTGCCGGCACTCGTCGCCGATCTCGGTGAGGGCGAACTGCACGTGCGGCTGCGCCGGGTCGTCGTCGTACACGTCGCGGAGCACCAGCTGCATGAGGATCATCTCGAACCAGATCCCCACTCCCGAGATCGAGCAGATCTCGTGCTGGGTGAGGCGGACGCGCTCGGCCTGGCTCAGCCGCTCCCAGAGCGGGGTGCCGTGCAGCGAGCACCACTCCGGGCCGAGGCCGTAGAGGTCGTCGGCGAGCGGCGCATCCCAGTCGACGTCGACGAGCGGGTCGTACGACGTGTTGGCGGCCGAGGCGAGCAGACGGGTCGACACCTGCTCACGGTCGGCACGGCGGGCGGGCGCGGTGGACGTCAACGCCATCGACTCCTCCGATTTAGGTGTTATATCTGTTTACTGTTATTCTTCATAACATGTCCCGGGTACACGCTGTCAAGAGTTCGCGACGACCGGCACGGGCCGGCGGTGACGGGCGCAGCCATCGCTGGGACGAGCACCGCCGGACCCGCCGGCTGGACCTGATCGGCGCGGCGGTCGCGGCGATCCGCCGGGAGGGCCCGGGCGCCGGCCTGGACGAGATCGCCGCCGAGGCGGGGGTCTCCAAGACCGTGCTGTACCGGCACTTCACCGACAAGGCCGACCTCGTCGACGCGGTGATGACGCACGTCTCCGCCGAGATCCTGCTGCCCCGCCTGCAGCGTGAGCTGCTCGCCGAGCGGCCGGACCGGGAACGGATCCGGGCGGTCATCGCGGCCTACGTCCAGGTCCTGGTGGACGAGCCGGAGCTCTACGCATTCGTCATCGCGCACAGCAGCCAGGGCCGCGGCGGGGACTTCGTGGCCGCCACCGAGCGGGTGGTCGCGCAGGCGCTGGCAACCGTGCTCGGCGACCGGCTGCGCGCGCTGCGGATGGACTCGGGCGGCGCCCTGCCGTGGGCCTTCGGACTGGTCGGCATGGTCCAGCTCGCCGCCCACTGGTGGGCCACCGAGCGGTCGATGTCGGCGGAGGCGCTGGTCGACTACCTCACGATGCTGGCCGTCGGGGGGTTCGACGGCGTGCTCGGCGCCGGTGGCGCTCCGGGGGCCCGCTCCGCCGCCGGGACCCTCGGCTGAGCGATCCGCGGGGGCCGACGGGGCCTGCTCGCGGGGTCGTTTCCGCGCGATCGTTCCGGGCATGACGGCCAGACCCGGAGTCTGCACGCCGTACAGCTGGAGGAGCCGCCATGTCCACCGACGCGATCGTCATCCTCAAGAACGACCACAAAGAGGTGCGCGGGCTGATCCGCGAGCTCCGCGGCGCGGGCGAGAACGCCACCAAGCGCAAGGGCGACCTGGTCAACAAGATCATCGAGGAGCTGACCGTCCACACCTACCTCGAGAACGAGGTGATGTACCCGGAGGTCCGCAGGATGCTGCCCGAGATCGAGGACGACGTCCTCGAGTCGTACGAGGAGCACCACGTGGCCGACGTCCTCTGCTTCGAGCTCTCCTCGATGAGCCCCGACGACGAGCGCTTCATGGCCAAGGCCACGGTGCTCATCGAGAACGTCGAGCACCACATGGAGGAAGAGGAGCAGGAGTGGTTCCCGAAGGTGCGAGCGGGCCTGGGCCGCAAGGAGCTGCAGCAGATCGGGGCCCGGATGGAGGAGCTGCGTCCCCGGGCGCCGCGCAAGCCGAGCCAGCCGAGCGCGCTGAAGAAGGCGATCGACGCCGTGATCGGCGGCTGACCTCCTCCGCCCACCTTGACCGCGCCGGCCGCCTCCACTCAGGGCGGGGCGAGCGGGGCCCGGGAGGTTCTCGCAGCGTCCTTGCGGGCCGGTTCGTCGAAGCAGGGCCACGTGGCGTCGCCGCGGTGCGCCCTAGATCGGCTCGAGGGTGAACCGGCCCTGCGCGTCCTCGAAGTAGACGACGACGGCCCACTCGTCGCCGCTGATGGTGCCGTGGCAAACGGTCACCACGCCCTGCTGGATGGCGCGCGTGTCCGGGCAGCGCATCGCGGTGACGTCACCGCCGTCGTCGCGCACACGTGCGCTGACCGCCGAGGACAAGTCGCTACCGCTGACGCCGCCGGTGCTGGTGGGGGCAACTTGTCCGGTCAACGGGCGCTCGCCGCCGGACCCCGGAAGGGGCGCGCCGGCGAAGAGCATCCAGGCAGCGACACCGACGACGCCGAGCAAGGCGATGATCGAGATGACGAGACTCGCGATCGCGAGACCGGAACGCCCGGGCGCAGACGGCGGTGGCCACCAGTAGCCCGCGGTCTGGCTGTTCCACGACCCTGCGGCTTGGGTCGCCGTGGTCTCCTCTGACATCTGTCGTTCCTTTTCACCTGGTCGTGCTGTTTGCTCCTAGTCTCACGGCAGACGTCACCCACTGACGTGAAATCGGCAGAAACACCGATCATGGAACTCGCGGTTGTGGTCAACTGCGGACGCCGGCGGGGAGACAATCTTCCGCACCCACTGGGTCAAGCGCGGGACTATCGCTGCACGGCTGGATTCCTCGGGCTCGTGCTGCTGCCGGTGCATCGGCGTCGAGCGCCGGCGGGTGTTCGACGCCGGGTCCCCCGCGGCTTCCGTTCCGACTCCGTCACGAACGAGCTGGTTCCTGCCGGTGGATGACCGAACGGGGATGGAGGAGTTCGATTTCCCATCACCCTTGTTTGCCGTACTCAGCCCACGATCATGGCGGCGGAGTCGCGCGACACCACGAACCACACGCTCTTGCCGTGGGCGTGCCCGGCGGTGCCCCAGTCCTCGCTCACGTCGGCGACGATCGCGAGGCCCCGTCCGCCCGGCCCGTCCTCGAGCGGGGCCCGTGGCCGCAGGGGACCCTTGGCAGGGAGTCGGTCCTCGACCGACACGAGCACCTGCTCGTCGTCGACGACGACGCCGACCTGCACCGGCGT
>DASVBJ010000020.1:0-33895 GCA_036375895.1 Actinomycetes bacterium | reverse complement strand
CGGGACAACTGACCCGTCCTTCCTCGCGTCCGGTCAGGACGCAGACCGAGCTGCGGGTGTGAGGCGCCCGCACCGTGTGACAGATGGCTGCGAGAACTGCGCCAGGGTGTGGCACGTCTCACAGCCGCGGTCAGTCAAGAGCCTGATCGACCATGGACGAAACGTTCCCTCGCGCTTCGTTACCAGATCGTGACTCAAGGTGTGCGGCCCGTCATCCGAGGGCCACCGACGGCTTCCCGCTGCTCCATCCGGGTCGCCCCCGGGTCCCCGCCTCCGGCCCCCGCCTTTGGTCCCCGAGTTCCTCGCCGACTCGGCCACCGAAGATCACCCGTGACCTTGTTGCGACGACCCGCCGGCGTGTCGCACAACAGGGTCGCTGACGATCTTCAAGGGGCCGCTCGGTCGTCACTGCCCACAGCCCGCCGAGCCGCGAAGCGCGCCGCGCCGGCCCCACCGCAGTGAGCCGGAGCCCCGCCGAGTTTGGGCACCGGGCGATCTGCTTGCTACCCTGGCCCGTCGCGCGTCCGCCGTCCCGGCTGCGCGCAGCACCTCTACCCGACCCAGTCGAGAAGCATCTGAGGCTCTTTCGTGGCGAACATCAAGTCCCAGCTGAAGCGGATCAAGACCAACGAGAAGGCCCGCCTGCGCAACAAGGCGGTCAAGTCGTCGTTGAAGACCTCGATCCGCAAGTTCCGCGCGGCGGCGGACGCGGGCGACACCGCGAAGGCGCAGGAGGCCCTGCAGTCCGCGTCCCGCCAGCTCGACAAGGCGGCGAGCAAGGGCGTCATCCACGCCAACCAGGCCGCCAACAAGAAGTCCGCGATGGCCAAGCGCGCCGCCGCGCTCTGAGCCTCTAGACCTTCCGCCGACGTGGCGCCGCCCCACCGGGTGGCGCCACTTTCGCGTCTCAGCGCTGGCCGCGCGCCCGTGCGATCGTCACGATGACGCGCTCGAGCGCGTAGACCGGGTCGGTGCCCGCCCCCTTGATCTGGGCGTCGGCCTCCGCCACCGCCGCGATGGCGGTCGCCACGCCGTCCTCGGTCCAGCCGGCCAGCTGGCCGCGCGCCTTGCGGACCATGAACGGCGCGATGCCGAGCTCACGGGCGAGGTCCTCCGGCCGGGTCATGCGGGAGGCACCGCCGACCCGCGCCAGGTTGCGCAGGCCCATGGCCAGCGCGCTGTTGACGGGCACCGGGTCGGCACCGGTGGCCAGCGCCTGACGCAGCAGCCGGAGAGCCTCCTCGCAGCGGCCCTCCACCGCGGCGTCGGCCACCTTGAAGCCACTGACCTCCACCCGGCCGGCGTGGTAGCGCTCCACCACCGCCGCGTCCACGACACCCGTCGTGTCGGACACCAGCTGGCTGCAGGCGCTGGCGAGCTCGCGCAGATCGCTGCCGACCGCGTCGACCAGCGCCGCCGCGGCGTCACCGGTCACCCGGCGACCGGCCTCCTTGAACTCGGCGACGACGAACTTGACCTTGTCGCTCTCCCACTTCACGGCCTTGCACTCGACGACCGCGGCGCCGGCCTTGCGGGCCGCGTCGAGGAGCCCCTTGCCCTTGACGCCGCCGGAGTGGACGAGCACGAGAGCGGTGTCGTCGGCCGGCGCCGACGTGTAGCTCTTGAGCTCGGCGGTGATCTCGTCGGCGGCGTCCTGCACGTCGCGCACGACGATGACCTTGCGCTCGCCGAAGAGCGAAGGGCTGGCCAGCCCGGTCACGACGCCCGGCTGCAGGCCCACCGCGCTGAGGTCGCGCACCTCGGTCTCGGGGTCGACCGCCCGGGAGGCGCGCACGACCTGGCTGACGGCCCGGTCGCGCAGCAGCTCCTCGGGCCCGGTCACGACCGTGACGGGCGGCGGCGAGGCTGCGGCGGGAGGCATCGCGGGTCACGCTACCGGTCGCCGGTGACGGTCCGCCCCGCGGCGCGGTCCGGCCGACCGTAGCCTCCGGCGGTCAGCGGCCACGGCGGACCAGCCGCAGCCCGGACGGGTCGCCGACGACGGCGAGGTCACCGTCGCGGTCGGTGCGCCCGACCACCGCGCCGAGGCCCGCGAGCCGGCGCATCGTGGCCGGCGCGGGATGCCCGTAGTCGTTGCCCGCGCCGACCGAGACCAGCGCGATGCGGGGGCGCGCCGCCTGCAGGAGCTCTGGTGCCTGGTAGGCCGACCCGTGATGAGCGACCTTGAGCACGTCGACCGGGCCGGCGTGCCAGCGGGCGAGCAGCGCCCGCTGGGCCGCGGGCTCGACGTCACCGGTGAGCAGCATGCGCAGCCCGGCGCGCTCGACGAGCAGCACGACGCTGGCGTTGTTGGGGGTGGAGCCCTCGCCCTCGATCACCCTGGCCGGCCACAGGACCTCCCAGTGCAGCCCGCCGAGCCGGTCACGCTCACCCACCACGGCGGGCACGACGGGGACGTGGGCGGACCTGGTCCAGCGCCGCACCCGTGCCAGCTCGCCGGCGGGCTCGTCGTACGGACCCACCTGCACCTCGGCCACCGTCCGGCCGGCCAGCACACCGGGCAGCCCTTCGACGTGGTCGGCGTGCAGGTGCGTCAGGAGCACGACAGCCACGCGTCGTACGCCGAGGTCGGTCAGGCAGCGGTCGACCAGCCGCGGGTCGGGCCCCGCGTCGACCACGACCGCCCCAGCCGGACCGGCGGAGAGGACCAACGCGTCACCCTGGCCCACGTCGCACGCCACGAGCAGCCAGCCGGGCGGCGGCCAGGACGGTCGGGCCGCCACGACGGCGCCACCCGCGACCAGGACAACGGCGGTGCAGGCCAAGACCCTCCGGTGACGCGCGGCCCGCCGCAGACCCATGACCATGGCGACGAGCACGGCCATCAGCGCCATCGCGCCCACCCCGGTCGACGGCCAGCCCAGGGCCGCGTCCGGCACGCCGGCCGCCTGCTGGGCCACGGTGACGATCCAGGCCGCGGGCAGCCCCGCCGCCTCCCCGAGCAGCCGCGCCGCCGTCCCGCTGACCGGCGAGGCCAGGGCGGCGAGCACCCCGCAGACGGTCGCGGGGGCGACGGCCGGGGCGACGAGCAGGTTGGCCGGCACGGCGACGAGGCTGACCTGCCCGGAGATCATCGCGATCACCGGCGCGCAGGCCACCTGCGCCGCCGCAGGCACGGCGAGCGCGTGCGCCGCCGGAAGGGGCAGCCCACGGGCGTGCAGCGCGCGGGCCCACCCTGGGGCCAGCGTCAGCAGCCCGCCGGTCGCGAGCACCGACAGTGCGAACCCGTAGGAGCGGGCCAGCCAGGGGTCGGCTAGCAGCAGGCCGATGACCGCCCCGGCCAGCGCCGACAGGCCGCTCCGCCGCCGGCCGGTGGCCAGTGCGGCGAGCCCGACGGCGCCCATCGCGGCGGCCCGCAGCACCGACGGCTGCGGGCGGGCGAGCACGACGAAGCCCGCCATCGCCAACCCCCCGGCCACCGGCAGCCACCGGCCGCGCAGGCCGGCCCACCGCCCGACGTACAGCACGAACCCGCAGACGATCACCAGGTTGGCTCCGCTCACGGCCGTGAGGTGGGTCAGGCCGGCGGTGCGGAAGTCGTCGACGAGGCCCGGCGGCATCCGCGAGGTGTCACCGACGACGAGGCCGGGGACCAGCCCGCGGGGGCCTTCCGGCAGCCCGCGTACGGCGTGGCGCAGCCCGGCCCGCAGGTCACCGGCGGCGCGCTGGACCGCCGACGGCCGCCCCACCAGCCGCGGTGGCGCGCGCACGGCCACCACCGCGGCCACCGGCTGGCCGGGTCGGGCCGGGCCGAGGCGACCGGTGAGGCCGATGCGCTGGCCCGGCAGCAGCAGGTCCCAGCCCGTCGGGCTGTCGTCGCCCGCCGGGCGTCCGGAGGCGAGCACCAGCACCGGGCTGCGCACCCGTAACACCCGGCCGCGCACGACGGCCCGCTCCAGCCGGGCAGGCACCACGACGAGGTCGCGGGCGCGGTCCTGGCCGTGGCTGACACCGTGGTGCCGGCTGGGGTCGCCCGTGACGACGAGCCGCGCCTCGACCACCGCCCGCTCGCCGGCCAGCGCGTCGACCGGGCCGGCGTGCAGGCCCAGCACGCGCAGCCCGCCGACCGCGGCACCGACCGCGAGGCAGACCAGCGCCGCAGCCACCGCGGGCCGGGCCCGCCAGCCGACCAGCCCGGCTGCCGCGACGGTGCCTGCCGAGGGCCAGAGCCACCACCCCGGGGCCGCGAGCCCGGCGAACGCACCCGCCCACGTGGCGACGGCCGGGACGGCCAGCCGCAGGTCGGCGCCGGCCGTCACACCCGGACCTTCGAGCGCAGGTCGGCGAACTTGCGGTCGCCGATGCCAGACACCTCGCGCAGCTCGTCGACCGAGCTGAACCGACCGTGCTCGGTGCGCCAGTCGACGATGCGCTGCGCCAGGACCGGGCCCACGCCCGGCAGGTCCTGCAGCTGCTCGACCGTCGCCGTGTTGAGGTCGAGGACGCCCGCGACCGGGTCACCCGCCGCGGTGCCGGCCGTCCCGGCCGGTGGCGCCTGCCCCTTGGCGAGGACGACGAGCTGCTCCCCGTCGGCCACCGGCCGGGCCAGGTTGACGCTGGCCAGCTCGGCGTCACGCGTCGCCCCGCCGGCGGCCGCGAGCGCGTCGGCGACCCGCGCACCGGTCGCGAGCTCGACGAGGCCGGGCCGGCGCACCGCCCCCACGACGTGCACGACGAGCCGGGCGACCGTCGAGACCGCGGAGACCGGCGGCGCCGGCGGGATGCTCCGCCGGACGGTCGGCGCCGGGGTGCTGACCGGTCGGGACAACCAGAGGAACACGAGCCCGAGCAGCACGCCGAGCCCGGCGACGAAGGCCAGCCCGAGCAGCGCCCGGGGCGCCGGCGCCAGCACGGCCGCCCGCAACCCGACCGGCACCCGCTCGGCGAGCGCCGCCCGGTGCGCGCCCGGCACGGCGCCGGCACCGGCCGGTCGCCCGGGAGGCGCCGGCACCCAGCCGGCGCCGGCCGGGCGGGTGCGCTGCAACCGGGCGCGCGCCACCTCGGCCAGCTCGTCGGCACCACGCCGGGCGTGCCTCCCCGCTCGCTCTCCCACCCGTCGACGCTAGGCGGGAGAGCCCACCCCTCAGCGCCCCCGCGGACGATCGGTGGACGGCCACACCCTGTGGACGCCGCGCCGACGGCTCATCGGTAGACCCGCCAGGCCCGCCACCGGGTCACGACGTTGGTCCGGTGCCGCGCGAGGATCAGCAGCGCGAGGAAGACCGCCCACACCCGGACCTGCGCGGTCGCGCCGTCCACCAGGCTCAGCACGACGAGCGCGACCGCCGCGGACATCGACCCGAGGGCCACCCACCGGGTCAGGCCGACCACCGCCACGAACACGGCGAGCAGGGCCAGCCCCCACCCCGGCGCCACGCCGAGGATCGCGCCGAACGCGGTGGCCACCCCCTTCCCACCCCGGCCCCGCAGGAACGGGGAGCTGACGTGGCCGACCACCGCGGCCGCGCCGGCGACCAGTCCCAGCCCCTCCCCCGCCAGGCCGAACGCGGCTGCCGGCAGGAACCCCTTGAGGACGTCCAGCAAGGCCACCGTGGCACCCCACCGGAACCCGAGGACCCGGCCGACGTTGGTCGCACCGGGGTTGCCGGACCCCAGCGCGCGCAGGTCGATGTGCCGGCTGCGGGCCAGCAGGACCGCCGGTGAGACCGCGCCCACCAGATAGCCACAGAGCGCCGCCGCGAGGACCGCGACCGCGTTCACCTCGGTGCGACGACCACGGCCAGCATGCCCGGCCCGACGTGCGCGCCGACGACCGCGCCGACCTCCCGGACGTGCAGGTGGCGCAGCCCGGGCAGGCGCCCGCGCAGCCGCTCCGCCAGCGCGTCGGCCCGGTCGGGGTTGGCCAGATGGTGCACGGCCGCGTCGACCTCGGCATCGCCGGCGTGGGCCACGGCCAGCTCCTCGAGCCGGGCGATCGCCTTGCCCGCCGTACGCACCTTCTCGAGCGGCTCGATCCGGCCGTCGACCAGGTGCAGGAGCGGCTTGACCGAGAGGGCGGAGCCGAGGAACGCGGCACCGGCGCCGATGCGCCCGCCCCGGCGCAGGTACTCGAGCGTGTCGACGTAGAACACGGCTGCGGACCCCGCCGCTCGCTTCTCCGCCGCCGCGGCGACCTCGTCGACGCCCGCGCCGCCCGCCGCCGCCTCAGCGGCGCTGACGACGGCGAACCCGAGCCCCATGCCCAACGAGCGGGAGTCGACCACCCGCACCGGCAGCGGCGCGTCCTGGGCGGCCAGCACCGCCGACTGGTGGGTGCCCGACATCTCCGCCGACAGGTGCACCGAGACGACACCCTCGTACCCCTCGTCGGCAGCCTGCTCGTAGGCCGCGAGGAACGCGTGCGGTCCGGGCCGGGAGGTGCTCACCGGTGTCCACCGCCGCAGCGCCTCGGCGACAGTGGCCGAGGTGGCGTCGACGCCCTCCTCGTAGGCCTCGCCGCCGATGACGACCTGCAGCGGGACGACGCGGATGCCGTGCTCGGCCTGCACCGTCCTCGGCAGGTAGGCCGTCGAGTCGGTGACGATCACGACGCGTGCGGTCTCCATGCGGCGAAGGCTACGCCGGTACGACGTTGACCAGCCGGGGCGCCCGCACGATGACCGTCCGCACGCCTCGCCCGTCCAGCGCCGCCTGCACCTTCGCCGAGGCCAGCGCGAGCTCGCGCAGGGCGTCGTCGCCGACCGAGGGCGGCACCTCCAGCCGGTCGCGCACCTTGCCCGCCACCTGCACGACGCACGTCACCGACTCCTCGACCAGCAGCGCCGGGTCGACCGCCGGCCAGCCCGCCTTCGCGACGGTCGCCGGGTGACCGAGCCGTTCCCACATGTCCTCGGCCGTGTAGGGCGCGAACAGGGACAGCAGCACGGTCACGGCCTCCGTCGCCTCGCGGACGGCCGGGTCCGCCGGCCCGCAACCCGAGTCGATGGCCTTGCGGGTGGCGTTGACCAGCTCCATCACCCGGGCCACGGCGACGTTGAACCGGAACCCCTCGATGGCCTGGGTCGCGTCGTGGACGCAGTGGTGCGTCACCCGCCGCAACGTCACGTCCCCGGTGGTGACGTCCACCCCGGGGTCGCTCGCCACGTCGCCGGCGAGCCGCCACGCCCGGGCCAGGAAACGCGCCGACCCCTGGGCGGACAGGTCGGCCCAGTCGATGTCGTCCTCGGGTGGCCCGGCGAACACCATGGTCAGGCGCACCGCGTCCACGCCGTGCTCGGCCAGCTCGTCGGACAGCCGCACCAGGTTGCCGCGCGACTTCGACATCGCCGAGCCGTTCATGATCACCATGCCCTGGTTCAGCAACCTGGTGAAAGGCTCGATGAACGACACCATGCCCAGGTCGTAGAGCACCTTGGTGAAGAAACGCGCGTACAGCAGGTGCAGGATCGCGTGCGTCACGCCGCCCACGTACTGCTCGACCGGCAGCCACTGCTCAGCCAGGTCGCGATCGAACGGCACGTCGTTTCGGTTCGGGGACACGAAGCGCAGGAAGTACCACGACGAGTCGACGAACGTGTCCATCGTGTCCGTGTCGCGAGTGGCGGGGCCTCCGCAGCGGGGGCATGACACGTTGACCCAGTCGGTGGCCGCGCCCAACGGCGAGGTGCCCTTCGGCCGCAGGTCCAGGCCCTCCGCCGGCGGCAGCTCCACCGGCAGCTGGTCGTCGGGCACCGCGACCTCGCCGCAGGAGGGGCAGTGCACGATCGGGATCGGCGTGCCCCAGTAGCGCTGGCGGGAGATCAACCAGTCCCGCAGCCGGTAGTTCACGGCACCGCGGCCCAGGCCACGCTCCTCCAGCCAGCCGATGATGCGCTCCTTGGCCGGGCCGATGGCCAGGCCGTCCAGGAACTGCGAGTTGATCGCCGGCCCCTCACCGACATAGGCCTCGCCGTCGAAGCTCTCCGGCGGCTGGACCGTGCGCACGATGGGCAGGTCGAACCTGGTGGCGAACTCCCAGTCGCGTTGGTCCTGGCCGGGCACCGCCATGATCGCGCCGTGGCCGTACTCGGCCAGCACGTAGTCGGCCGCGTAGATCGGCAGGCGTTCACCGTTGACGGGGTTGACCGCGTACCGGTGCAGGAACACACCGGTCTTCTCCCGCTCGGCGGACAGCCGGTCCATCTCGGTCTCGCCGCGAACCTTCTCGACGTACGTGGCGAACTCGGCCTCTGCCGGCGTGCCCGCGGCGAGCTCGGCCGCCAGGTCCGAGTCGGCGGCCACCACGAAGAACGTCGCACCGAACAGCGTGTCCGGCCGGGTCGTGTAGATCGTGACCGGCTCGTCGCGGCCCTCGATGACGAAGTCGACGTCGGCCCCGGTGGAGCGCCCGATCCAGTTGCGCTGCATGGTCAGCACCTTGTGCGGCCACTTGCCCTCCAGCTGCGCCATGTCGCCCAGCAGCCGGTCGGCGTAGTCAGTGATCTTGAAGTACCACTGGGTCAGCTTCTTCTTGGTGACCGGGGTGTCGCAGCGCTCGCACAGGCCCCCGACGACCTGCTCGTTGGCCAGCACCGTCTGGTCGTTGGGGCACCAGTTGACCTGCGAGGGCTTGCGGTAGGCCAGCCCCTTCTCGAAGAACCGCAGGAACAGCCACTGGTTCCACTTGTAGTACTCCGGGTCGGAGGTGTGCACGACCCGGTCCCAGTCGAACGAGCAGGCGAAGCGGCGCATGGACTCGCGCTGCATCGCGATGTTCTCGTAGGTCCAGGCCCGGGGGTCCACCCCGCGCTTGATCGCGGCGTTCTCGGCCGGCAGCCCGAACGAGTCCCAGCCGATCGGGTGCATGACGTTGAAGCCGCGCTGGACCCAGTACCGGGCCACCACGTCGCCGAGCGCGTAGGCCTCCGCGTGGCCCATGTGCAGGTCCCCCGACGGGTACGGGAACATGTCGAGGATGTACTTCTTCGGCCGCTCGTCGGCCGGGTCGCCCGAGCGGAACGGCGCCAGCTCGTCCCACACCGGCAGCCACTTCTCCTGGACCGCCCGCGCGTCGTAGACCTCGCGGGTGTCGCGGTCCTCGGTCGTCTCGCTCATCAGCTCTCGCGCCTTCTCGTCATGCTGCTCGGGTCCGGACATGGAAAGACCCCTCGCTCAGGAGGGGTCGCCGCGCTGACGGTGGTGCGTGGGTCAGCGCGGCCCGATAAGGAGCAGTCCGGCTCGCACGTCGACTACCTTACCCGAGCAGGTGTACGACTAGCAGCCCCTGCGCCACGTGGTAGGTGACGATGACCACCAGGCGCATCCACGGGCGCTCGGTCACGAACCGTCGCCAGCCCAGGGTCAGGTCGGACAGGTAGAACAGCAAGGCGCCGGCCACCGCCGCCCAGGACGCAGTGCCGAAGGCCGTCACGACCATCAGGGAGATCACGGCGACGTAGCCGACGACCGCCGGGTCGCCGGCCGCGCGCATCACCCGCCGCCCCAGCGTCGCCACCATGACGACGACGAGCGCCAGCCCGGCGACGACTCCCGCGGGGTGCTGCTCGACCGCGAGGAACCCGGCCACGTAGGCCAGGTGGGCCAGCAGGAAGGAGGCCAGGCCGGCGAGGAACAGCCGCTCCTCGAAGAGCAGGAAGACGTCGCCCGCCAGCGAGAGCAGCAACGCGGCGACGAACCACGTCCGCTCCTGCGGGTCGGCGGGGTCCAGGGTCAGGGCGGCCGCGACGAGCAAGGCGAGCACGGCCGGCTTGGCCACCAGCTCGACCCGGCGTGACCTGCGGGCCACCGCGAGCCAGTCCGTGAGAGCCGCGATCGCGGCGAGGGCCAGCAGCCACGCGGTCGCGGTGGTCACGAGCGCCCACTCTGCCAGCCCTGACGGGCCGCACGTGCGTCGGCCCCGCCCCGCACGAGGCGGGACGGGGCCGAGCGCACACCCTGGTCGCTACAGGCTGCTGACCGGTGTCTTCCAGATGCCCCGGCCGTGGGTCGCGGCGTAGAGGAACCCGTCCGGCCCGACGTGGATGTCGAACACCGTCGTCAACGGCAGCGAGCCGTCGGTGCCCGGCGTCGGGCCGACGCGCTTCCAGTCGCCGCCGGCCACGTCTCGGACGATCACGCCGTAGTCGGTGCCGACCACGAGCTTGTCGCCGACCCGCAGCACGTCGGTCGCCGGCACGTCCGGCATGTTGCCGGAGAGGTCGGTCCAGTCGACCTGCAGCGTGCCGTTGGCACCGACCGCTCCGACCACGCCCTTGAAGACGTGCTGCACACCCGCCCCCGGGCCCTCGATGAAGCGCCGGTTGTAGCCGTTGAACACGAGGTAGACGGTGCCGCCCGTGGGGTCGGCCTTCTCGTCGATGTAGACGGCGTTCGGGTAGCGGTTGGGCAGACCTGTCATGTCCAGCTCGGTCCAGCTGCCGCCGTAGTTGGTCGCGACGCCCCGGGTGAAGCCGGAGCTGTTGCAGTTGCTGTTGCCGCACCACGCCGCGTAGACGACGTCCTTCGACGAGTCCTTCGGGTGCGCCGGGTCGGCGATCGCGTCCAGCCCGACCGTCATCCGGCCCGCCGCGCCGTGGGTGTAGAGCTTGGCCCACCCGTGCGACGCGTCCTTGGACGCCTCCTCCTGCGTGTAGTCGAAGGCCTTGTCGTGCGCCCAGACGGCGTTGCCGCCGGCGACCCACCGCTCGCTGTCGCCGCTGACGGTGTTCTGCGAGCCGCGGACGGCCCGGAACGGCGCGGTGAACCGCGGGTTGGCGTCGGGCACCGCAACGTCGAACACCGCGCTCTTGGAGCCGTCGGTCTGACCGCAGTTCTTGGTCATCCAGAGCTCGAGGTAGACGTACTCGTCGAGGATCTCGCAGCCGTTCTTCGGGTTGACCACGATGTCGCCACCGTCACCACCGAAGGGCGAGACCATCTCGGAGTTGTTGTCGTTGTCCTTGCCGTCGCCCCGCAGCAGTGACCCGCCGTTGTCCTGCAGCCCACCCGACACGGCGTAGCCGCCGCGCTCCGGGTCGGTGCCGACACCGACCGAGTAGTACTGCAGGGTGCGCAGGCCCTGGCTCAGGCTCAGCCAGTCCGTCGCGTGACCGAGGGAGTCCTCGTGGCTGGCCGCCGGTGCGAGCGGGCGGGCCTTCACGCCACCGTCGTTGCCGACGTAGACCACGCCGTTGTCGATGGCGATCGAGTGCTGGTCGGAGTGGGTGGTCTCCGGGCACTTGTTCTTCGACTCGATGATGTTCCAGCAGGGGAAGCCGAAGTTCCAGTACGGGCCGGGCGTGCTCCAGTTCGACCCGCCGTTCGTGGTCTCGTAGACCTCCTCGAGCCCGAGGTAGACGTGCTCGGCATCGGCCGGGTCGACGTCGATGAAGTTGTTGTACCAGGCCTGCACACCCGGGCCGTACCCTCTGCCGTCGGCGTCGGTCTTGAGCGCCGAACCGCTGTTGCCCAGCTTGCGGTAGTCCGCGATCTGGGTCCAGGGACCCTCGACGCTGCCGTTCTTGGACGCGAAGACGCCCTTGAGCACGGTGTTGCCGCTCTGGTGTCCCGTCTGCAGCAGGCGCGGGCTCTCCATCACCGCGTAGAGCCGCGAGCCGTCGGCCGAGTAGGCGAACTCGGTGTTGCCGATGTCGTTCGGGTTGATGGCGCCCGTCGGGTTGATCAGGTTGAACGTGCCGGCAGCGCCGGTCTTGGACAGGTAGAAGCCGTTGTACGACGCGTCCCCGCTGCGCCAGGCCGCGTTGGCCAGAACCGCCCCCGTCTTCGGGTCGATGGCCACGTCGTTGACGATGTTCTTGTACGGCGTGGACGTGTCGCTGTCGGCGGACGGGTTGGGCATCAGCACGTTGGCCCACGCCGCACCCTGAGGCGCCGAGACAGCGCGCCGCCAGAGGCCACGCGTGGTGGCGGCGTACACGTAGCCGCCGCCGATCTTGAGCTGGTTGATGCTCCGGCTCTCGAGCTCGGTGCCACCGACGCGGTCGTCCTGGCTGAACGTGCCGGTCGTCGCGCCCTGCAGCCGGTAGACGCCGGCCCCTGTGTACGACGTGCCGCCGGTGTTGGCCTCACCCGTCGCGTACCACAGGGTGTCCGTGGCCTTGTCGTAGAGCAGGTCTCCCGTCGACAGCGACAGGATCGCGTCCGAGATGGGCTGCCACGCGCCGTCCGCCGCGGCACCGCTGCCGCCGGGCTTCTCGTCCGAGCCGAGGCTCTTCCGGAACACCCCGCCGTTGGCGCCCCCGGCGAAGAGGTAGCCGTTGCCGGCAGCCAGGCCGGTGATGCGGCCGGCGACGTAGCCCGCGCCGCCGGACGAGTTGGAGTAGTACGGGTCGCGGTAGTTCGGGTCGTCCGCGTCGTACGGCGTGTTCGTGACCTCGGCCCACCGGCTGCCGTTGGACGACAGTCCCTTGAACCCGGTCAGGGACGAGCTCAGCTGGCCCGGCGCCACGGATCCGTAGGGCGCGAGCCGGGCGTTGGCCACCGAGTCGAGGGCCGTCCGGATCTCACCGGACTCGTCGTTGGCGCCGCCGACGATCGACTCCGGGTGCTCCCGCGCCTCGCGCTCGGCCTCCTCGCCGTGCTCACCGCCGGCCTTCTCGACGTAGCCGACGTAGCGCGGCTCCGACCCCGGATCCTCACCGGTCACGGTGAGGGTGACCGCCAGGACAGCGGCGGTGCCGACCGCGAGCGCGGCGATCGCCGCCTTCCCGCGGTGCGTGCTGGACAAAGACATCGTGATTCCCCTCGCTCACAGAACCGGGCCCACGGCGGTGGGCCCGCTGCACAGCGATCAGGGTCATCCCGGGCGAGAGGACGGGGCAGGGAGGCCGTCGAAGATTCACTCCGGTGGCCTATCAAGCCGCGCCCGCGATCACCGAGCCGTGCGGCGGGATCGTAGCTCCGGATATGCCGGAATAGCCATAGATGACATGAAAGAGTGAAACGAGCCGTTGCCCTTGTCAGCTGCCGGACCTGGCCCGGCTCAGTCAGCCGTGGCCGGCCGCGGACTCGGCGAGGGGCCCTCGCGGCGCAGGCCCTGGCGGATGTACATCTCCTGGTCGGCCTTGCCGAGCAGCGTGTCGAGCGTCCCGGAGTCCCAGGGTGCGAGCATCGCCCCGCCGGCGCTGACGTGCGGCGACCACTGCGTCTCGAGCACCGCCGGGTGGTGCACCAGGTGGTCGTGCACGCGCCGTTCGAGCTCGAGGGGCGCCATGCCCGGACCCGGCCCCACGACGCAGAACTCGTCGCCGCCCCACCGGGCGACCACGTCGGTCGCCCGGGTCACCAGCCGGAGCGCCTCCGCGACGGCGACCAGGACCCCGTCACCCGTCTCGTGCCCGTACGAGTCGTTGACCGCCTTGAGGTCGTCGATGTCGACGAAGATGCAGTGCGCCGCGTCACCCTGGCGACGCGCCTGCTCGAGGATCTGCGACCCGACCAGCGCCAGCCCCCGACGGTTGGCGAGCCCGGTGAGGTGGTCCCGGACGGCCGCAGCCTCCGCCTCGGCGCGCGCCTCGGTGAGCTGACGGACAGTGGTCCGCCGCACGGCGTTGAGCGCCAGCGCCAGCCCGGTGGCCGTCACCATCCCCACGGTGTAGTGGATCCACTGCGGCCTCGGGCCGAGCACGGTGAACGCCACCACGACCCAGGCACCCCAGACGACGTAGAGGACGCCGAGCAGCCAGCGCAGCGAGAGCAGGGCCGCACCGGCACCGACCACGACGAGCATGAGGTCGGTGGTCTGGCGGGGTTCACCGGTCGTCCCGACCCGGGTCACCGCGTCGGCGACCACCAGCAGCACGGCCGCCGCGGTCACCGGGTGCGCGAGGCGGTCCGGGACCTGCCGGCGGCGGAGCAGCAGCCACAGCACCCCGAGGACGAGCGACGACGTTGCCGCCAGCGGCACCGTGACGAGCCGGGCCGTGCCGTCGAGCAGCACGCCGTGGAGCGCGGCCAGCGCCGCGAGCAGCAGGCCGAGGCCGGCGACGACCGCGGGCAGGCCACGTCGCACGGCGGCGTCGTAGGTCTCCTCCGGGCTGCGGGGCACGCACCGTTGATCGACACGGGAGCCTGGCACCTTGACACGGTACGGCGGGCACGGTCGCCCTCGGGGGGTTTCGGCCGGCCGCGACCGCCTCGTCCCCCACATGACGGACGGCGGCCTGCTGTGCGCAGACCGCCGTCCGATGACCTGGTGGAGCTGAGGGGACTCGAACCCCTGACCCCCACACTGCCAGTGTGGTGCGCTACCAGCTGCGCCACAGCCCCAGGTGCTGATGCCCTCGCGGGCCGCGTCAGTCTAACGGGTGCGGCCGCCCAGGACGAAACCGCCTATCGCTCGTCTCCGAGGACCGGCTCGGGCAGGCTTCCGGCGTTGTGCTCCAGCAGCCGCCAGCCGCCGTCGTGCTGCTCCAGCACCGACCAGCAGCAGTTGGAGAGCGGGCCGAGCGCCGTCCAGCACGGTTGGGGCAGGCCCAGCAGCGACCCGATCGCGCTGCGCGCCGCTCCCCCGTGGGTGACTGCCACCAGTGTCTCGCCGTCACCGATCCCGGTGAGCGCGTCGTGGATGGCCGCGACGGCCCGCCGGCCCACGGCCTCGCGGGTCTCGGCGCCCTCCCCGGGCAGGTCGGCCCCGTGCACCCACGCCTCGAAGCCGCCGGGGTAGCGCGCCCGGATCTCCGCGTTGGTGAGCCCCTGCCACTCGCCGCCGTGGGTCTCGCGCAGCCGTGGCTCGACCGCCACCTCCAGCCGCACGATGCGCGCGAGGGCGCTGGCGGTGTCCAGGGCGCGGCGCAGGTCCGACGACACGATCGCCGCGGGCGCGAGCCCGGCGAGCAGCGACGCCGAGCGCTCCGCCTGGGCGACGCCCACCTCGTCGAGGTCGACGTCGGTCTGGCCCTGGAAGCGGCCCTCGAGGTTCCAGGCGGTCTGCCCGTGCCGCCAGACGACCACCCGTCGGCGCCCGGCGGCCCGCCCAGCCTGCTGCCGCGCCGCCTCCAGCGCGCCGAGCCCGGTCAGGAGGCCGCTCCGGCGGCGCCGTGCCCGTTGCCCCCGGCCCGGGTGCGGCCACGGCGTACATCCTCGGGCAGCTCGACCATCGGGCAGTCCTTCCAGATGCGCTCCAGCGCGTAGTAGACGCGCTCGTCGGCGTGCTGGACGTGGACGATCACGTCGATGTAGTCGAGCAGCACCCACCTGCCCTCACGCTCCCCCTCGCGGCGGACCGGCTTGGCGCCGTGGGTGCGCAGGCGCTCCTCGACGGCGTCCACGATCGCCTTGACCTGGCGGTCGTTGGGGGCCGAGCAGAGCACGAACGCGTCGGTGATGACCAGCTGGTCGCTGACGTCGAAGGCGAGGATGTCGTCGGCAAGCTTGTCGGACGCGGCCTCGGCGGCGGCGACGGCCAGCTCGCGGGCGCGAGTGGAGATCGGCACGAGCAAGGAGCTCCTCGGTAGACGGTCCCGGGGCGGGACGGGGTCGCCCCTAGGGTCTCACGGCTTGAAGTCGCGCCCCAGGATCACGATGACCTCGGCCACGGTCTGCCCCTGGTTGGAGATCTCGACCGCGCCTGCCGGCACGCCGAGCGTCTTCGCCACCCGCTTGCCGCGCTGCAGGCTCTCGTCGCTGCCGTCGGGGATCAGCACGACGGTCGTTGTCCGGCCGAACTGCGCCGCGTTGCCGCCGTTGACGAACCGCAGGCCGGCGTCGACCAGTCGGGTCCGAGCCTTGTCGACCAGACCGGGAGTGCCCACACCGTTCTGGACCAGCACCCGGACCCCGCCGCCGGTCCCGTCGCCCTGCAGGGCGCCGGCGAACCGGGTCCGGACGAGGGTGCTGGCCTGCAAGGCGTCGATGCCGTAGGCCTGCTCCGCGGCGCCGGTGTCGATCTCGGTCACCGGCAGTACGTCGGGGGCGAAACCGTCGGCGGCGGCTGCTGCGTGCACTGCGGCGAGCACGGCCGGCAGGTCGCCGGCCTCGCGCCCGGTGCTGCGCGACTCGGTGCCCAGGGCGCCGAGCGCGGTGTGCACCTGAGCCGAGTCCGCGGGCAGACCGCGCAGCACGGCGTCCAGCACGACGTTGAACCGCGCGAGCCGGGCCTGCTCGGGCTCACCGGGGGTCGAGTACGTCGCGTACGCGGCCGCGGCCGCGCCGCCCAGGTGCTGCTGGCCGGCGCGCGCGACGATGGTCTCGCGACCTGCGGCGTCCTTGGTCACCACGTCGACGTCGACGGCCGCGTCCACGCCCCCCAGGCGGTCGACCAAGGCAGCCAGGCCCTTGGTGCTGAGCGTCCAGCTGCCGTCCACGCGCACCCCGAGCAGGTCGGTGAGGGCCGCCGCGGACGCGCCAGCGCCCGGCAGCGCCGACGTCTCGCCGAACGGCACCGACCCCGAGCCCGCGACCTCCACGATCAGCCGCGACGGCACGAGGGTGGAGACCGCCTCACGCGAGTCGGGCTGCACGCCGAGCAGCGCGCTGGCCAACGCCGTCCGGTCCGCTCCCACGACCTGCACGAGCAGGGTCTGCTGCCGCGGGTGATCGCCGGCCTGCGAGCCGCCGGAGCCGGTGTCACGGCCGACCAGCAGCCACCAGCCGCCGCCCGCCAGGACGACGACGGCGAGCGCGACCGCGACGGCGACCAGCCACTTCATGCGGGCGGCGCGCCGGCGAGCGAGTCGCTCCTCCGCCCGGTTGCGGCGCGCCACCACGGTGGGCCCCGCCGACAAGGGCCCGACGGGTCGCGCCGCCGGCCCGATGGGCGCCGAGGCCGGCGCCGTGGGATCGGGGACCACCGGCCCGGCGGGCGTCGGCAGCCCGCGCGCGTGCTGCTGCAAGGACGGCTGCTGGACGGGCTGATGGGCCTGCGGACGGGCCTGGGGATGGGCCGGCGGACGAGCCTGGGGATGGGCCTGCGGATGCGCCTGCGGATGGGCCTGCGGCTGCTCCGGCGCGGCGGGGCGGGCCCGGCGGCCGACCGGGACGGCCGGACCCGCGCCCAGCCGACCGGCCAGGTCGACGTCGGGCAGCGCGTCCGGCTCCGGCTTGCGGTGCCGCCCGCCGCTCACGACGCACCCCGTCGGTAGAGGCCGTGCTTGGCGATGTACTGCACGACTCCGTCGGGGACGAGGTACCAGATCGGCTCGCCGGCGCGCACCCGGTCCCGGCAGTCGGTGGACGAGATGGCCATCGCGGGCACCTCGAGCAGGCTCACCCGGTCCTCGGGCAGGCCCGCGCCGGACAGCGTGTGTCCGGGCCGGGTCACCCCGACGAAGTGAGCCAGCTCGAACAGCTCCTCGGCCGCCTTCCAGGTGAGGATCTGGGCCAGGGCGTCGGCGCCGGTGATGAAGAACAGCTCGGTGCCGGAGCCTCGCTCGGCGTGCAGGTCCCGCAGCGTGTCGGTGGTGAACGTCGGCCCCGGCCGCGCGAGGTCGACCCGGCTGGTGGTGAAGCGCGGGTTCGACGCGGTGGCGATCACGGTCATCAGGTAGCGGTGCTCGCCCGGCGACACCTCCCGCTCGGACTTCTGCCAGGGCTGGCCCGTCGGCACGAAGACGACCTCGTCCAGCCCGAAGATGCTCTGGACCTCGCTGGCCGCGACCAGGTGGCCGTGATGGATGGGGTCGAAGGTGCCACCCATGACGCCCAGGCGGACCCGGTCGCCCGCACGTGTCGGCTCGCCCACGCCGCCGACCCTAACGGCCGCCGGTGTGCCCGCTCCGGATGTCACGCCGCGCGTCACGCCTGCGCAACCCGGTGCTCCCCGGCGTACACCGTGAACCTGCCGTCGCGCACGAACCCGGCCAGCGTCAGCCCGGCCTCCCGCGCCATGGCCACCGCGAGGCTCGACGGCGCGGACACCGACGCGACGAACGGCACGCGCGCGGCGAGCGCCTTCTGGACGATCTCGTACGACGTGCGTCCGCTCACCATGAGCACCACATCGGTCAAAGGCAGCCGATCCTGAAGGAGGGCCCAGCCCACGACCTTGTCGACGGCGTTGTGCCGGCCCACGTCCTCGCGGACGACGAGCGCCTCACCCTGCGGCGTGAACAGCGCCGCCGCGTGCAGCCCGCCGGTGTGGTCGAAGAGCCGCTGCCGCTCGCGCAGCCGACGTGGCAGGTCGACCACGACCGCGGGGCTCACGTGCACGGCGTCGTCGAGGCCCCTCTCGGCATGCAGATGCACGGCGTGCAGGCTCTGCTTGCCGCAGACCCCGCAGGCGCTGGAGGTGATCAGGCTCCGCTCCAGCAGGGCCGCGGCCCGCGCGACGGCCGGCCCGCCGGCGGCCAGGTCGACGGTCACGACGTTGTAGCGCTGCTCGTCGTCCAGCGAGGGGTCCACGCAGTAGCGGATCGCGCGCAGGTCTCCGGCAGACCTGAGGACGCCCTCGCCGTACAGCAGCCCCGCGGTCAGCTCGAAGTCGGCTCCGGGCGTGCGCATGGTGACCGAGAGGCGGCGGTCGCCGAGGCGGATCTCCATCGGCTCCTCGGTGACGAGGCGCTCCTCGCGAGCGGCCGACGCCGGGCCGGCCCCCGCGCCGCGAGCAGTGACGACCGACGCCCGCACGCGCGTCGTCGCGCCCGGTCGTGGCCGTCCCGCTGTCGTCACGGCACTACGCGGCTCAGCGGTCCTTGCCGAAGGACAGCGTCACGAGCAGCAGCAGGACCAGCAGGGTGAAGACCCCGACCCCGACGGCCCACGGGGGGACGGGCAGCTCGCGGCCCTTCCCGGTCTCCTCTGCCAGCAGGCGGACGACGGCTGCGGTCATGGGTGCTCGGCTCCCCTTCGGTCGGCGGTGCGTCTCGCCGCCCACTCGGGCGACGAGTCAGAGTGTGGCACGACCGCCCAGGGAGGAGATGCGGCGGCGGAGGGCGTGAGGCTCTGCGGGCCCGCCCTCCGCCGCCGGTCAGAAGCGGTGCTGCCTAGAGGCTCCAGGCCTCGGTCGGCACCTCGTAGAAGCGCAGCTGCGCGACGCGCAGGCCCTCGTTGTCGTACTGCCAGTAGTAGTCGTCGAGCGAGTCAGCGAACAGCGGCTGCACCACGGACTGCGTGCACGCTCCCGTCGTCGCGTCCACCGCGAGGCAGACATCGACGTAGAGCAGGTCCCTGGAGACGTTCACGAACTTCGAGACGCCACCCTTGGTCCGCTCGACGGTGATCGGCTCGACGCCGCCCACGATGTCCACCGCACACCAGGTGTCCCCGGTCTGCGCGTCCGTGTAGCAGGACTGCATGGTGGCCTTGCCACCAGGCTTGCCGAGCGCGCGGACGTAGACCGAGTAGGACGTCGTGCCGTCGCCGTCCGGGTCGGGGTTGGGCAGCTGGAAGGCCGCCGTCCCGTCGGTGCCGTTGGCGTCGAGCACGCTGAAGTCGCCCTCCGTCAGGTTGATCTTGGTGGTGGCTGGCTTGCCGTTGGCGCCCAGGTCGACGAAGATGCGCCGCCCGTTGTCACCGGTCATGTCCGGGTTCTTGTCCTTGGCCATGCCGATGATGTTCAGCGTGTAGTGCGCCCCGCTGGGCGCGCCGTTGCCGGTCGCGGGCGTGCCCGCCGACGCCGACGTGGGCGCGACGAGCGCTGCGGTCGCGACCGCAGCGGCACCCAGGATGGCCATACGTGACCTCATGAAACCCCCTCGTTCTCCACCGGCGTCTGGATCAGGACGACGTCGGCTGCCTTGGTTGGCCGCAGAGCCCGAGAAGCACGCCCCCCGCACTTCCCCCGTGTCGGTCCACTGGACCGACCGCGACGAACGTAATCCCGCGGTCACCGTCCGCTTAAGCGCCCGAAAGGGTGAAATCAGCAAGGCTCATCCGGGCGATTGCGGACGATCCACCAGAGGTGGTAGAGCGGCCCTCAGAACGGGCGGATGCCGCCGGCCGGCACGAGCGCCGGCGCCGGGCTGTCCATGCCTCGCCGCTGGTAGGTCGCGCGGTCCACCACCTCGAGCCCGGTGACCCGCCACGCCGGCAGTCCCGCGCTCAGGCGGTGCTCACCCCAGAGACGCAGCGCGAGGGCGGCCGCGTCGTCGACGTCACGGGCCTCCTCCCAGTAGCGCAGCTCCGCCCGGTCGGCGGCGTAGCGCGCGGAGAGGAGGAACGGCCGCTCCTGGGTGAGCCGCTCCAGCGCCGACCTGATCTCGCTCGGATCGACCGCGGTGCCGCCGACGGTGAGGATGACGTGCCAGATGCCGGCGCCTTCACGCCCCCGGGGCGCCGAGGTGGCCTCGAGCGGTTCGTTCACCGATCACCCCTGCGTCAGCGGCGCAGCAGGACGAGGTCGTCACGGTGCACGACCTCGCGGCGGTACGCCGGTCCGAGATCCCGGGCCAGCTCGCGCGTCGACCGCCCCAGCAGCCCGGGAAGTTCCGTCGCGTCAAAGTTGACCAGCCCGCGCGCCACGACGTGGCCGTTTTGGTCCAGAAGGTCGACGGGGTCGCCGGCGACGAACGTCCCCTCGACCCCCGTCACACCTGCCGGCAGCAACGACATCCGGCGCTCGACCACGGCCCGGACGGCCCCTTCGTCGAGCCTCAGCCGACCCCGCGGTGTGGTCGCGTGGGCCAGCCACAGCAGCCGCGTCGAGGCCCGGCGGCCGGCGGCGTGGAAGAGCGTCCCGGTGGCACGGCCGGCCAGCGCGTCGGCGGCCGCGTCGGCGGAGGTCACCACGGCCGGGATGCCCGCGGACGTGGCGATGCGTGCCGCCTCCACCTTGGTCGCCATGCCGCCGGTGCCGATCCCGGCACCCCCTCGCCCGAGCCGCACCCCGTCGAGGTCGCTGCCGGTGCGCACGTCGGACAGCAGGCGGCTTCCGGGCGCCCGCGGGTCACCGTCGTACAGGCCCGCGACGTCGGACAGCAGCACGAGCAGATCGGCGTGCACGAGGTGGGCGACGAGCGCGGCGAGCCGGTCGTTGTCGCCGAACCGGATCTCCTCGGTCGCCACCGTGTCGTTCTCGTTCACGACCGGGACCGTGCCCATGTCCAGCAGGCGGTACAGGGTGCGCTGCGCGTTGCGGTAGTGGGACCGGCGCACGACGTCCTCGGCGGTGAGCAGCACCTGTCCGACGGTCAGCCCGTGCCGGGCGAAGGCCTCCGTGTAGCGGTGCATGAGGGCGCCCTGCCCGACGCTTGCCGCCGCCTGCTGGGTGGCGAGGTCGCGGGGCCGGCGGTCCAGGCCGAGCGGCGCGAGACCCGCGGCGATCGCCCCGGAGGACACGAGCACCAGCTCACGGTGCGAGCGCCGCGCCGCCGCGAGCACGTCGACCAGCGCGGCGAGGCGAGCGTCGTCGATGCCGCCCGCCGCTGTCGTCAGCGACGACGAGCCGACCTTGACGACAACGCGCCGCGCCGCCGCGACCGCCGCCCGGCCCATGTCGGTGCCTCAGCGACCCTCGAGGCGCAGGTCGGTGCCGCGGCGCCCGTGCAGCAGCTCGGCGCCGGCCTTCATCGAGGGCTCCCAGTCGAAGATGACCGCCTCGTCGCCCTCGCCGATGACGACCGCGTCGCCCGCCTCTGCCCCGGCCTCGACCAGCGCGTCCTCGACGCCGAGCCTGGCCAGCCGGTCGGCGAGGTAGCCGACGGCCTCGTCGTTGGAGAAGTCGGTCTGGCGCACCCAGCGAGTCGGCTTCTGACCGTGCACGACGAACCGGTCGTCCTCGCGGGTCACGGTGAAGCCGGTGTCGTCGACGGCCTGCGGGCGCAGGACGATGCGGGTGGCCTCCAGCGCCGGCGCCGCTGCGCGGGCGGCACTCACCAGCTCGGCCATCGCGAATGACAGCTCGCGCAGGCCCTCGCGCGAGGCCGCACTCACCGGGAAGACCCGCAGCCCCCGCTCCTCCAGGTCGCCGCGCACCAGCTCGGCGAGCTCCCGCGCGTCGGGGACGTCGACCTTGTTCAGCGCGACCAGCCGCGGGCGGTCCGCGAGGCCGCCGTAGGCCGCCAGCTCCTCCTCGATCGCGTCGATGTCGGACAGCGGGTCGCGGCCCGGCTCGAGGGTGGCGCAGTCGACGACGTGCACGAGCGCGTCGCACCGCTCCACGTGCCGGAGGAACTCCAGGCCCAGCCCCTTGCCCAGGTGGGCACCCGGGATGAGCCCGGGCACGTCGGCGACGGTGAACCGGGTCTCCCCCGCCTCGACCACCCCGAGGTTGGGCACCAGCGTGGTGAAGGGGTAGTCGGCGATCTTCGGCCGGGCCGCGGACAGCACCGCGATCAGGCTGGACTTCCCGGCGCTCGGGAACCCCACGAGGGCGACGTCGGCGACCGACTTCAGCTCGAGCACCACGTCGAGCTTGTCGCCGGGCTCGCCGAGCAGGGCGAAGCCGGGGGCCTTGCGGCGGGCCGACGCCAGCGCGGCGTTCCCCAGCCCGCCACGACCCCCCTGCGCCACGACGTACGCCGTGCCGGTGCCGACGAGGTCGGCGAGCACCTCCCCGTCGGCCGCCTTGACGACGGTGCCGTTGGGCACGGGCAGCACGAGGTCCTGACCGTCGGCGCCGCTGCGGTTGCCGCCCTGGCCGGGCCGACCGCTGGTGGCCCGCCGGTGCGGGGAGTGGTGGTAGTCGAGCAGGGTGGTCGTGCTCGGCTCGACGACGAGGATCACGTCGCCGCCGCGGCCGCCGTTGCCGCCGTCCGGGCCGCCGAGCGGCTTGAACTTCTCCCGGTGGATCGAGGTGCAGCCGTGCCCGCCGTCACCCGCGGACACGTGCAGCACGACACGGTCGACGAACGTGGTCACAGCTACCTCCTCTCAACGGAAACTCAACGCAACCCGAGCCGACACCCCTGCAGCGATCATGCACGTTCCGTCGGTCCCGCGCTGAGCCGGCGACGGGAGGTGCATGATCGCTGCGGGGAGGGGGGCCGGAAACGACGCGAGGGCGGACCGGTCACACCGGCCCGCCCTCGATGCGCGTCGAACGGCTACTCGCCCGCCGGGACGATGTTGACGACCTTGCGTCCGCGCCGGGTGCCGAACTCCACCGCGCCGGCCGACAGCGCGAACAGCGTGTCGTCGCCGCCACGGCCGACGTTCAGTCCGGGGTGGAAGTGGGTGCCGCGCTGACGGACGATGATCTCGCCGGCGTTGACCAGCTGACCGCCGAAGCGCTTGACGCCGAGGCGCTGAGCGTTGGAGTCGCGCCCGTTACGGGTGGACGACGCGCCCTTCTTGTGAGCCATCTCGTTGCCTTCGCCTTCTACTTGCCGGTCTCGATGCCGGTGACCTTGACCTGCGTGTGCTTCTGCCGGTGGCCCTGGCGCTTGCGGTAGCCGGTCTTGTTCTTGTACTTGAGAATGTTGATCTTGGTGCCCTTGGTGGCGCCGACGACCTCGACGGTCACCGTCGCGGCCGCGAGCTTGTCCTTGTCGCTGGTGACCTGGTCACCGTCGACGAGGAGCAGCACCGGCAGCTGCACCGAGCTGCCAGGCTCGGCCTGGACCCGGTCGATCTCGAGAACGTCGCCGACGGCGACCTTCTCCTGGCGGCCACCAGCACGGACGATCGCGTACACCGCGGACTCGCTTTCTGACTCGTTCGGGGACCCGCTCGCTGCGCGGAGCAGCGCGCATGCGGGTGAGGTGCACGAGGCACCGAGGGTCAAGGGTACGAACGGGACGGGACCCGGGTCAAACCGAGCCGAGGCCGTGCGGCCTGCCCACTCCCACCTCGCGTCACGTCTACGTGGCGGCGGCTCCGGGGGCGGTCTGCGGGCTGGTGGCCCGGCGCCGGCGGCGCTTCGCCGGTGCGGGCGCCTCCTCCACCGGCTCGCTGCCGGGCGTGGGCGCCTTGACCGGGTCCTCGACGGCGACCGGCGACAGGCGACCCGCCTCGGAAGCGTCGGGCGCCGGCTCGGCAGGCTTCTCGCTGGCCTTGCCGCTGTCCTTGCCGCTGTCCTTGCCGCTGTCCTTGTCGCTGGCCTTGTCGGTGTCCTTGCCGCGACCGGCACGGGAGGACGAGGCCTTGCCGCGACCGCCACCCTTGCGCTCGCCGGAGCCGCTGCCCTTGGCCTCGACCGGCTCGGTGCGCACGAGCACTCCGCGACCGTTGCAGCACTCGCAGGTCTCGGAGAAGGCCTCCAGCAGCCCCTGGCCCACCCGCTTGCGGGTCATCTGGACCAGGCCGAGCGAGGTCACCTCGGCGACCTGGTGCTTGGTCCGGTCGCGCCCGAGGCACTCGAGCAGGCGGCGCAGGACCAGGTCCCGGTTGCTCTCGAGCACCATGTCGATGAAGTCGATGACGATGATGCCGCCGAGGTCCCGCAGCCGCAGCTGGCGGACGATCTCCTCCGCCGCCTCCAGGTTGTTCTTGGTGACGGTCTCCTCGAGGTTCCCGCCCTGACCGGTGAACTTCCCGGTGTTCACGTCGACCACGACCATCGCCTCGGTGCGGTCGATGACCAGGTAGCCGCCGCTGGGGAGCCAGACCTTGCGGTCCATGCCCTTGGCGATCTGCTCGTCGATGCGATGGGCGGCGAAGACGTCCTCCTCGGCGGTCCACCGCGACAGGCGGTCGCGCAGGTCCGGGGCGACGTGCCCGACGTACCCGTCGAGCGTGTCCCACGCGTCGTCGCCGGCCACGATCAGCTTGGAGAAGTCCTCGTTGAAGATGTCGCGGACCACCCGGATGGTGAGGTCGGGCTCGCCGTACAGCAGGGCAGGCGCCGCCGCCGTCTTGGCCTTCTTCTCGATGTCCTCCCACTGGGCCGCGAGCCGGCTCACGTCGCGGGAGAGCTCCTCCTCGCTGGCCCCCTCGGCGGCCGTGCGGATGATCACGCCGGCCTCGTCAGGCACGACCTTCTTCAGGATCGCCTTGAGCCGGCTGCGCTCCGTGTCGGGGAGCTTGCGGCTGATGCCGGTCATCGAGCCGCCGGGCACGTAGACGAGGTAACGGCCGGGAAGGGAGACCTGGCTGGTCAGCCGGGCCCCCTTGTGGCCCATCGGGTCCTTGGTCACCTGGACCATCACCGAGTCGCCGGACTTCAGCGCCTGCTCGATGCGCTTGGGCTGGCCGTCGAGGCCCGCCGCGTCCCAGTTGACCTCGCCTGCGTAGAGCACCGCGTTGCGCCCCTTGCCGATGTCGACGAAGGCCGCCTCCATCGAGGGCAGGACGTTCTGCACCTTGCCCAGGTAGACGTTGCCGACCAGCCCCCCGGACGCCGCGTTCGCGACGTAGTGCTCGGCGAGGACGCCGTCCTCGAGCACGGCGATCTGGGTCCGCTCGCCGTTCTGGCGGACGACCATCACCCGGTCGACCGCCTCGCGGCGGGCCAGGAACTCGGCCTCGGTGATGATCGAGGGACGGCGGCGGCCAGCCTCCCGACCCTCACGGCGACGCTGCTTCTTGGCCTCCAGGCGGGTCGAGCCCTTGACGGACCGGACGACGTCCTCGTCACCCTTGGCCCGGGCGCTCTTGCGGGGCTCGCGGACGCGGACGACGGTGTTCGGCGGCTCGTCCGGGCTCGGCTCCTCGCCCTCGTCGCCCGCTCGACGCCGCCGGCGGCGCCGACGCCGCGTCGTGGTGCCCTCGGCGGCCTCCTCGCCATCCTCCTGCTCGCCGGCCTCGCGCTCACCTGTCGTCTCGGCCTGGGCGGGCTCGGCCGCGGGCTCGCCCGCGCCGGGCTCCTCGCCGACCTCCTCGCCCTCGGGCTGGCCGGCCTTGCTCCGGCCCCGACGGCCCCGGCCACCGCGGCGGCGGCGTCGACTGGTGCCTTCACCGGCCTCCTCGTCGGCGCCCTCCCCGGCGGCCTCCCCGCCGGTGTCCGTGGCGGCCTCCGCGGCCGCCGTCGGGCTGGTGGTGACCTCGGGGGCCTGGAAGAGGAGCCCCGGCGGCTGGAAGACGGGGGTCGCGGCGGCAGGCGCGGCTACCGCGCCGGACGTCGGCTCGGCTGGCGCCTCGGCTGCCGCCTCGGCCGCAGGCTGCGCGGCCGCGGCCTTCTTGCGGGTACGCCGGGCCGGCTTGCGCGGCTGCTCGGCCTCCGCGGCCTCGGTCGTCGCGGCCGACTCGGTCGTCACGGCTGTCTCGGTCGTCGCGGCCGGCTCGGTCGTCGCGGCCGGCTCGGTCGTCGCGGCGGCCTCGGTCGTCGCAGGGGTCTCGGCGACTGCCGCGGCCTTCTTGGTCGCGCGACGCCGCTTGGGCTTCTCCTCCGCGGCTGGCTTCTCCTCCGCGGCGGGCTTCTCCCCTGCGGCTGAAGTGTCGGCCGCGCCGCCCCCCGCGGTCTCCGGCGCCGGCGCAGCCTCGGCCGTGCCGGTCTCGACCGGCTGCGGCGGACCGGCAGGACGGCTCGCTGCCCGGCGCCGGCGCGGACGCGCCTCGGCGGTGGCGGTGGTTGTGGTCTCGGTGGACGTGGTGGACGTGGTGGTGCTGTCGTCGGCGCCGTTGGATCCGGCGCCCTTCGGCTCGTTGTCGAGCATCCGGGTCGGTCTCCCGTCATGGTCCCCGGGCTACGCGGGTGCTCGCTGCTTCGCGAGACCCCGTGGCGCCGCACAGGGACCGTTGTCTCGTAGCCGTCCGCTCGCGCGGACGGAAGTCGTCTCGGGCGCGCCCGTCGCTCGCACCGAGCCACTCGGGGCTGCGGGCAGGCGTGTCAGGCGCCGGCGGTGTCCCGGTCCGGTGCCAGTGGGTCGGACACCGTGCCGGACGGCTCGTCGAGCGGGCCCTGCGCCAGCCTCGTGACCTCGGGGGTCACAGGCGGCGCGAGGTGACCGATCTGACGGAGTCCGGCGAGGACATCGTCGGGTCGCACGGCAGGTGTGACATGCCGGACAACCAATCGCAGTATGGCACACGGACCGGCCTCCCCCGCGACGCCGTGCGGCGCGCCGACGACTTCGAGCCGGACCACCGCCGCCCGCGCGTCGAACGTGCGCAGACCGTTCTTGGTCATCCGGGAGACCTCCACCGCGGGCGCCGCGAGGAACGCTGCGACCGGCTCCCGCGCCGCCTCCGGCTCGACCCCGTCCAGGCGGATCTGCCACTCCGAGGCCTCCAGCCGGTCCGCGAGACTCGCGATCTTGACCCCCTGCGGCTCCGACGGGACTTCGATGATCTCGAGGACGTCCAGGTCGGGCGGCAGGGAGCGGTCCAGGGCGACCCTCAGCCGTTCGGGGTCACAGCGCTCGGCGACAGCGACCTCGAGGTATTCGGCCTCGCTGGCGACGCCGGTGGGCGCCGCCCCGGCGTACGACACCTTCGGGTGCGGCGAGAACCCCGCGGAGTAGGCCATCGGCACGGCAGCGCGGCGCAGCGCGCGCTCGAACGCCCGCTGGAAGTCGCGGTGGCTGGTGAAGCGCAGCCGGCCACGCTTGGCGTAGTGCACTCGCAGCCGCTGTACGGCGGGGGGCGGCGGCGGCCCTTCGGGCTTGCGAGCCACGGGTGGTGGCACCTCTCACATCTGTGACGGACGTCTCCCGGCCATTGTCCATGACCGTTGGCGGGTCGCGGTCCGACGGGCCGCCATGACACCTGCAGAGAACCAGAACCTGTTGTGGACAAAGGGTTTCAGAGGCTCTGACTGTCGGTGCCGAGGTCTAGCGTCGGGGCATGGGACAGCAGCAGGTGGCCGAGACGGTCGTCGAGCTGCGTGCGCTCTCACAGCAGATCGCCGCCCTGCAGGCAGAGCAGCTGCGGCTGCTCGCCGATCTCGCCGCCGGGTGCGAGGCGGAGGCGCTGGCCGAGCTCGCGACGCGCCCGCGCGTGCCGGGCCAGCCGTGCGACGAGGAGGTCGTGGCGACGGCGGTCACCGATGAGGTCATGGCCGTCCTCGGTGTCAGCCATGGGCAGGCCCAGCGGTTCGGCCTGCTGGCGCGGCGGCTGACACGGGTGCTGCCCCACACGCTCGACGCCCTGGCGGCGGGCCGGCTGGACCTGACCCGGGCACAGGTCCTGGCCGAGGCGACCGAGGGGCTTGCCGACGCGACCGCCCGGGCCGTGGAGTCACTCGTCCTGCCGGGTGCCGGGTCGGCACCGTGGAACGGGCCTTCCCCACGCGCCTGGCGGGGCCGCGTCGAGCGGGCGGTGGTCCGCGCCGACGTCGATGCCGCCCGGCGCCGCCGGGAGGCCGCGGTGCGCCAGCGCGCCGTCAGGGCGTGGCCGTGGGGTGACGGCACCGGCGTGCTGCAGATCCACGCCGCCGACCACGACATCGCCATGGCCGACCAGGTCATCACGGACCTCGCGCGTGCCTGGCCGAGCGTCGGATCCGACGGTGAGTCGCTGAGCATGGACCAGCGCCGGGTCGATGCCTTGATGGACGTCCTCCGCCGGATCCGCGACGGGGCGGCGCTCCCCACCGTGCCCGTCCGCCGCGAACGCGAGATCGGCCTGGTGCTGCACGCCGACACGCTGTTCGCGGACGGCCCCGCCGCCGACGCGCCCGGCGAGCTCAGAGGGCTCGGCGGCCCGGCGGCCGTCGACCCGCGCAGTGCGGCCGAGACGGCCCGTGCCGAGATCGCGCGCGGGGTGCGGACCTGTGCGGTGCTCACGGACACCCACGGCGCGGTGCAGCGGCTCGTCCCGCTGGGCCGGGCGCCCCGGGACGGCTGGACCCGCGAGCAGCTGACCGCCGCGGTCACGGCGGCCCTGACGACGCTGCCGCCGCTGTACACGCCCACCTACACGCCGACGGCGGCGATCGCCGAGCATGTCCGCGCCGTGCACCCGCGCTGCGTCTCGTACGACTGCGCACGCAGCGCGCGACGCTGTGACCTCGACCACGACGAGCCCTGGCCACGCGGGCCCACCAGCAGCGCCAACGTCGCCCCGCGTTGCCGGCGCCATCACGAGCACAAGACCAGAGGCCTCGTGCGCACTCGCCTGCACGCCGACGGCTCCGTCACCGCGACGATGCTCACCGGCGTCCGGGTCGTGGTGAGGCCTGAGCCCCTGCCCGGGTTCGGTCCCGGCGAGGGCTACGACACCGGCCGGCGGGTGGTCGGCGTGCGGCCCGACCGTCCGGATGCGGACGCCGCCTGACCGAGGGCACCGCCCTGCGGCCCTGTGCTCCGACCTCTCGGGTCTGATGACCTTGATCGTGAGGGGTTCCGGGCGCCTGAACGCTCCAAATCCCTCACGATCATGTCTGGGCGGAGGGCGGGCCGCCGGCCAGGACCTGGTCCCGGCTGGAGTTGAGCACGGTCAGCGGCAGCAACGTCTGCCCGGTGGGACCGACCTGGATCTCGGTGCCCATCTGCGGGCAGACGCCGCAGTCGAAGCACGGCGTCCACCGGCAGTCGTCGACCTCGGTCTCGGTGAGGGCGTCCTGCCAGTCCTCCCACAGCCAGTCACGGTCGAGGCCGGAGTCCAGGTGGTCCCAGGGCAGGACCTCCGCGTACTCGCGCTCACGCGTGGTGTACCAGTCGACGTCGACCGGTTCGTCGGCGAGTGCCTTGTCGGCGCAGGACATCCACCGGTCGAAGGAGAAGTGCTCGCTCCAGCCGTCGAATCGGCCGCCGTCGTCGTAGACGGCCTTGATGACGCGGCCCACACGCCGGTCGCCACGGGAGAGCAAGCCCTCGACGATGCCGGGCTTGCCGTCGTGGTAGCGGAAACCGATCGCGCGCGCGAACTGCTTGTCGGAACGGACCGCGTCGCGCAGCTTGGCGAGCCGCGCATCGGTCTCCTCGTGGCCGAGCTGACCCACCCACTGGAACGGCGTGTGCGGCTTCGGCACGAAGCCGCCGATGGAAACCGTGCAGCGGATGTCCCGGCTCCCGCTCACCTCGCGGCCGGTGGCGATGACCTTCTTCGCCAGCTCGGCGATCTGCAGGACGTCGTCGTCGGTCTCCGTCGGCAGCCCGCACATGAAGTAGAGCTTCACCTGCCGCCAGCCGGCCGAGTAGGCCGCGGTGACCGTGCGGATCAGGTCGTCCTCGGTGACCATCTTGTTGATCACCTTGCGGATGCGCTCGCTGCCGCCCTCGGGGGCGAACGTCAGCCCCGACCGGCGGCCGTTGCGCGTGAGCTCGTTGGCCAGGTCGATGTTGAAGGCGTCGACGCGGGTGGAGGGCAGGGACAGGGACGTCTGGGTGCCCTCGTAGCGGTCGGCGAGCCCCTTCGTCATCGCGCCGATCTCGCTGTGGTCGGCGCTCGACAGCGACAGCAGCCCGACCTCCTCGAACCCGGTGGCCGCCAGGCTCTTCTCGACCATCTCCCCGACCCCGGTGATCGAGCGCTCGCGCACCGGCCGGGTGATCATGCCGGCCTGGCAGAACCGGCAGCCCCGCGTGCAGCCGCGGAAGATCTCCACCGACGCGCGCTCGTGCACCGACTCGGCGAGAGGCACGAGCGGCTGCTTGGGGTAGGGCCACTCGTCCAGGTCCATCACCGTGTGCTTGCCCACCCGCCACGGCACACCGGGACGGTTCGGCACCACCCGCTTGATGCGGCCGTCGGGCAGGTAGTCGACGTCGTAGAAGCGCGGCACGTAGACGCCGCCGGTGCGGGCCAGCCGCATGAGGATCTCGTCGCGCCCACCCGGCGAGCCCTCGCGCTTCCAGGCCCGGAGCGTGGCCGAGATCTCGAGGACTGCCTGCTCGCCGTCGCCGAGCACCGCGGCGTCCAGGAAGTCGGCGATCGGCTCGGGGTTGAAGGCCGCGTGGCCCCCGGCGATCACCAGCGGGTGCGTCTCGTCACGGTCGACGCTCGCCAGCGGGACGCCGGCGAGGTCGAGGGCCAGCAGCAGGTTTGTGTAGCCGAGCTCGGTGGAGAACGACACCCCCAGGACGTCGAACGCGCCGACCGGTCGGTGGGCGTCGACGGTGAACTGCGGCACGCCGTGCTCGCGCATCAGGCGCTCCATGTCCGGCCACACGGCGTACGTGCGCTCGGCGAGCGTCCCCGCCTGCTCGTTGAGCACCTCGTATAGGATCATGACGCCCTGGTTGGGCACCCCGACCTCGTAGGCGTCGGGATACATCAGCGCCCAGCGGACGTCGCACTCGTCCCAGTCCTTGACGGTCGAGTTCAGCTCGCCGCCGACGTACTGGATCGGCTTCTGCACCCGCGGCAGCAGCGGCTCCAGTCGCGGGAACAGCGACTCGACTGGCATGGCGGACGAACCTCCGACGGGTTGGGGTGGGATCGCTCCAGGGTAAGCCCGCCCTGTCCCTGCACCCAACCGCTCGCGCGGAGTCCGGCGTACGACGGGTCAGGCCGGGCCGTAGTCGGTGCCGGCGATCGTCTCGACCACCTGGTCGTCGTCGAAGTCCGCCGACCCCTCGATCTGCGGCACGAAACCCACGAGCACGTTGTCGCGCATGATCTGCGCCTCCAGCCCGGCGGTGCCGTCGGTGTCCCAGACGGCCTGCCGACCGTCGGGGATCACCACCCGCACCCCGAAGCGGAACACACCCGGCTGCTCGACGTGGGCCATCACGCCCCGCGCGCGCAGCGCCGCGACGATCGCCCGGGCCCGGTCCTCACGCATGGCTCTCCCTCCCCTTCGTCACGCATACCGGCGCATGTGCACGTTCTGCAGCAGGCCGACGGCGATGAGGTTCGCGAACATCGACGATCCTCCATAGGACACGAACGGCAGCGGCACCCCGGTGACCGGCATGATCCCCAGCGTCATGCCGATGTTCTCGAACGACTGGAACGTGAACCAGCACACGATGCCGACCGCCACCAGCCGGCCGAACATGTCCTCCGCCCGCAGCGCGATGCGGATCGCTCGCCAGAGCACGATGGCGAGGAGTACGACGAGGCCCGCCGCGCCCACGAAGCCGAGCTCCTCCCCCGCCACGGTGAAGATGAAGTCGGTCTGCTGCTCGGGCACGAACTTGCCCTGGGTCTGGGCCCCGTGGAACAGGCCCTGTCCGTGGAAGCCGCCGGAGCCGACGGCGATCTGCGCCTGCCGCACGTTGTAGCCCGCGCCCTTGGGATCGGCCGTGGGGTCGATGAAGGCGGTGAACCGGGCGAGCTGGTACTCCTTGAGCACACCCACCTGGATCGCCACGGTGGCCACGAGGATCCCCCCGAGGACCAGGCCAAGCACCCAGCGGATCGGTGCACCCGACACCGCCACGACGCCCAGCACCAGGGCGCTCACCACGAGCGCGGTGCCCAGGTCGGGCTGCAGCATGACGAGGGCGAGCGGCACGGCCGCGAAGGCGAGTGCGAGCAGGACGTCGACGTCGCGCGGCTGGTCCTCCGCGTCGCGCTTCTCGGCGAGCAGCATCGCCATGCCGACGACGAGCGCGACCTTCGCCAGCTCGGAGGGCTGCACGGAGAAGCCGGCCGGCAGCACGATCCAGGAGTGCGAGCCGTTGATGGTCGCGCCGAGCGGCGACAGCACGGCGAGCAGCCCGATGATCGACAGCACGTAGATGACCGGCGCGTAGGCGCGCAGGCTGCGGTAGTCGAACATCGACGCCACCACGCCCAGGCCCAACCCGATCACGATGTTGAGCAGGTGCTTCTTGAGGAAGGCCTGCGGGTCGCCGCCGCTGTCGATCGCGGCCTGCCGGGTGGCCGACCAGACGAGGAACGTGCCGATCGCCGCCATGCCGAGCACGGCCATCAGCAGGGCCCAGTCCAGCCGGCGCAGCGGGGCATCGCGGCCGAGCAGCAGGCCGGACCGGCGCGAAGGCGGGACCGTGTACGGCGTGGGCCGGTAGCCGACGGTCATGAGCCGTCCTCGCGGCGGACCGGCGGCAGCGGGGCGGCCTGGTTGCGGGCGCGCGACTCGGGCTGCGCCACCGTGCCGTCCGGGCGGACCTCCGGCAGCGCGGTCACCGGGTGACCACCGGGCGGGGACGCCTTGGCCAGGTCGACCGTCTGGCCGTTCACGCCGAAGAGGGTCTTGTAGAGCTCGGCCACGGCCGGACCGGACGTGCCCGATCCGGTGCCGCCCTGCGACACCATCATCACGATGGCGTACTGCGGCTTGTTCGCCGGCGCGAACGACGCGAACCACGAGGTGGTCTGCTTGCCGTAGACCTCACCCGTGCCCGTCTTGGACGCCACCGGCACCTTGTCGAGGGGGAACCCGGCCCGGAAGAAGGGACCGCGGCCGGTGCCGACCTCGGTCACCGTGCGCAGCGTGCTGCGCATCCACTTCAGGGTCGACTGCGACACCGGGATGCGCCCGGCCGGCTTCGGCGCGATGGTGCGCACGAGCTTGCCCTCGGGCGTCATCACCGCCTTGCCGATGTGCGGCGTGACGAGCGTGCCGCCGTTGGCGACGGCCGCGTAGACCCGGGCCATCTGCAGCGGGGTGGCGGTCGTGTCGCCCTGCCCGATCGCGAAGTTGGCGGCATCACCACCTCGGTACGCCCAGCCGTCAACGCAGTTCTCGCGGGAGAGCTGCCGGAGGTAGTCGGCCCGCTCCGGGTCGGTGCGGGCAACCTCGGGATAGCCGCTCTTCGCCTTGGCGCAGTAGAAGTCCCTGGTCGCCTTCCAGTAGGCCTGCTTCCAGGCGCGGTCGGCGATCCGCCCGTCCGCCTCGCTCGGGAGGTCGATGCCGGTGCGCTTCCCCAGGCCGTAGGCCTTCGCCATCTCGGTGAACGGGTCCTTCACGTTGGGCTTGGCGTGCAGGCCGCCCTGGCGCAGCCAGGTCTCGTAGGCGAACTTGTAGAACACCGTGTCGCAGGAGACCTGGATCGCCCGTTCCATGGAGATCGTGCCGTAGCCCTGCGACTCGTAGTTCCGTTTCGGCCGCCCGCCGATCGAGTACGCCGAGGGGCACGCGTAGGAGCGGTGCAGCGAGTAGCCGGCGGCCACCGCCCCCGGCAGCGAGACCGCCTTGAACGTGGAGGCCGGGGCGAACTCACCCTGGGTGGCACGCGACTGGTTCGGGTAGTTGTTCTTCTTGCTCGTGATCGCCTGGTAGTCCTTGGGGCTGATCCCCCCGACCCAGATGTTCGGGTTGTACGTCGGGTAGCTGGCCATCGCGACGATGCCGCCCGTCTTGACGTCCATC
>DASVBJ010000008.1:0-12416 GCA_036375895.1 Actinomycetes bacterium | reverse complement strand
TTGCTGGGCAAGCTGCTGGTCCCGGAGATCGTCTCGAACCTCGCCTTCGGCGGCCCGAAGCGCAACGACGTGTTCATCACCGCGACCACGTCGGTCTACACGCTCCGCGTCAACTTCCGGGGCGCCACGTACCCCCCGGCCCGGGGGCGGTGACCGGCGTGCGCCTGCGGACCGCAACGACACCCGCGGGCGACGTGTACGACGTCGCCGTCGAGTGGTTGCCCCGCTGGCGGCTGCTCGCACGCCGGATCGGCGGCTGGCGCTCGAAGGATCCGTCTCGTCGGCGACGCGACGGCGACAGCTGGCTGGACCGGCTGGACCTGCCGGTGGTCCCGGACGTCGACGACCTGTTGGTCGGGATCGCCGTGATCGTCGGCCTCGTCGTCGCCGGCCTGCTGTTCTGGTGGCTGCTGCTTCCGCTGCTGCTCGTCGTGCTGGACGGTCTCGTCGTCCTCGCCCTCGTCCTGGTCGGCGTGCTCGGCCGGGTGCTCTTCCGGCGGCCTTGGACCGTGGTCGTACGTCGAGGCGGCGCCGTCGTCGCTCGTGTCGGCGTGGTGGGGTGGCGCCGGGCGCTCCGGGTGCGCGACCAGATCGCCGGCGACCTCGCGGCCGGTATGCCCGTCACGGCGGTCGCAGCCCACGGTGACGCGACCACGTTCGACAGCCTTTAAGGCCGAACGTCGCCGCAGTGCCGTCAACGCGGATCACCCATGAGATCAAGGAGCCGTCGGACCGCGTAGTCCCTGCACCCTCGCAGCGATCATGCACGTTCCGCCGCGACGGAACGTGCATGATCGCTGCCGGGGATGAGGGGTGTCGTGGCCCGGGAGACCAGCGCGGCGGTGCCCAGCAGCATGAGCAGTCGCCACAGGTCGCCGGTGCCGGTGACGCGCAGTTGCCCGTAGTGGTTGACCACGAAGCCGGTCAGGAACGCCCACCCCAGGACGGCCACACCCAGCGCGATGGGCAGCCGGACGCGCACGCAGCATGCCGCGGTGACAACGGTGACGAGCGCGAGCCCCACGCTGATCGGCCAACCGGCCACATGGTCCACGGTGACGCCGACGTAGTCAGCCGCGAACGCCAGCGAGAGCATCGCCGGGGCCCACACGTCAGACCACGACATCGGGCGTGATTCGTACGTCACAGCACCATGTTCGGCCCAAAGCGAGCACCGCACGGATCTCCTAGCGACTCCCTAACAGGCGGGCTTCGAATGCTTGCGCCGCGCTAGCGGACGAGGCTCGTTAGGGAACCGCTTGGTTCCCGTGACTTCCCGTTAGGGGGCCGTTAGACCCGGGCGGACCGCCATTCACGGCCCACACACTGACTTCGTGACCTTGTCCCGGTCCCGATCGGAGCCCACTCATGGCTGATCTGCTGTTCGTGTTGTTGACGCTGGCGTTCTTCGCCCTGGCCGCCTTGGTCGTGAGGGGGGTCGAGCGGCTGTGAGCGCCGAGAACGCCGTGGGGCTCGTTCTCTCCATCCTGTTGATCGGCTACCTCGCGGTGGCCCTGCTCTTCCCGGAGCGTTTCTAGGCATGTCTGACACCACCGCGGGCATGCTTCAAGCCGGCCTTCTGCTCGCTGCTCTGGCGGTCTGCTACCGCCCCCTAGGCGCCTACATGGCGCGCGTCTACACGAGCGACCATGACACCCGCGCCGAACGGGCCATCTACCGCGTGATCGGCGTGGACCCGAAGGCCGACCAGAGGTGGCCGGTCTACGCCCGAGCGCTGCTCGCCTTCTCCGCCGTTAGCGTCCTGGGTCTCTTTGCGCTGCAGCGTCTGCAGCCGCACCTGCCGTTGAGTCTCGGCTTCCCTGGAGTCGCTCCCGACCAGGCGTTCAACACGGCGGCGTCGTTCACCACCAACACGAACTGGCAGTCGTACTCTGGCGAGGCGACGATGGGCCACCTCGTGCAGATGGCCGGCCTCGCGGTGCAGAACTTCGCCTCAGCCGCCGTCGGCATGGCTGTCGCGGTCGCCCTGATCCGCGGGTTCGTCCGGTCGCGCACCGACCGAGTCGGCAACTTCTGGGTCGACCTGGTCCGCGGCTGCCTGCGCATCCTGCTGCCAATCGCCGTCGTGGGCACGGTCGTGCTCGTCGCGTTGGGTGCGGTGCAGAACTTCTCCTCCGGCGCCGATGTCACCACACTGACCGGCCAGACGCAGACCATCACGGGTGGGCCGGTCGCCTCCCAGGAGGTCATCAAGGAGCTGGGCACCAACGGCGGTGGCTTCTACAACGCCAACTCGGCGCACCCGTTCGAGAACCCCAATCCTCTGTCCAACCTGATCGAGATCTTCCTGCTGCTGCTGATCCCTGTGTGTCTGACCTACACGTTCGGGCGCATGGTGAAGGACAAGCGGCAGGGCTACGCGATCCTGGCGGCGATGGGCGTGCTCTGGGGCCTCGTCCTGACCGCGATGTCGACTCTCGAGGCATCCCATCCCGGGACCGCGCTCAAGCTGGCCGGCGCCTCCATGGAGGGGAAGGAGACCCGGTTCGGTGAGGCCGCGTCGGCTCTGTTCGCGACGTCCACAACCGGCACGTCCACCGGCGCGGTGAACTCGTTCCACTCGTCCTTCACCGCGCTCGGTGGCGGCTTGGCCATCTTCAACATGGGCCTCGGTGAGGTCGCGCCTGGCGGCGTCGGCACGGGCTTGTTCGGCATCCTCGTGCTCGCCATCGTCACCGTGTTCGTCGCCGGTCTCATGGTAGGCCGGACGCCCGAGTACCTCCGCAAGAAGATCACCAGTCGTGAGATCAAACTGGTGTCGCTGTACATCCTGATCATGCCGGTCGTCGTGCTGGCCTTCACCGGGTTGGCGACGGCGCTCCCTGCACCGAAGAAGTCGATCCTCAACCCTGGCCCGCACGGCCTGTCGGAAGTGCTCTACGCCTTCATGTCGGGCACCAACAACAACGGATCGGCCTTCGCCGGGCTCAACGCGAACACCGATTTCTACAACACCGCGATCGGCTTCGCGATGCTCGCCGGACGGTTCATCCCCATCGTGCTCGCACTCGCGCTGGCCGGCTCCCTGGCCCGCCAGCAGCCGGTGCCGGCGACCGCCGGCACGCTGCCCACTCATCGGGCTCTGTTCGTCTCGATGCTCGTCGGCGTCATCCTCATCGTCGCCGGGCTGACCTTCTTCCCCGCGCTCGCCCTCGGACCGATGGCGGAGGGCCTGTAGATGGCAAGCGTGACCAGACCACACTCCCAGCACTCCGAAGAAGGACGGGCTCAGATGACATCTCCGGCGTCCGCCGCGCCGGCGCGGGTCCAGGCGGGTCTGCTGGACCCGAAGATGTTGCTGACGTCGTTGCCTTCGGCGTTGCGCAAGCTCGACCCGCGCGTCATGGTCCGTATGCCGGTCATGTTCGTCGTCGAGGTCGGGGCAGCACTCTCCACCTTCCTCGCCATCAAGGACCCCAGCCTGTTCGGCTGGTCCGTCGTCGTCTGGCTCTGGCTCACCGTCGTCTTCGCCAACCTCTCGGAGGCGGTGGCTGAAGGTCGCGGCAAGGCGCAGGCCGCCACGCTGCGGCGGGCGAAGACGGAGACGGTGGCCCGCCGCCTGCGCGCCGACGGCACGGAAGAGGCGGTCCCTGCGACGCAGCTCGCGCTCGGTGACCGCGTGGTCGTGGAGGCTGGGCAGATCATCCCCGGCGACGGCGACGTCATCGAGGGCGTCGCGAGCGTCGACGAGTCCGCCATCACCGGCGAGTCCGCGCCCGTCATCCGCGAGTCGGGCGGCGACCGCAGCTCAGTCACCGGCGGCACGAAGGTGCTTTCCGACCGGATCGTCGTCCAGATCACCGCCAAGCCCGGCGAGAGCTTCATCGACCGGATGATTGCCCTGGTGGAGGGCGCGTCCCGCCAGAAGACGCCCAACGAGATCGCGCTGAACATCCTGCTGGCCAGCCTGACCATCGTGTTCCTGATGGCGACCGTCACCCTGCAGCCGTTCGCGATCTACTCGAAGGCCGAGCAGTCACTCATCGTGCTCACCGCCCTGCTCGTCTGCCTGATCCCGACCACGATCGGGGCCTTGCTGTCGGCGATCGGGATCGCGGGCATGGACCGGCTCGTGCAGCACAACGTGCTGGCGATGTCCGGGCGCGCGGTCGAAGCTGCCGGAGACGTCAACACGCTTCTACTGGACAAGACCGGAACCATCACGCTTGGCAACCGTCAGGCCGCCGAGTTCATCCCGGTCGCCGGAGTCGACCCCGGCGTGCTGGCCGACGCTGCGCAGCTCGCCAGCCTGGCCGACGAGACTCCCGAGGGCCGTTCGATCGTGGTGCTGGCCAAGACCGTCCACGGGTTGCGGGAACGTCGGCCAGGAGAGCTGGCGACGGCACACTTCGTGCACTTCACCGCCCAGACCCGGATGAGCGGCGTCAACCTCGACGGCACGCGGCAGATCCGCAAGGGTGCGGCTGCGGCCGTCATGAAGTGGGTCCGTGACCACGGCGGGCACCCCACCGAGGAGGTCGGCGCCATCGTGGACGGCATCTCCACCGGTGGCGGCACCCCACTCGTCGTCGCCGAACTGGTGGACGGGCAGCCGGCGCGGGCGCTCGGTGTCATCAACCTCAAGGACGTCGTCAAGGAAGGCATGCGGGAGCGGTTCGACGAGATGCGCCGCATGGGCATCCGGACGGTGATGATCACTGGTGACAACCCGCTGACCGCGAAGGCCATCGCCGACGAGGCAGGCGTCGACGACTTCCTCGCCGAGGCGACGCCGGAAGACAAGATGGCGCTGATCAAGTCCGAGCAGGAGGGCGGCCGGCTGGTCGCCATGACCGGTGACGGCACGAACGACGCGCCGGCGCTCGCACAGGCCGACGTCGGTGTGGCGATGAACACCGGCACGTCGGCTGCAAAGGAGGCCGGCAACATGGTCGACCTCGGCTCCAACCCGACCAAGCTCATCGAGATCGTCGAGATCGGCAAGCAGCTGCTCATCACACGCGGCTCGCTGACGACCTTCTCCATCGCCAACGACATCGCGAAGTACTTCGCGATCATCCCGGCGATGTTCGCCGGGGTCTACGTCCGCCTGGACACACTGAACATCATGCGGCTGGCCAGCCCGGAGTCGGCGATCCTGTCTGCCGTCATCTTCAACGCTCTCATTATCGTCGGGCTGATCCCGCTGGCCTTGCGGGGCGTGAGGTACAAGCCCTCCTCCGCGGCAGCCATGCTGCGCCGCAACCTCGCGATCTACGGCCTCGGCGGCATCGTCGCCCCGTTCATCGGCATCAAGGCCCTCGACCTGCTGGTGTCCCAGATCCCCGGCATCGGCTGAGAACAGGAAGCAACGACATGGCAACCCGAACCTCCCCGGCGCTGCGGCAGTACGGCGCAGCCGTGAGGGCCTTTCTCGCCCTGACGGTCATCCTCGGCCTGGTGTACCCGCTCGTGATGACCGGCGTGGCCCAGGCAGTCCTCGGCGGGAACGCGGACGGCTCGATCGTGCACCGCGACGGCAAGGCAGTCGGCTCCAACCTCATCGGCCAGGCGTTCACCCGACCTGTGATCGTCAACGGCAAGCCGAAGATGGACGCCGAGGGCAACCCGGTCGTCGAGCCCGACCCGGCGTACTTCCAGAGCCGGCCCTCGGCCGCCGGCGCCGGATACGACCCCCTCTCGACATCGGCGTCGAACCTTGGCCCGGAGAACACCGACCTCATCGCCGCGATCAAGGAACGGCGCGCCGCCGCGGCCGCGTTGGACGGGGTCGCCCCCTCCCGGGTGGCGCCGGACGCTCTGCTGGCGAGCGGGTCCGGTCTCGACCCCCACATCAGCCCTGCCTACGCGCGGCAGCAGGTGGCCCGGGTCGCCCGCGAGCGCGGCCTGCTGGTCGCCACGGTGCGCGCTCTGGTGGAGGAGCACACACATGGACGGGTGCTCGGGTTCCTCGGTGAGCCACGAGTCAACGTCCTCGAGCTGAATCTCGCCCTGGACCGGCTGTCCTCCTGACCCGCGC
The DNA here is from genome assembly GCA_036375895.1 of Actinomycetes bacterium. Classification (GTDB taxonomy): domain Bacteria; phylum Actinomycetota; class Actinomycetes; order JACCUZ01; family JACCUZ01; genus DASVBJ01. The sequence continues at coordinate 6,415 of DASVBJ010000008.1, read as the reverse complement.
GGCAGACTGGGAGCGAGTGAGGAGGAGCATGACTCGAGGCCAGCTGCGGGTTTACCTCGGCGCCGCGCCCGGCGTCGGGAAGACCTACGCCATGCTCGGCGAAGGGCACCGCCGAGCCGGCCGCGGCACGGACGTCGTGGTGGGCTTCTGCGAGACCCACGGCCGGCAGCACACCGCCGAGCTGCTCGAGGGGCTGGAGATGATCCCCCGGCGCGAGATCTCGTACCGCGGCGCCGCCTTCACCGAGATGGACGTCGACGCGGTGCTCGCCCGCCATCCCCGAGTCGCGCTGGTGGACGAGCTCGCCCACACCAATGTGCCGGGGTCACGCAACGAGAAGCGCTGGCAGGACATCGAGGAGCTGCTCGAGGCCGGCATCGACGTCATCTCGACGGTGAACATTCAGCACCTGGAGTCGCTCAACGACGTGGTCGAGAAGATCACCGGCGTGGCACAGCGGGAGCGCGTCCCGGATGCGGTGGTGCGCGCGGCCGACCAGGTCGAGCTGGTGGACATGGCGCCAGAGGCGCTTCGGCGGCGGATGGCCCACGGCAACGTGTACGCCGCGGAGAAGGTCAACGCGGCACTCAGCAACTACTTCCGGGTCGGCAACCTGACGGCGCTGCGCGAGCTCGCGCTGCTCTGGACGGCCGACAAGGTGGACGAGGCCCTGCAGGACTACCGGGAGACCCATGCGATCGAGGGCACATGGGAGACCCGGGAGCGGGTTGTCGTCGCGCTGACCGGGGGCCCTGAGGGCGAGACGCTGATCCGGCGCGCAGCGCGCATCGCGGCCCGGTCTGCGGGCGGCGATCTGCTCGCGGTGCACGTGGTCCGCTCCGACGGACTGACCGGCGCCAGCCCGGCGGACCTGGCGAAGCAGCGGCAGCTCGTCGAGTCACTGGGCGGCACCTACCACCAGGTGGTCGGCGACGACGTCGCCAGCGCCCTGCTCGAGTTCGCCCGGGCGGAGAACGCGACGCAGCTGGTGCTCGGTGGCAGCCGCCGGTCCCGGCTTGCTGCGATGCTCACCGGGCCCGGCATCGGCGCCACGACGATCCGCGGCTCTGGTGACATCGACGTCCACCTCGTCCATCACGCCCACATGGGCCGCGGGCGGGTCCTGCCGCAGATGCGCGGCAGCCTCACGCGTCGGCGCCGGCTGCAGGGCGTGGCCCTGGCGATCCTGCTGCCCCCGTTGCTGACCCTCGCGCTGGTCCCCGTGCGCGGCTCGCTGAACCTGGTCAGCGACATGCTGCTGTTCCTGCTCGTCGTCGTGGTGGTCGCGCTCGTGGGTGGGTTTCTCCCCGCGATGCTCGCCGCCGTGAGCGGGTCGCTGCTGCTGAACTACTTCTTCACCCCGCCGCTTCACACCTTCACCATCCGCGAGACGAACAACGCGCTCGCGCTCGGCGTCTTCGTGCTGGTGGCCGCGCTGGTCAGCTCGGTCGTCGACCTGGCTGCGCGTCGTACCCGGCAGGCCGCGCGTGCCGCCGCCGAGTCGCAGACCCTGGGTGCCCTGGCCGGCAACTTGCTGCGTGGCGAGACCGCGCTGCCTACCCTGCTCGAGAGGGTCCGGGAGACGTTCGGCCTCACATCCGTGACGCTGCTCGAGCGAACGAGCCGCGCCGAGACGGCGCGGGGAGCGACCGCCCGCGGCCCGATCGACGAATGGACCGTGATCGCCACCGCCGGCACCGGCAGGTGCGAGCGTCCGGAGGACGCGGACACCGAGATCCCGGCGGGCGACACGCTGATGCTGGCGATCCGCGGGCGACCGCTGCGGGTCGAGGACCAGCGGATCGTCGGCGCTTTCGCAGCGCAGGCCGCGGGTCTGCTCGAACGCACCCGGCTCGCCGAGCAGGCGGCGGCGGCGGCGCCGCTCGCGGAGGCGGACAAGATGCGCACGGCCCTGCTCGCCGCCGTCGGTCACGATCTGCGCACCCCGCTGGCGTCCGCGAAGGCGGCAGTGACCAGCCTGCGCAGCACCGACGTCTCGTGGAGCGAGCAGGACCGTTCCGAGCTGCTGCTCACCGCAGACGAGTCCCTGGACCGGCTCACCCACCTCGTCGACGACCTGCTGGACATGAGCAGGCTGAACGCCGGCGCGCTGTCCGTGTTCCTCCGTCCGGTGGCTCTCGACGAGGTCGTCCCGCTCGCCCTCGACGATCTCGGAGCGGCGGCGCGGCATGTCGTGGTCGACGTCCCGGACGATCTGCCGGAGGTCGAGGCCGATGCCGGGCTGCTCGAACGGGTGGTGGCCAACCTGGTGGCGAACGCCGTCCGCTACAGCCCTGAGGCGTCGCCACCCTTGGTGACCGGCAGCAGCCTCGCCGACCGGGTGGAGCTGCGGGTCATCGACCGCGGCCCCGGCATCCCTCCCGCCGAGCTGGACCGCGTCTTCGCCCCGTTCCAGCGTCTGGGCGACACCGACAACACGACAGGTGTCGGGCTCGGCCTGGCCGTCTCGCGGGGGCTGACCGAAGCGATGGGCGGCACCCTCGCGCCCGAGGAGACTCCTGGCGGTGGGCTGACCATGGTCGTCTCGCTGGGCTGCGCCCGTAGGCTCGACGCCGTGCCGGCGCTCTGGGAGCCCGGACGACGGGAGCGCGACGTCCATGTCGCCGCGGAGCCGGCGGAGACACCGCGGGACCGGGAGATGATGTGACGCGCGTCCTCGTCGTTGACGATGAGCCGCAGATCCTGCGCGCGCTGGCCATCAACCTGCGCGCGCGTCACTACGAGGTCGTGACGGCCGCGAACGGGGCCGAAGCGCTCGCCGCCGCCTCGCGGCACCAGCCGGACCTGGTGGTCCTCGACCTGGGGCTGCCCGACATCGACGGCGTCGAGGTCGTCCGCGGCCTGCGCGGCTGGTGCGCGGCGCCGATCATCATCCTGTCCGGTCGCACCGAGAGCGCCGACAAGGTGAGCGCGCTCGACGCCGGCGCGGACGACTACGTCACCAAGCCGTTCTCGGTCGACGAGCTCCTTGCCCGAATGCGCGCAGTGTCCCGACGTGCGGCACCCGGCGAGGCGATCCCGGTCGTCACGTTCGGGGTCACCACCGTCGACCTGGCCGCGCGCCGCGTGACCGTGGCCGAGGCCGCCGATCACACGCAGGAGGTTCGGCTCACCCCCACCGAGTGGCACCTGCTCGAGGTGCTGCTGCGCTACCCCGGCAAGCTGCTGAGCCGCAAGCAGCTGCTGGCCGAGGTGTGGGGCCCGGGCTACGAGACCGCGGACGGGAACCTGCGCGTCTACATGGCCCAGCTGCGCCGCAAGCTCGAAGCCGACCCCGCCCGACCGCGGCACTTCCTGACCGAACCCGGCCTCGGCTACCGCTTCGAGCCGGAGGCACGCCCGGACAGCGCGTGACGGGCAGCGGAACCCTAACAACTTTCTAACGGTCCCGACGGGTGGCACAGACCACGATGGGAAGGCTTCGCGCGGCGTCGCGTGCCCTCGGCGTCATGCCCATGTGGCGACATGCAGTGAGATGCGTCGAGACGGAAGGGAAGCCCGTGACGTCCACTCGCGCGGCGGACGCCGTACAACGGCCGAAGGTGCGCAGATGGCTGCTGGCCGGGCTTGCCGAGCGCCCCACTCAGCACCTGGGCCCCCACGCGCAGCCCGCTCCGCATCGTCGTGACCCGTGGTGGAAGGTCATGTGCCTCACCGGCGTCGACTACTTCTCCACCCTCGGCTACCAACCCGGCATCGCCGCCCTCGCCGCCGGCGCGCTGTCCCCGCTGGCCACCGTGGTGCTGGTCCTCGTCACGCTTTTCGGTGCACTCCCGGTCTATCGCCGGGTAGCGCAGGAGAGCCCGCACGGCGAGGGCTCGATTGCCATGCTCGAACGCCTGCTGTCGTTCTGGAAGGGCAAGCTGTTCGTCCTCGTGCTCCTGGGTTTCGCCGCGACCGACTTCCTCATCACCATGACGCTCTCAGCGGCCGACGCGACCGCACACATCGACGAGAACCCCATCTGGCCCGAGGCATGGCAGGGCCACGAGGTCCTCGTCACCTTGATCCTGCTCGCCATGCTCGGTGCCGTGTTCCTCAAAGGGTTCACCGAAGCCGTCGGCATCGCTGTCGGTCTCGTGGGCATCTACCTCTCCCTCAACTTGATCTTGATCGCGGTCGGGCTGTGGCAGGTCGCCACTCATCCGAGTGCGATCACCGACTGGACAGCGGTCCTCACGACAGAGCACCCCAACCCCGTCCTCATGCTCGCGGTCGCGCTGGTGGTCTTCCCCAAGCTCGCGCTGGGCCTGTCCGGCTTCGAGACGGGCGTCGCGGTCATGCCCCACATCGAGGGCGCCCCCGACGACACCGAGGCACGTCCGACCGGACGGATCCACGGCGCCCGCCGACTGCTGACCACCGCGGCTGTCATCATGAGCGGCTTCCTCATCACCAGCAGCTTCGTGACCACGGTGCTCATCCCCAAAGCTGCGTTCGAGCCCGGCGGCGAGGCGAACGGACGCGCGCTCGCCTATCTGGCGCACGAGTACCTTGGCGGCGGATTCGGCACCGTCTATGACCTGTCCACCATCGCCATCCTGTGGTTTGCCGGCGCGTCCGCGATGGCGGGACTGCTCAACCTGGTGCCGCGCTACCTGCCGCGCTACGGCATGGCGCCCGACTGGGCGCGTGCCGTCCGGCCGCTCGTGCTGCTGCTGACCGCCGTCGCCTTCCTCGTCACCTGGCTGTTCGGCGCGTCCGTCGACGCGCAGGGCGGCGCCTACGCGACCGGCGTCCTGGTGCTCATCACGTCGGCCGCGGTGGCCGTCACCTTGTCGGCCCGCCGGCGCAACCAGCGAGCCAAGACCGCCGCGTTCGGAGTCACCGCCGCCGTCTTCACCTACACGACGGCGGCCAACATCGCGGAGCGCCCGGACGGCGTGAAGATCGGCGCATGCTTCATCGCCGCGATCGTGGGGGTGTCGTTCGTGTCGCGGATACGTCGCGCCTTCGACCTGCGCGTCAGCGACGTCGTGCTCGACAAGCGGGCGCAGATGTTCGTCCACGACTGTGCCCGGACCAAGATCCGCCTGGTCGCCAACGAGCCCGACCAGCGAGACCTGGCCGAGTACCGCGACAAGCTGCGACAGGCGATGAGCGACCACGACATCCCGGACGAGAACGGCGTCATCTTCGTCGAGGTCACCGTGCACGACCCGTCGGAGTTCGAGACGGAGCTGCAGGTGCACGGCGAGGTGATGCATGACCGGTTCCGTGTCCTGACCATGCAGTCCTCATCGGTTCCGCCCGCACTGGCCGCGCTGGCGCTGCACGTGCGGGACATGACGGGACAGCTGCCGCACCTGTACTTCGAATGGACCGAGGGGAACCCGCTGCGGCACTTCCTCAAGTACCTGGCGTTCGGTCAGGGCGAGGTCGCGCCCGTGACCCGAGAGGTGCTGCGCGAGGCCGAGCCGGACAAGAACCGGCGGCCTGTCGTGCACGTCGGGTGACCGATCAGGGGTTGTCCAGCACGTGCTGCGGCAGTCGCCGCGCCTTCACCTGACCGCGTGGTCGGCAGCTACCGCGTCGACATCGTCATCGAGGGTTGGTCCATCGGCGGCCATCCGAGTGGAATCGACCAGATCGCAGGCCGTTAGCAAGAGTAATGAGTTATGCTAACGACATGCCTACCATGACCAAGACTGCCGAGCTGGCCAGCGTGCTGCGCGTCTCGGTCATGCGGCTGTCGCGTCGGCTGCGTGCAGAGCGCCCCGACAGCGGCCTCACCCTCACCCAGATCGCCACCCTCGGCACTATCGACCGGCACGGCCCGCTCACGCCCCGCGAGCTCGCCGACCACGAAAGGGTCCAGCCCCCGTCGATGACCCGAGTGCTCGCCGTGCTCGAGCAGCGCGGCCTCATCGATCGCACGCCGCACCCCGCGGACGGGCGCCAGCAGCTCGTCTCGCTGGCCGCGCCGGGCCGCGAGCTGCTCCGCGAGGACCGGCTCCGGCGCGAGGCATGGCTCGCGCTGCGGCTGGCCGAGCTGTCCGCCGAGGAGCGCGAGACCCTGCGCCGGGCCGCCACGATCATCGATCGGGTCACCCGCCTATGAGCCCGACCTTCCACTCGCTGCGGATCCGCAACTACCGCCTCTACGCCGCCGGCGGGGTGGTCTCCAACGTCGGCACCTGGATGCAGCGCGTCGCCCAGGACTGGCTCGTCCTGCAGCTCTCCCACAACGACGGGGTCGCGCTCGGCATCACCACCGGCCTGCAGTTCCTGCCCATGCTGTTGTTCGGCCCGTTGGGCGGGATGCTCGCCGACCGCTACTCCAAGCGCCGGCTGCTCGTTGTCACCCAGGCGTTCATGGGCGCGGTGGGTGCCGTGCTGGGGGTGCTCGACATCACCGGGGTCGTGCAGGTGTGGCACGTGTTCGTGCTGGCCT
>DASVBJ010000370.1:0-12296 GCA_036375895.1 Actinomycetes bacterium | reverse complement strand
GGCGGCGTACGACGGGAGGTGCGGTTCGGAGGCCGGAGGGTCCCGAGCTTCCCGCCCGTCACGGGACGGCACCTCACGTTCACGTTCCTCCGCGCGGCCAGCGAGGTGGGGACCGATCCGCAGCCGCTGCGCATCGAGGAGCTCGACCTGCCGGGGCTCGCCCCGGTGACACGCGGGGCCACCGTCACCGTGCCGTGCTCGGCGGGGCCGACCCTGCAGGTCGGTGCCACCAGCGTCCGCTTCTCGCTGCGCACCTCGACGACGGGCCTCCTCGACGGCTCCGCCCTGGCCGCGCAGCCGTGCGGCCGGAGCCTCCTGGTGGGCGCCGGAGCCAGCGAGCTGGTGGCCACCCCCGGGCCGGCGATCGGGCTCGACACCATCGCCCTGCGTCCGGCAGGCGAAGCCGGCGCGTCGGCAGCGACGGGCCAGCCCCGCGAGGTCGCTGTGCTCGACTGGAGCAGCGAGCACCGCGACCTCGAGGTGGGCGCCGGCCCCTCCGGGGTGCTGGCGCTCAGCGAGAGCTTCAACCCCGGCTGGGAGGCCACGACGGACCGCGGTGCCACCCTCGTCCCGGTGCGGGTGGACGGCTGGCGGCAGGCGTGGCTGCTGCCGGCAGGCGAGACCGTCACGGTGCAGCTCGACTTCACGCCCGGAAGATGGCACCGGGCGGGCCTCGGGCTCGGGGCCGTCGCGCTGATCGCGGTGGTCGCGCTGGCCTGTGTCCGGCCACGGTCGCCGCGCGACGGGCCGGTCATGGCGGCCGCCGCGCCGAGCCGGGAGTGGGAGGCGGTGCTGCTCTGTGTCGGTGTCCCCACCCTGCTCGGCGGAGCCTGGGGCCTGGCGGCGGGCCTGGTCGCCCTGGGCCTGCGGCGACTGCTGCCCCCTCGCGGCCTGCTGCTGGTGCTGTTCGTGGTCGCGGCCGCGTGCGGGCCGGCGGTGATCCTGTCCGGCACGCCGGTGGGTGGTGCCGTCGCGCAGGTGCTCGCGCTGCTCGCGCTCGCCCTCACCGCCGTGGTGCTGTCACCGGTGCCTGGCCGCGGCCTGCTCATGCGCAGGCCCGTGCGCCGAGGAGACCTGCCACGTGAGGCGGCGCAGCAGCGGCTGCTCCAGCAGCAGCCATGACGCGCTGGCCACCAGCACGCTCAGGGCCACCGTCGGCACGGCGACCAGGACGAACCCGCCGGAGAAGATCTCCACGTCGAGCAGGCGCATGGTCGCCTCCAGCGCGAGCAGGTGCCAGAGGAAGACGCCGTACGACACTCTGCCGAGGTACGACGCGGTCGGGCTGCCGAGGAGACGTGCCGGTCGGCTCTCCGGCCTGGCCAGCGCCGCCGCGCCCACGACCAGGGCGGCCGTCACGGCGTACAGCACCTCCTTGACCGCGGCCTCGCCCGGCGACACGGGCTCCAATGTCCGCGGGCCGGCGAGGGGGGTGGCGACCAGCCAGCCGACTGCCGCGGCCAGCGCGAGCAGGGTTCCCGGGTAGCGGCCGAGCTCGGAGGCGATCCGGGCGGCTCGCCCGCCGGGGCGCGCGTCGATCTCTGCCGTCAGGAGCGCCAGCGCCATGCCGACCACGAACCAGTCGAGGTGCCCCGGCAGCCAGGTGCTCGCGAGCGGCGGCAGCTGGCCGTCCGCGGCCAACGCGGCCCAGACCGGCGAGACGGCCGCCAGTCCCGCGAGCCCGGCCAGCACCGCCCGGGGGCCGCCCAGTCGGTGCAGTCCCGCCGCCAGCAGCGGGAGCACCACGTAGAACGACGCCTCGGTCGCCAGGCTCCAGGTCTGGGTGAAGCCGTCGAGCAGGTGGCCGCCGTACACCTGCGTCAGCGTCACGTGCCGGACCACGTCGTCGGCCTCGGTGCCGCGGGCGGTGGTCAGCAGCACGGCCACCAGGGCCAGCCAGTACGCCGGCAGGATGCGAACCGCTCGCCGGAGGAGGTAGCGGCGCACGTCCGGCCGCCGGCGGGCCCCTCGCGACCAGTGGACCCAGGGGCGGTAGAGCAGAAAACCGGACAGCGCGAAGAAGAGTGCGACCCCGAAGTCCATCCGCGCCAGGACGGCCCCGTGCGCGCCCCGGCCGACCTCGCCGGTCTGGAACGCCACGTGGGTCAGGACGACCATCAACGCGGCGGCCGCACGCACGCCGTCCAGAGCCGGAATGTTGCCGTCGGTGCCCCCACGGCGACGTTCCGTGGCGGGGGTGTGGGGCTGGACGTCCTGCACGGGATCCAGATTGTCATCTCGGCACCGGTCCCCGGGCGGAACGGCTAGCGTTTGCGCCACGATGGCAGGTGACGCCCCGACCAGCCGCAACGGCTCCCTGATCCGCGCCAAGGCTCCACTGCGTGTGAGCTTTGCCGGCGGCGGCACCGACGTGCCTCCGTTCCCGGCGGACGAGGGGGGCGCGGTCCTCAGCGCCACCATCAACCGTTACGCGTACGCGAGCCTGCGGCCCCGCGCGGACCGGCAGATCACCATGCAGTCCCTCGACTTCGGTGTGTCCGTCGACTTCGGCATCGACGAGCCGCTGCTCTTCGACGGTCGGCTCGATCTGATCAAGGCCCCCGTCGCCCGCTTCCTCGACCGCGACGGCCACGGCTTCGACCTCTTCCTGCACTCGAGCGCCCCGCCCGGCTCCGGCCTCGGCTCCTCCTCGGCGATGGTGGTCACCGTCGTCGGCCTGCTGCAGGAGCACTACCGGCTGGCCCTCACCGACTACGAGATCGCGCAGCTCGCCTACAGCCTCGAGCGCGAGGACCTCGGCATCCGGGGAGGTCTGCAGGACCACTACGCGGCGACCTTCGGTGGCTTCAACTTCATCGAGTTCGAGGCCGACCACGTGGTCGTCAACCCGCTGCGCGTGGACGTCGCCACGATCAACGAGCTCGAGCACAACATGCTGCTCTGCTACACCGGCCGTACCCGGCTCGCGGACCACATCATCGACGACCAGGTCGACCGCTACCGCCGCGAGGACGCCGAGGCCACCGAGGGTCTGCGCATGCAGAAGCAGCTGGCCCGGGAGATGAAGGACGCACTGCTGCGAAAGCGGCTCACCGAGTTCGGCGAGCTGCTCGGTGAGGCCTGGGTGCAGAAGCGGCGGATGTCACCGAAGATCGCGACACCGTTCATCGACGAGGCCTACGACGTCGCCCTGCGCAACGGCGCGCTCGGCGGGAAGGTCACCGGAGCAGGGGGCGGCGGCTACATGCTCTTCTACTGCCGCTTCGACAACCGTCACCTCGTCGCGGACGCGCTCATCAAGCTGGGCCTGAGCGTCACCGAGTTCACCTTCGACACGACCGGCCTGACGACCTGGCGGGTCAGTGGTTGACGCCGAGGCCCTCGTCCGCGAGCGACTGAAGGAGCATCGGGCACTGGCCGACCTGCTGCTCGGCTCCGAGACCGCATCCGCCGTCGCGGCGGTGGGGACTCTGTTGGTGGACGCCTTCCGCGCGGGCGGCAAGCTGTTGATCTTCGGCAACGGGGGCAGCGCCTCGGACGCCCAGCACATCGCCGCGGAGTTCGTCGGCCGCTGCACGCGCGAGCGGCGCGCGTTGCCGGCTCTGTCCCTGTCCGACGGCGCGGCAGCGGTCACGGCGATCGCCAACGACTACGGCTACGAGCACCTGTTCGCCCGCCAGCTGGACGCCCTGGCGGCGCCGGGTGACGTCGCGATGGGGCTGTCGACGAGCGGTCGCTCGGTCAACGTCCTGCGTGGTCTCGAGCGGGCAGGTGAGCTGGGAGCGGTCACGGTCGCGCTCTCGGGCGCCGACGACGAGCTGATGCGCAGCGCCGCGCAGGTGTGCCTCGCGGTCCCGTCCACGACCCCTCAACGGGTGCAGGAGACCCACCTGCTGTGGGGCCACACGTGGGCGGAGCTCGTCGAGCACTGCATCGGGTGACCCGGTGATCCCCGACATCGTCTTCCTCGACCGGGACGGGACCCTCAACCGCAAGGCACCGGAGGGCGCGTACGTCGAGCGGCCGGCCGACGTCGTGCTGCTGCCGGAGTCGGCCGCCGCCGTGCGGAGGCTGAACGAGCTGGGTGTGCCCGTCGTGGTTGTCAGCAACCAGCGCGGCGTGGCGCTGGGCCGGATGTCGGAGGCGGACGTCGGCGAGGTCAACGATGCCGTGGCCTCGCTGCTCGCCCGCGAAGGCGCCGTCGTCGACTCGTGGCTGGTCTGCCCGCACGCGGCGGACGCGTGCGACTGCCGCAAGCCGGGTCCGGGGCTCCTGCTGGCAGGGCTGGCGGCGCGGCCCGGCGCGCGGGCAGAGCGATGCGTCATGCTCGGTGACGCCGAGACCGACATGCTGGCGGGTCGAGCGGCGGGCATGCCCGGCGTACTGCTCGCCGCGCGAGCTCCTCAGCGGACGGTCGCAGCCGCCGTGTGCCGGGACCTTGCCGCTGCCGTCGCCTGGATCCTGCGCTCACCGTGACCCTCAGGACCTTCGTCCTCTAACTGCCGATCCAGGGCACGCTGCTGATCTCTTGCTGGTAGCCTCCGCTCACCACCGTCAGGTCGGCTGCGGTCTGGAGCGCCTCGAGTGGCCAGGTGAGCAAAGGGGAGTGCCATGCGCCGGGTCGTCGGGTATGTCCTTCTTGGTCTCGGGGCCTTCATGCTCGTGCTCGCCCCGCTGTTGCGCTTCTACGCCGCACCGCGGCTGGCCAAGGCGCCCCTCGACCAGTACTCCATCACCGTCTCCAGAGCGCCGAACGCCACGTTCCTCGACATCGGCAAGCTCGAGATCCGCAAGGGTGAGACGCTGACCGCCACCCGCACCGTCCGGGGGGATGTCCCCAGCAGCAGCGACGACGTCTCCGTCTACGACGTCTTCCTCAAGATCGAGGACCCCAACAACGTCCTCGTCACGGCGACCACCGACCGCGTGGCGTTCGACCGGCACACGACCGAGGCCGTGCACTGCTGCAACGAGAACCTCAACGGCAAGCCGACCCGCCACGAGGGCATCGAGTACAAGTTCCCGTTCGGGGCGGAGAAGAAGACGTACCAGTACTTCGACACGTCGTTGGCGAAGGCCACCGACATGGTCTACAAGGGCACGGTGACGCTCGAAGGCCTCACCGTGTACAGGTACGAGCAGCGCATCGAGCCCACCCAGATCGCCGAGCTCGACGTCCCCGGCTCGCTCATCGGCAGCACCGCGCCCGCGGTCAAGGCAGGCCGGTTCTACTCCAACACCCGCACCGTGTGGGTCGAGCCGACGACCGGAGTCATCGTCAAGGGCCAGGAGAAGCAGTTCTCGACGCTGCGCGACGACTCGGGCACCGACAAGCTCACGATCACCGAGGCGACCCTGACCTTCACGCCGAAGACGGTCAGGGAGCAGGCGGACAAGGCCAAGGACGGCAAGCGCTCGCTGGACCTGATCAAGACGACCGTCCCGTTCATCCTCCTCGTCTTGGGCCTCGTCCTGGTGCTCCTGGGCCTCGGCCTGGCGCTCTCGGGCGGACCGGCGCCGGAGCGCGGTCAGCACGAGGCCGAGACAGGACCGCGGGCCCCGGCTCGCACCTGAGTCGGGAACGGCCGCAGCCGAGGAGGCTCGCAGTCGGGCGTCACCGGCCGGGGGCGGGGTGCGCCAGGCCGACGGTCACGACGCCCACGCACACGTCACCTGCCGGGTCGTCGAGGCGCAGGGAGACGTCCTGGCCGCCTCCGTTCGCGCTGACGAACAGCTCGTTGAGCCCCGGCCGGAACCGGACCTCGTAGACCCGGCCGAAGCCGACCCGCACGGTCCCGGTCGCCGGCCGGGACGAGAGGTAGCCCACCCGCAGCGTCCAGTCCCATTCGTACAGCGGGCCGTCCAGCGGGATGACCGTCGGCTCGGCGGACGACAGCCGCCACCCGCAGCCCCCGTCCGGCCCGGTGCGGGCGGTCCGTCCCTGCACCACCCCGGGCACCAGCCGCCCGCGGTCGTCGAGGAGCAGCAACCGTGACGTCGAGGAGCCGATCGGCGGCCGGTCCTCCAGCGGTGCGAACACCCAGGAGGCCAGGTGGTACGGGCTCGCGAGCCCGTAGAGCACGAACGGGGGGACCGGCTGGTCCAGCAGCGGCACGCTCGGGTCCGCGCGGTGCAACGACGTCTCGGCAGCCGTGACGTACGGGCGGGACGCGTTGTCCCGCCAGATGTCCGTGAACCGCACCGTGCTGACGAGGGCCGCAGCCAGCACCGCTGTGGCGGCTGACGCCACGACGACGCGCGCGGCCGCCCGAGGCGCGGCCGGCCAGATGTCCGGCAGCGGTGCCCGGCCCGGCGCCGACCCCAGCGGCACCATCAGGGCCCAGCCGAGCGCGAGGCAGATGACGGGCGCGGCGTCCGCGGTGTACCGCGTCGACTGGACGACCAGGGCGCCGGCCGGACCCGCGGAACGGGTGAGCACGAACGCGGCCAGGTCGATGGCGAGGTAGGCGCCGGCCATCGCCCAGGCCGCACGCGCCGCGCGTCGCCGGGCCGAGGTGACGGCGACGACCAGGGTCACCGTGCCGACCGACGTCCACACGAGCCAGGCGGGCGGGCTGGCGATCGCGGACCCCCAGCCGGCAGGCGTCCACGTGAGCGGGCCGCCCAGCAGCATCGGGGCCACCGTGTCGGCCACCCCCCGCCGTACCGTCTCCCACAGCACGGAGGGGTCCTCCGGCAGGCGGGTGCGCGGCGACATCCGGGCGGTGTAGGCGACCAGGTAGGCGAGGGTGAGGCCGACCAGCGCCGGCGCCAGCTGCCTCTGCTGGCGGTACGCGCGTCGCAGGGCGCCGGGCACCGACGGATCGGCGACGAGGTAGGCGAGGCCGGCCGCCACGAGGAGCAGCAGCAGCGACTTCTCGAAGAAGAGCAGACCGACGGCGTAGGCAGCGACGGCCTGGCCGACGTGGCGACGGGACGGCCGCCGGGCGTTGCGCACGACGGCGAGGCCGAGGAGGCTGCCCGCGATCTGCATCGGCAGGAGGTTCGACGCGGAGGAGAACCACACCGAGGAGGCGAGCGTCATCGGACCGAGGACGTAGACGCCGAGCGGGACCAGGACGAGCCGACGGTCGCCGAAGATCTCCAGCAGGAGCTTCAGGAAGAGGAACGCGGCCAGGGCCTGTCCCAGCACCATGACGGCGGCGGGGAGCCCGAAGGACATCGGTGCGAGGCTCGTGACCAGCCAGTTCACCAACATCGCACCCGGCATGAAGTGTCCGTCGTGGTCATAGAGCAGCAGCTCGGGCGAGAGCCCGATCCGCGCCGACCTGCCGGCGAGGAGGTAGTCGTCCCAGTAGAGGAAGCCGGAGAACGTCGCCCAGGTCCTGAGGGCGAGGGCCGCCGTGACCAGCAGCACCGCGTAGCGCCGAGCCGAGCCGAGGCGTGCGAGATCGAGACGGCGTCGCGGCAGCCCCCGGGACGACGCCACCCGCGGGTGGCCCTCTCTCGGGGCGGACGTGGGCCTCAGCCCTTCTCGCACACGAAGATCGCCGTGCCCGGCAGCACCCGCCCCCGCAGCGGGCTCCACTGGCCCCACGTGCGGGTGTTGTCCGCGGGCCACTCCGGCTCCACGACGTCGACAAGCCGTAGGCCCGCCGCGACCACCTCCCGCACCCGGTCGCCGAGCGTGCGGTGATGCTCGACGTACGTCACCACCCCATGCTCGTCCTGCTCGACGTAGGGCCGCCGGTCGAAGTAGGAGTCCCGGGCCACCAGGCCACCCGGCCCCGGGTCGTCCGGGAAGCACCAGCGCACCGGGTGGGTGACCGAGAACACCCACCGGCCGCCGGGCCGGAGCACCCGGGCCACCTCGCGCATCACCCCCGCCGAGTCGGCCACGAACGGCAGCGCGCCGTACGCCGAACAGGCCAGGTCGAACGTCGCGGCGTCGAACGGCAGCCGCTGCGCGTCGCCCTGCACGAGGGGCACGTCCAGACCGCAGGCCGCGCCGGTACGCCGGGCATGGGCGAGCATCCGGCCCGACAGGTCGAGCCCGACCGGGTCCGCGCCGGCGGCGGCGAGCCACCGGGAGCACTGGGCCGCCCCGCAGCCGACCTCGAGGACCCGGCGCCCGGCCACGTCGCCGAGCAGTCCGGCCTCCGCCTCGGACAGCCCCTCCGGGCACCAGACGAACCGCGCGTCGCCGAGGAACGCCCCGTGCTCCTCGAGATAGCCGTCGGCGTCGGCGTCCCACCACCGCCGGCTGGCCGTGGCGCTCTCCGCCGCGCCGACGGGCTGTCGCGTCACCTGGCCCACGCCCGCGAGTCTCGCAGAGGCGCCGACCTCGCACGACGTACGAGCGAGAGCCGGGTGTGCCGTGCCTGGTGGGCGAGCTGCCCGGGGGAGCGGGGGTTGGGCGCGGAGCCCGCCGGCCGGGCGGGGAGCGGGGGGGAAGGCGGGCGGCGAGGTGCGGAGCTGAGGTGCGTTCAATGGCCCCCGGCTCCGCAGCTTGACCAGTGCGGGGGTGGCGAGGGATTGGTTCGCCCGTTGCGCCGCAGCCCCGCCGGCCGGGCGGGGGCGGCGGGCGGCGAGGTGCGGAGCTGAGGTGCGTTCAACGGCCCCCGGCTCCGCAGCTTGACCAGGGTAGGGGTGGCGAGGTGCGGAGCTGAGGGGCGTACGACGACTCAAGACGACTCAAGGAGCCGCCCCCGGACGGGTCCATCGCCCTGTCCTGCCGCACCCGCATTGACCCTCGATCACGCGCACGCGTAGCATGGCGGTTGCGCTGTGGGCCTGCGCGACCTCGGACGGAGCAGGCTTGCGCTCGGTTTGTCGATCTCCCCAGTCCCATCGACCGGGTCCCGGCACGTCGAAATGGGCCCTCCGCGCGTGACAACTCCAAGACCCATTGTCCGCATCGGAGCCCCCCAACACATGACGGCAAGCATCGAAGCCACCTCGACCCCGCAGGTCGCAGTCAACGACATCGGGGACGAGGAAGCCTTCCTCGCCGCGATCGACGACACGATCAAGTACTTCAACGACGGCGACATCGTCGAGGGTGTCATCGTCAAGGTCGACCGCGACGAGGTCCTGCTCGACATCGGCTACAAGACCGAGGGCGTCATCCCCTCGCGTGAGCTGTCGATCAAGCACGACATCGACCCCAACGAGGTCGTCTCCGTCGGCGACGAGGTCGAGGCCCTCGTCCTCCAGAAGGAGGACAAGGAGGGTCGCCTGATCCTCTCCAAGAAGCGCGCCCAGTACGAGCGCGCCTGGGGCACGATCGAGAAGATCAAGGACGAGGACGGCATCGTCACCGGCACCGTCATCGAGGTCGTCAAGGGTGGGCTCATCCTCGACATCGGCCTGCGCGGCTTCCTCCCGGCGTCCCTGGTCGAGATGCGCCGCGTGCGTGACCTCCAGCCCTACGTCGGCAAGGAGCTCGAGGCCAAGATCATCGAGCTGGACAAGAACCGCAACAACGTGGTCCTGTCCCGCCGGGCCTGGCTCGAGCAGACCCAGTCCGAGGTCCGCTCGACCTTCCTGCAGACCCTGCAGAAGGGCCAGGTCCGCTCCGGTGTGGTCAGCAGCATCGTCAACTTCGGCGCCTTCGTCGACCTCGGCGGCGTCGACGGCCTGGTGCACGTCTCCGAGCTGTCCTGGAAGCACATCGACCACCCCTCCGAGGTCGTCGAGGTGGGCCAGGAGGTCACGGTCGAGGTGCTCGACGTCGACATGGACCGCGAGCGCGTCTCGCTGTCGCTGAAGGCGACGCAGGAAGACCCGTGGCAGCAGTTCGCCCGCACCCACCAGATCGGCCAGGTCGTGCCGGGCAAGGTCACCAAGCTCGTCCCGTTCGGCGCGTTCGTCCGCGTCGACGAGGGCATCGAGGGCCTGGTCCACATCTCCGAGCTGGCCGAGCGCCACGTGGAGATCCCCGAGCAGGTCGTGCAGGTCGGCGACGACATCTTCGTCAAGGTCATCGACATCGACCTCGAGCGGCGCCGCATCTCGCTGTCGCTCAAGCAGGCCAACGAGGGCGCTGCCCCCTCGACCGGTGACGAGAGCGCGTTCGACCCGACGCTCTACGGCATGACCGCGTCCTACGACGAGGCGGGCAACTACCTCTACCCGGAGGGCTTCGACCCGGAGACCAACGAGTGGCTGCCCGGCCACGAGGAGCAGCAGGCCGAGTGGGAGCGCCAGTACGCCGAGGCGCGGGCGCGCTACGAGGCCCACATGAAGCAGGTCCAGGAGGCCCAGAAGGCCGAGGTCGAGGCGGGCAGCGCGTCGTCGGCGTCGTCCTCCTACTCCTCGGACAGCAACGAGGACGGCGGCACCCTCGCCTCCGACGAGGCGCTCGCTGCCCTGCGGGAGAAGCTCACCGGCAACGGCTGAGCCTCGCCCCACCCGTCCCGAGGGCCCCGCGCGATCCGCGCGGGGCCCTCGGCGTACGGTGCCGGTGTGATCAAGGTCGGGCTCACGGGCGGCATCGGCTCGGGGAAGAGCGAGGTGGCCCGGCTGCTCTCGTCGTACGGCGCGCTCGTGATCGACGCCGACGCGATCGCCCGCGAGGTAGTGGCACCCGGGACGGCGGGCCTGGCCCGCGTCGTCGAGGAGTTCGGCACCGGGGTGCTGCGCCCGGACGGGTCGCTCGACCGGCCGGCGCTCGGCGCGGTGGTGTTCTCCGACCCGGACCGGCTCGCGGCCCTGAACGCGATCGTGCACCCGCTGGTGGGCGCCCGCACGGCCGAGCTGATGCGCGCGGCCCCCGAGGGCGCGGTCGTCGTCTACGACGTGCCACTGCTGGTCGAGAACCACCTCGAGGACGCCTACGACGTCGTGGTCGTCGTGGACGCCTCGCCGGAGACGCAGGTACGCCGGCTGGTCGAGCACCGCGGCATGGCCGAGGCGGACGTACGGGCCCGGATGGCCGCGCAGGTGAGCAGGGAGCAGCGTCGGGCGGCCGCCGACGTGGTCATCGACAACAACGGTGACCTCGACGCCCTGAGGGCCCAGGTCGCCGACCTGTGGCGAGTGCTGGAGCGACGAGCGGGGCCAGTCGCCCCGCCGGCCTGAGGAGGGGACCGATGGCGACCACCGCTGTCTTCGCCGAGATCATCGTGGTGGGGCTCCAGGCGGAGGCCTGGCTCGTGCTGCTGGTGCTCCTGGTCGCCGGTCTTCCCTCGTGGGAGACGGGCACGCTGAGCAGCTGGGCGGCGCTGGTGACCTTCGCAGTGGTGGCGCTGTCCTACGTGCTCGGCATCGTCGTGGACCGGCTCGCCGACTCGGCGTACCGGCTGTTCCGGCAGGGCACCCCCGCGGTCGGGCCGATGCAGCTGCGCGTGCGGCACGAGAGCGAGCAGCTGGCGAAGTTCCTCGACTACCAGCGCAGCCGATGGCGCATCGCCCGAGGGACCGTCCTGAACCTCGCGGTCGGCACGCCGATCGCCGTGCTGTTCGCCGTGGTGCGCACCGACTGGTCGTCCGGGCAGGTGGTCGCCCTGGCCGTCGGGCTAGTGGTGGCGCTCGCCGCCAGCGCGCTCGCCGGCCGCGAGATCAGCCGGGCCTGGATGAAGCGGCTCGGCGAGGCGTACGCGATGGTGGCGCCGCCGTCGGACGCGGCCGCCCCTTCCGTCGTGGCGGCGGTGTGCTGGCGCGACGGCACCGCGGGGCCCGAGGTGCTCGTCGTGAAGGCCGGGGACGACCGCTGGACGTTCCCGAAGGGGAAGGTGGACGCGGCCCGCGACGTGGCCGCGCTCTCCGCCGTACGACGGGAGCTGGCCGAGGAAGCCGGGGTCGTGGGCGAGCCCGACCTCGCGCCCCTGCGCAGCTACCGCTTCTGGAAGGGCGGTCGCAAGGAGCAGCAGGTCACGGCGTACGCCGTTCGAGCCGGCGGCGGCCGAGGGGAGACAGGGCGGGCGCCCCGCTGGGTGCCGCTCGCCGACGCCTACGACCTGCTGGGGCGCGGGCACCCGCCCGAGGGCGCGCACCAGCATGCAGTCGTGCTCGAAGCACTGGAGCGCCGGCTGGACCCCCGGACCTAGGCCGGCCCGCTGCGGGTGCCCGAGGACCTATCCCGTCAGCCCTGCCGGGTTCAATCTACGAACGGGCCCCTGACCAGCCACGACGCAATCTGCGGGCAGTTGCTGGTGTCGAGCGCGCCCGGGTGGTCCCGGACGGCGGATCGCGTGACGGAATCTGTCGGCGGCGCGACGTACCGTAGTCGCGTGAGACCCACCACCGACCTCGAGCGCAGCGTCGCGCCGTTCCGCGTCGTCAGCGACTTCCAGCCCTCGGGCGACCAGCCCGCCGCGATCGACGAGCTCGAGCGGCGGATCCGGGCGGGGGAGAAGGACGTGGTGCTGCTC
>DASVBJ010000357.1:0-11152 GCA_036375895.1 Actinomycetes bacterium | reverse complement strand
GGAGGCCACGGCTCTGTTCTGGTGGCGGTTGCTGAACCTGACCAGGTCCAGGAGGGTGCACCTGCCCACGCCGTCGGGGAGGTCTGCGTGACGTCGGCTACTCCGGTGCCGGGCGCTGAGCGCGGCGTCGTTCTGCGTGCGCGGGCGTTCACCCGGGCGATGGGCGCGACCTGCGCTGCGGTGGGCAGCTTCTTCATGCTCGGTGGCGTCGTGGCCACGGCGGCCGGTCAGGACGTCGACAACCTCGTGAACGTCGCAGCGGGGCTCGTCTTCTTCTTCGTCGGACTCGACCTGTGGCGTGCCCGTGTGCTCGCCGCCGCCGACGGAGTGCGCGTTGAGCGGCTCTTCCGGAAGCGGTTCATCCCGCGGAACGAGATCGCCGGTGTGGAGCTTGGTGCGGCCTCCGGGATGTACATCGCCGGGCAGCGCACGGTCGTGATACGCACCGATGCTGGGGGCGTTCCGCTGCTCGTACTGTCGCGGTACGCCACCGCGAGCGGCGAGCAGGTGCTTCGCCAGCAGCAGGCAGCCCTCCTCACGGCTCTCGATGCACCGACGCCCGAGCCGCGGCTCTGACGGCCACAAGGGGCGCGGGGCTGGGTCACGGCCCTCCGCGAGCGCCCTACGGGATGCTCGGCTGACCAAGTAGGTCACGGCCAACCAGGGCCTCGTCACCCGGCAGCCCTCGACGCCCGAGGTGACGCGCAGCCGGACAACTGGGCCGCGACCATCCGCACGGAGCTCAAGAACAGCAGCGGCATCCCGGCCCAGCGACCACGGCAACTAGCCGGACTGGCAGGGTCGCCCAGCATCCGCTGACGCGGGTCAGAACAGGTCGAACGCCAGACGCACCGTGCCCCACAACGCCCGGCCGAACGACCGCAGGACGCCGTCGCCGGACCGGCGCGCCTGACGCACACCGGCCCCGAAGAAGACGGCCAGCCCGACCACCGCGACGACGGCGGCGAGGGCAACCACGGCGGCAGGAAGCTCGACGAAGAACGACAGGGCAGCGACGGCTCCGGCAGCCAACAGCGCGAAGAAGGTCAGCAGCAACAGCAGGTCCAGCCCGCGTCGCCCGCTCGTGGTCGGCTCCGTCGACATCACAGCCCCTATCGTGCCCGGCCGGTCCCGTCGCGCAGGGGAAGATGCCGCCGCTGCGCCCGAGCCGTGTTGAGCAGCCGCCACCACGCCTGCACCCCCGGCCGAGGGGCGCCGGTATAGGGCACCTCTATGCGACGGTCACCGCCCGCTCACTCCCGCAGCGGCGCTACGTTGAGCCCACGTGTCGTCCTGACGCCCGGGAACGTGATCGCCTGGGTGAGACGGCCGGCCGATCGGCCGATGAGGTCTCCGCTGTCCCAGGGTCCTACCGAGTGAACGAGACGACAGGAGGAGCCCATGTTGGACAGACAGTTCACCGCGACGCTGCAGAAGAGCCCGAACAAGGGCGGCTGGACGTACGTGGTCTGGCCCGAGTCGGCTGAGTTCTTCGGCACCCGTGGTCTCGTCAAGGTCCGCGGCACCATCGACGGCCACGCGTTCCGGAGCTCGTTCATGGCCCTGGGGGACGGCAGGCACAAGCTGCCGGTGTCAGCCGACGTCCGCAAGGCCATCGGCAAGCAAGCAGGGGACGACGTCACAGTCCGACTGGAAGAGCGGATCGAGGACTAGCCGATGACCAGCTCGACCGACCTGGGGCGCGCACGTTCGGGATACGCGCCGGTGAACGGCCTCGACATGTACTACGAGGTCCACGGTGAAGGACACCCGCTCGTGCTGCTGCACGGGGCGTTCTCGGCGATCGGCACCTCCTTCCAGAAGGTGCTGCCGGGGCTGGCCGAGGGCCGGCAGGTCATCGCCTTCGAGATGCAGGCCCACGGGCACACCGCGGACATCGACCGCCCGTTGTCCCTGGAGCAGATGGCGGACGACACCGTCGCCGCCCTCGAGTACCTCGGCATCGAGAAGGCGGACTTCTTCGGCTACAGCATGGGCGCGGGCGTCGCCCTGCAGGTGGTCATCCGGCACCCCGCCGTGGTGCGCAAGCTGGTGCTCGCCTCGGTCACCTACAACTGGGGCGGTGTCCATCCCGGCCTCATGGACGGCCTGGCGGCCATGACGCCCGAGATGATGTTCGGGACCCCGTGGCATGACGAGTACCTCCGCACAGCCCCACGCCCGGAGGACTTCGCCACCCTGTTCGAGAAGAAGACGCAGATGGACCGGGGCATCAAGGACCTGCCTGCCGAGACGATCCGGGCGATCGGCGCACCGACCCTGCTCATCCTCGGAGACTCGGACCTCGTCCGCCCCGAGCACGCGGTCGAGATGTTCCGCCTGCTCGGTGGCGGTGTCTTCGGCGACACTCCGGCCGGCCTGCCGAGCTCGCAGCTCGCCGTCCTGCCCGGCACCTCTCACGTGACGGTGGTCGACCGCGCCGACCTGCTGCTCGCCATCATCCCGGCGTTCCTCGACGCACCTCTGCCTCAGACGGAGTGATCGGCAGACGCAGTGATCGGTGCAGCGGGTCGTCACTCGCCGCCGATGTCCACCTCGTAGGCCTCGTAGAGCAGGTCCGCACCGCGCTGCCGGTGTCGGATCAGCGCGCCAAGGGTCGTGGTGAGCCGGTCCCGGGCCGCCTCCAGCTTGTCCGGGTCGCCGCTGCGGAGCTCGCCCTCGGCGGTGGCCAGCGCGGCGGCGATGTCGGTGTGCTCGCGGTGCAGCCGATGCAGCCTCGGCTCCAGCCGGGGGGCGTCCCCCCGGATCTGGGTGAAGAGCCCGTCGTCGGCCTCGGTGATGGAGATGTGCGCGTCGAACGCCTGACGCAGGCCGGCCACGGCCGGCGCCAGGTGCGCCAGCCACTCGTCGGATCGACCCGAGAGCGGCGCGGCGAGAGCGGCTTCGACCTCCTGGCACGCCTGGTGCAGGTGCGCCCGCCGGGCGCGCACGGTCGGCAGGCTCTCGGGGGGTGTCAGGGAGACCTCGGACATGGCCATCGCCCCTTCCCAGGTGCCGTCGACGTCGGTCGCGGTGCCCTCACGGTACGGCCCCGTGCGGTCGGCGGGGAAGGCGCAAAAGACCTTGATCCCCCGCCGCACCGACCGGCCCCCGGACATCGGCGACGATGTGCCGTGTGGGACGGCACCCGGTGACAGCGCCGACGGTCCGCTTGCTCGTCGACGACCCGCTGCGGATGTTCCTGCGCTCTCGCAACCGTGGCGGCGACCTGCTCGTCGCCCACGACGGCACGTCGTCCCTCGGCCACCTCGTGCAGTCCGCCGGCGTGCCGCTGCCGGAGGTCGGCCGGTTGCTGGTCGGCGGGACCGAGGTCGCCCCGTCGTACCGTCCGCGCCACGGCGACGTCGTGCGGGTCGAGGCCGTCACCCGCCCGCAGCCCCTGCCGCCCGGCCCGCCCCGGTTCCTGCTCGACGTCCATCTCGGCACGCTCGCCCGACGGCTGCGCCTGCTCGGGCTCGACACGGCGTACGACAGCGGCGCGCACGACGACGAGCTGGTGCGGGCCGCCGTGGCCGAGGGCCGGGTCCTGCTGACGAAGGACCGCGGGCTGCTCAGGCGCCGCGACCTCCCCCACGCGGCGTACGTGCGGGGCACCCGGGGCGACGACCAGCTCAGCGACGTTCTCGACCGCTTTGCGCCGCCGCTCGCCCCGTACACCCGGTGCACCGCCTGCAACGGCATCCTGCGCGCCGTCGCGAAGGCGGACATCGCGGCCCGGCTCGAGCCCGGGACGGCCCGCAACTTCCAGGAGTTCGCGCAGTGCCCCGCCTGCGAACGTGTCTTCTGGCGCGGGGCGCACGCCCGCCGGCTGGACGTGGTCGTCGGCGCCGCGGTCCGGCGGGCGTCCCCGCGGACTGACCCCGGAGGCAGGGACGATCGGCCCTAGCCGCACGTCGCGTTGCTGGGCAGCGTGGGCTACATGACCAGCCAGACGACGTCGTACGACGAGCAGCCGCCGCTCCAGGAGCTCGCGTCGGACTGCCGGTGCGTCACCGAGGAGTGCACCTGTCACGGGATCTCCCTGGAGCCCCCGCACCACGACGCCCACAAGCGGCCGCCGGAGTCCCTGAGCATCGAGGACGAGACGGTGGAGCTGCTGGAGGGCTACGCGGACTACGGCGACTGAACGGACCAGGGCGCTCGCGCCCCAGCTCGAGGATCAGTCGCGCGCCACGTCGTACATGCGCCAGTCGCCGCCGACCCGCGCCAGCGTGATCGTCCAGACCGCCGCGGGACGCCCAAGACGCGAGTCGACGACCCGTCCGTCGGCCCCCACCAGCTGGTAGGGGGCCATGTCGTCCCGCACCCGCAGGACCACCCGATCCGCAGCGGTGGTGACCACCGCCACCGCCCTGGTCTGCAGCCGGAACCCGCGTGCCCGGACCCCGGCGGCCACGAGCCGCTGCAGGGTCTCCCGGTCGCGGGTCAGCGCGGGCGCGCCCGGCGCGTAGACGGCGGCAAGCGCGGCCGGGTCGGCAACGGCGAAAGCGGACTCCCGGGCCTGGTCGAGCCGGGTGAGGACCTCCGCCCACCGGACCGGGGCGGCCTGCGGGTCGGCGCGCGCGGGCACGGCCGAGGGCTCCGGGGCGGCGGGCCGCACCCCCGCAGCCTCCCGCCCGCCGGCATCTGCCCAGGCGAGACCGGTGAGCACCGCGCCCGCAGTGCCGAGCGCCAGCGTGACCGCGACCGCGACGACGCGCCACCGCCTCCCGGCCGTGCGGGCCGTGCGGGCCTCGCGGGCCGCGCGGGCCGTGCGGGAGACGGTCGCGCCGGGCCGGGTTCGCCCGTGCCGGGCCCGCACCGGTCGGGGCCCTCCGGGCGCCTCCTCGGCGACCTCCCCCACCCGCGGGCGCACCCGGTGCGTGACCGGCACCGGGCCGGGCGGGTCGGCGAGGGCGGGCGCGCCCTCGCCGGCCGCCGTAGGCAGCAGCCGGACCGGCACCGGGCCGCACGCGTCCCAGACCGCCACGGCAAGCTCCGCCGCGGCGGGGCGGCGTCCCGGGTCCGGGTCGAGCGCGCGGTCCAGCACGCCCGCCACCGCGTCGCCGTCCGGACCCGTCGCAGCGCCCAGCGCCCACCGGCAGACGGCGGCCAGCCCGTAGACGTCCGACGCCGGCCCGGGCCGGGCACCCGCCGCGACCGCCGGATCGACGAAGTCGGCGGTGCCGTCGATGTCACCGGCCGGCTCCCCCACGAGCCGGGCCACTCCCAGGTCGGCGAGCAGGGGGCGGCCGTCGCCGGCGAACAGCACGTTGCCGGGGCTGACGTCGCCGTGCACGACCCCCTGGGCGTGGACCTCGGCGAGCGCCTGCAGCAGCGGGGTGGCGACCGTCACGACCTCCCCGGGAGCGAGGGCGCCTCGACCGGCCACCAGCCGCGCCAGGCTGCCGCCCGCCGCATGGTCGAGCACCAGCACGAGGTCGTCGCCTGCGCTCACGACGGTGCGCAGCCGCAGCACGTGGGGGTGGCTGATGCCCGTGAGCACCGCCGCCTCGCGGCGTAGCCGGTCGCGCCCGGCCAGGTCCCCCGGGGTGCGCAGCCGCTTGAGCGCCACCGGCTCGCCGCTCGCTGCCGACCGGGCGAGCCACACCTCACCGCTGCCCCCGAACCCCAGCAGCTCGACCACGTCGTACCCCGGCACCGCGAACGCCGTCATGCGACCACTCTGGCCGAGGCCCGGCGACCCGCCGGGGAGTTGTCCACAGGCCCGCAGGTAGCGTGCGGCGGCATGAAGATCCTGGCGACCTCCGGTGGCTTCCTGCCGACCGACATCGGCCCCTTTCAGTGGCGCCGCGGCCCGCTGATCGACCACGCGATCGCGCTCGCCGGCGACCCGGACCGGCCGCGTGTCTGCTACCTCGGCACGGCGTCCGGCGACAGCCTCAACGGGACCGCGGGCTTCTACCGCGCGTTCGCCGGCTCGGACGCGCGGGTCTCGCACCTCGAGCTCTTCACGATGCCCAACGTCCCGGACGTGCGCACCCACCTGCTCGAGCAGGACGTGATCTGGGTGGGCGGCGGGTCGGTCGCCAACCTCCTCGCCGTCTGGCGGGTGCACGGCCTGGACGAGATCCTGCGGGAGTGCTGGGAGGCCGGCGTGGTCCTCGGCGGCGTCTCGGCCGGGTCGATCTGCTGGCACGTCGGCGGCACCACCGACTCGTTCGGTCTCGAGCTGCGGGCGATCGACGACGGGCTCGGGTTGCTCCCCTACGCCAACGGCGTGCACTACGACTCCGAGGAGCGCCGCCGCCCGCTGCTGCACCGGCTGGTCGCCGACGGCACGCTGCCGACCTCCTACGCGACCGACGACGGGGTCGGCCTCTACTACGAGGGCACCGAGCTCGTCGAGGCGGTCGCCGACCGCCCGGACGTCGCGGCGTACAAGGTGGAGCGCGGCCCCGACGGCACCGCGGTCGAGACCCGCATCGAGCCCCGCCTCCTGATCAGCACCTAGCAGCATCAGCACCTAGCAGCATCAGCACCTAGCAGCGATCATGCACGTTCCGTCGGTCCGCCACGTGGTGAGGCGACGGAACGTGCATGATCGCTGCCATGTGGGGGTGCTGCCATGTGGGGGGTCGTGCCACGTGGGGGGTGCTGCCAAGTCTGGGGGTCAGGGCAGGTGTACGACGGTGCCCTCGCGCGCGCTGCGTCGCGCCGCGTCCAGCACCTCCATGGTCGCCACCGCGTCGCGGGGCGGCACCGGCGGTGGCGCCCCGTCGCGGACCATCGCGACCACGGCCGGGTAGAAGTCGCGCCAGCTCCCCGGCGCGACGGGCACCGGCTCGCGATGGTCGCCACGCACCAGCCAGCCGCGGTGGTCGGCGTCCAGGTCGTCCCAGTCGTGGTGCGACGACGACTCGTCCACGACGTTCGCCACGAGGTAGGCGCCGGCGCGGCCGAGCAGCCGCAGCCGCGGGCCGTAGGCCCCGGCCAGGGACGTCGCGCCCAGGTGGCTGCGGACCCCGGAGCGGTGCTCGAGCGCGAGGAACGTCACGTCGTCGCCGCGGGTCGAGAGCGCGGACAGCTCCGCGTAGACCGACGCGACCGGCCCGAACAGGTGGATGGCCCCGTCCACGAGGTGCGACTGCAGGTCGAACAGCAGCCCCCCACCCTCGTCGGTCGACATGTTCTCC
The DNA here is from genome assembly GCA_036375895.1 of Actinomycetes bacterium. Taxonomy (GTDB): domain Bacteria; phylum Actinomycetota; class Actinomycetes; order JACCUZ01; family JACCUZ01; genus DASVBJ01. The sequence continues at coordinate 3,995 of DASVBJ010000357.1, read as the reverse complement.
CGCCACCGAGCCTTCGGCACCGGCCGCCATCGCTCGTAACGCGCCTCGTAGCGCACGACGTCGCCGAGCACGCCCTCGTCGAGGACCCTGCGCGCCGTGAGGTGCTCCGGGTCCCACCGCCGGTTCTGGAACACGGTGAGCGGCACGTGCCGAGCCGCCGCGAGGTCCACCAGGCCGACCGCGTCGGTCAGGTCGGTCGCCAGCGGCTTGTCGACCACCACCGCGATGCCATGACCGATGGCGGTCCGGGCCTGCTCGGCGTGCACGTGGTTGGGCGACGCCAGCACGACGAGGTCGACGTCGGCGGCGGCCTCCCACACCCCCTCCACCGTGGGCACGACCGCCACGTCGCGGAGCTCCTGCGACGCGGCGGTGGCCCGCTCCGGGTTGGCGGTCACCACGTGGGTCACCCGCACGTCGGGAGCGGCCCGCAGCAGCGGGCCGTGGATGTCCCGGCCCGCCATGCCGTAGCCCACCAGCGCGACGCGCACCTTGTCGGTCACAGCCGGTCTCCCAACCGCTCGACGCCTGCCGACCCGCCCAGGCTGCCGGCACGATCTGCGAGCGTACGCGACACGTGGCGGACCGACGGAACGTGCATGATCGCTGCCAGGTGGGGGTGGGATCGCTGCTAGGTGGGGGTCACGACACCCGCGCCGGTCGGCACGCTCGCGGCTCCACGGCCCGGCGTACCCTTGCCCCGTGACCGACCTCGCCCTCCTGCACCGTGGTGTCGTCCCGTACGACGAGGCCTGGGACGAGCAGCGCCGGCTGCACGCCGCCCGGGTCGCCGACGAGGCGCCCGACTCGGTCCTGCTGCTCGAGCACCCACCGGTCTACACCGCCGGCAAGCGCACCGAACCGTGGGAGCGCCCGCTCGACGGCACGCCGGTCATCGACGTCGACCGCGGCGGCAAGATCACCTGGCACGGGCCGGGGCAGCTCGTGGGCTACCCGATCGTCAAGCTCGCCGAGCCGGTCGACGTCGTCGCCCACGTGCGGCGAGTCGAGGAGGTGCTCATCCTCGCGTGCGCGGACCTGGGGGTCGAGGCCACCCGGGTGGACGGCCGGTCGGGCGTCTGGGTGCTGGGGCAGGACGGCGCGCAGGACCGCAAGGTGGGCGCGATCGGCATCCGGGTCTCGCAGGGCGTCACCATGCACGGCTTCGCGCTCAACTGCGACTGCGACCTGACGTGGTTCGACCGCATCGTGCCGTGCGGCATCAGCGACGCGACCGTCACCTCGCTGACCCAGGAGACGGGTCGGGTGATCACGGTGGGCGAGGCCACGACATACGTCGAGAAGCGGCTCACCGAGGTCCTGCTCGGCCGCTGACGCACACCGGGGCGGCCCGGGCGGGTGCGACCCCGGCGTACCCTTGGAGCCGTGACGATCGCACCCGAGGGCCGCAAGCTGCTCCGTCTCGAGGTCCGCAACAGCGCGACCCCCATCGAGAAGAAGCCCGAGTGGATCAAGACGCGGGCGAAGATGGGCCCGGAGTACAACGACCTCAAGTCGCTGGTCCGCCGCGAGGGCCTGCACACGGTGTGCGAGTCGGCGGGCTGCCCCAACATCTTCGAGTGCTGGGAGGACCGCGAGGCGACGTTCCTCATCGGCGGCGACCAGTGCACGCGGCGCTGCGACTTCTGCCAGATCGACACCGGCAAGCCGGCCGCGCTCGACCGCGACGAGCCGCGGCGGGTGGCCGAGTCGGTGCAGGCGATGGGCCTGCGCTACGCGACCGTCACCGGCGTGGCCCGCGACGACCTGCCCGACGGCGGCGCCTGGCTGTACGCCGAGACCGTGCGGCAGATCCACGGCCTCAACCCCGGCACCGGCGTCGAGCTGCTCATCCCGGACTTCGACGCCAAGCCCGACCAGCTGGCCGAGGTGTTCGGCTCCCGGCCCGAGGTGCTCGCCCACAACGTCGAGACGGTGCCGCGCATCTTCCGGCGCATCCGGCCGGGCTTCCGGTACGAGCGGTCGCTGGACGTGATCCGGCAGGCCCGGGCCGACGGGCTGGTCACCAAGTCCAACCTCATCCTCGGCATGGGCGAGGAGCGCACCGAGGTGAGCCAGGCGCTGCGGGACCTGCACGAGGCGGGCTGCGAGCTCATCACGATCACCCAGTACCTCCGCCCGTCCGCGCGCCACCACCCGGTGATCCGCTGGGTCAAGCCGGAGGAGTTCGTCGAGCTGGCGGCGGAGGCCGAGCAGATCGGGTTCGCCGGGGTGATGTCCGGCCCGCTGGTCCGCTCGTCGTACCGGGCCGGGCGGCTCTACCGCCAGGCGATCGAGGCCCGCGACGGCTCGTCGACGCCCGCCTGATCCTCACGCAGGTTTTCCACGGGCGTCACACGGCGGTAACCCGCGGCCGGTTCGCTGGTCGCATGACACGCTCACTTCCCCCACTGGTCCCGTTCGCCGAGATCCTGCGGACGGCGCTGGGCATGGCCACCAACCGCGTCGTCGAGGGCTCCCGGCGCAACGCCGTCGACGCCCTGGCGACGGGCCGGGCCGACACGGAGGCGGCCGCCGACGCCTTCACCGCCTGGGCCCCCGCGGCCACCGTGCACGCGGTCGCCTACCGCGAGTCGGCCTGAACCTTCAGAGCCACGTATCCTGCCGCCCATGGCGCGCAAGGACCCCGACTCCCTGAACACCCCGAAGAAGAGCCGTACCGGCCAGATCCGGGCGGCGTACAAGATGACCCGTCAGGTCGACCCGCTGGTCGGCTGGATCACCTTCGCAACCGGGTTCGTCGTGTTCGCGCTCGTGCTGGCGATCGGCTTCCTGCTCGGCCACCCGATCTACGCCGGCATCATCGGCGCGATGCTCGGCTTCCTGCTCGCCACCATCGTCTTCGGCCGCCGGGCCGAGAAGGCCGCGTTCGCCCAGGTCGAGGGCCAGGTCGGCGCCGCTGCCGCCGCCCTGAACATGCTTCGCCGCGGATGGACGGTGACCCCGGGCGTCGCCGTCAACCGCAACCAGGACATCGTGCACCGCGCCGTCGGCCGACCGGGCGTCGTGCTGGTGGGCGAGGGGCCGTCGAGCCGGGTCGGCAACCTGCTGGCCGCGGAGAAGCGGAAGGTCACCCGGTTCCTGCCCGACGTGCCCGTCTACGAGCTGCAGGCCGGCAACGAGGAGGGCCAGGTGCCGCTGCGCCGGCTCAACTCCCGGGTGATGAAGCTGCCGCGCAACCTGACCAACAGCCAGGTCACCGAGGTCAACCGCCGACTCAAGGCGCTCGGGACGACGAGCCTGCCCATCCCCAAGGGCCCGATGCCGAAGGGCCTGAAGATGCCGAAGGGTCCCCGGGGCTAGCCGTTCGCACTGTCGGGCCGGGCGCGGGCTTGCCGCGCCCGGCCCGACAGCCGCGGGTCAGGTGGCGGACCCCTCGGTCTCACCCTTGATCATCTGGTGGCCGGCGGCCGGCCGGATCGCGACCTTCTGCGGTGGCACCGCCGGCTTGGTCACGTTGTGCACGCGAACCTCGAGCAGACCCCGGTCGTACGACGCGTCGACGTCCTCCGCCGTCAGGCCCTCGGGCAGGGCGAACTCACGCCGGAACGAGCCGTAGCGCAGCTCGCGCACCAGCACGTTGCCGGTCTCGTCGCGCTGCTCGCTGCGGTCCCGGCGCTCGCCGCTGATGGTCAGCCGGCCTTCGGCCACCTCGATGTCGACGTCCTTCTCGACGTCCACGCCGGGCAGCTCGAGCGTGATCAGCACGTCCGCGCCGTCGGTGCGCATCTCGATGGCCGGGACGTAGCCCGCGGTGACCCGCCTGCCCGCCGAGGGCGCGCCGCCCCAGGCCCGGCGCACGAGCTCGTCGAAGTCGGAGTCCAGGCGAGCCAGCGTGGTGAAGGGGTCCCACCGAGTGAGAGCCATCTTCGAACCCTCCCAGAGACGGGGCTCCCGAGGGCGACCCCTCGGGGCCAATGGTTAGCACTCTCATGCATAGAGTGCTAAGTCGTCGGCCGCTCGTCAAGTCCCGT
>DASVBJ010000350.1:0-12032 GCA_036375895.1 Actinomycetes bacterium | reverse complement strand
GAGCATGCGGTCGGCCTCGCCGTGAGCCTGGTGCCGAGTCTGCTCGGCCTCCTGGTTGGCCCGGGTGAGGGCCTGCTCCGCCTGCCGGCTCGCCTCGCCGCGCGTCTTCGCGGCCTCCTGGTTGGCCTCGTTACGCGTCTTGGCGGCCTCCTGATCGGCCTCGTTGCGCGTCTGTGCGGCCTTCTGCTCGGCCTCTTGCTCGATCCGGCGGGCCTTCTCGCGGGCCGAGGCGATGAGCCGTTCGGCGTTGCCGCGCGCCTCCTCGACCGTGCGCTCGGCGACCCGGCCGGCGTTCTCGAGCAGCTGTACCGCCCGGTCCGCTTCGCTGCCGCCGCCTTGCACCCTGAGACTCCCGAGCGAGACGCCCGTCGTGTTCGTGGTCAAGCTCGTCGCCTCCCACACCCTGACCAGCCCGGCGTTCCCGGGCCTTCGGTTGAAGGTCACCGTAGCCAAGGACAACCGTTCATGGGTAGCCCGTCCTCGCAGGCCAGGCAATACGTGCCCACTGAGGCGAGGTTGAACCACCCGGTGAGGGCGTGACTTTCCTCATACCGCGGCCGGTGCGCGCGAGAGTCCCAGGCACACGCCTGAAGATCACCAGCGACCTCGTCGCGACGACACGCCGGCGTGTCGCACCAGAAGGTCGCTCGCGAGCCTGCCAGAACCGACCCGGCAGGTCCCGTTAGTCGCCGGTGGCGCCGTCGATCCGCTCGCGGAGCAGGTCGGCGTGACCGTTGTGGCGGGCGTACTCCTCGATCATGTGGATCATGATCCAGCGCAGCGAGAACGCCTCGCCGCGCTTGTCCCCTGTCGCGTCGAGCGATGCGGCCGCGGCCAGCACCCGGGACCGGTCGCACTCCGCCCGCCAGGTCGCGAACACCTCGGCCGCCGGGGCCGTGTCCAGCGCGTCGAAGTCGTCGTCCGGGCGCTCGGCCGAGTAGTAGATCGGTGCCGCGTCCTCGCCCGCCAGGGTCCGGCGGAACCAGCTGCGCTCGACGTCGGCCATGTGGCGGACCAGGCCGAGCAGCGACAGTGACGACGGGGGCGCGGAGCGCTCCTTGAGCTGGTCGTCCGTGAGGCCCGCGCACTTCATCGCCAGGGTCGCCCGGTGGTAGTCGAGCCAGGCGCCCAGCATCTCGCGCTCGGCCGCGACCAGCGGCGGATCGGTGCGGCCATCGGCGGTCACGGCGCCGACACCCGCACCCAGGCCTTGAGCGCGGCCCGGTCGTCCATGGCCGCGTAGGCCTTCGGGACGTCCTCCAGGCCGACCTCGAGGTCGAGCACCGGGCCGGGGTCGAGCCGTCCGTCGGCCACCTCCGGCAGCAGCTCGTCGAGGTAGCCGCGCACCGGCGCCACTCCCCCTCGCAGCCCGACGTTGCGGCTGAACATGTCGCGGGCAGGCAGCGGCCCGTCCAGGTGCGGCACACCCACCCAGCCGACCGTGCCACCGTCGCGGACCACGCCGTACGCCGTGTCCATCGAGGCCGACGTGCCCACGCACTCGAGCACCGAGTCGGCGCCGACGCCGCCGGTCAGCTCCCGCACCGCGGCGACCGCCGCGTCGCCGCGGTCGGCGACCACGTCGGTGGCCCCGAACCGCCGGCCGAGCGCCGTGCGGTCCGCGTTGCGGCCCAGCAGGATCACGCGCTCCGCGCCCAGGCGCCGCGCCGCCAGCACGCCGCACAGGCCGACCGCGCCGTCACCCACCACGGCCACGGTGGAGCCGGGCGCGACCCCGGCGCTGACCGCGGCGTGGTGACCGGTCGGCAGCACGTCGGTCAGCGGCAGCAGCGAGCGCCGAAGCGCGTGGTCGGTCGCCGCGTCGGCCGGCAGCCGTACGAGAGTGCCGTCGGCCCAGGGCACGCGGACGGCCTCACCCTGGCCGCCGTCGACGCCATCGGTGCCCCAGAAGCCACCGGCGAGGCACGACGTGTGCACCCCGTTCCGGCAGTTCGGACAGGTGTTGTCCGAGTAGACGAACGGCGCGAGGACCAGGTCGCCCGGCCGGACCGAGGACACGGCCGAGCCGACGTCGGTCACGACCCCGACGAACTCGTGGCCGATGCGAGCCCCGGCCCGCTCCGGCGGGCAGTCGCGGTAGGGCCACAGGTCGCTGCCGCAGACGAGCGCGTCGGTGACGCGGACGACCGCGTCGGTCGGGCTCTGGACGGATGGGTCTGGGACGGTCTCGACCCGCACGTCGCGGGTCCCGTGGATCAGAGTGGCACGCACGGGGCCAACGGTACGACGGGTGCTGGGGCCGCGCCGTCTAGGGGCTCGGCGGCACCAGCCGCCGTCGGGGAGGATGACCGCGCCCATCGCGCGACTGACGTCCGCACGCACGGTCCATGGGTGTCGCTGCCGGGTTTGAGTAGCCAGGACCGGTTGGATGAGTACCGCTACTCAGGATGGCCCGCGGGGGCGTTGACGATGGTGGGGCCATGAACGAGACGTCCATGCGGGTCGGCATCACCGCCGTCGCCTCCCACCTGCCCGGTCACGAGGTCACGACCGCCGAGCTGCAGCGCCGGGTCGCCGCCGACAGTCGGCTCCCGCTGCCGCCGCGGCTGTTCGAGACGATCAGCGGCATCGCCCGCAGGCGAGTCGCCGGCGAACACGAGTACGCCTCCACCCTCGCGGTCGCGGCGGCCCGCGTCGCGCTGGACCGGGCCGGGCTGCAGGCCCCCGACGTCGACCTCCTCGTCTTCGCCTCGGCGACCCGTGACGTGGCGGAGCCGGCGACGGCGCACATCGTGCAGGCCGAGCTCGGCTCTCGCGCGCACGCACTCGACGTGACCAACGCCTGCAACAGCTTCGTCAACGGCATCGACCTGGCCCGCGCCATGATGCTCGCGGGCCGCGCCCGCCGCGCCCTGGTCGTCACCGGGGAGACACCGACCCGGTCGATGCGCCGGCGGCTCGACAGCCTCCAGCAGGCGCGGGACGCCTTCGCCGGCTTCACGTTCGGCGACGCCGGCGCCGCCGTCGTCCTCGAGCCGGTCGAGCGTGGCGGCATCCTCGACATCGACACCGAGACGCACTCCGAGCACTGGACGGTCGGCGGCATCCCGGGCGGCGGCTCCCGGCACCCGCGCGGTGACGAGCACACCTACTTCACCGGCGACGGACGCGGGCTGCGCGACGTGTTCGAGAAGATCGGCACCGACATCCTCGACCGGCTCTGGGCGCGCACGGGCTGGGGCTGGGAGGACTTCGCGAAGGTCCTCGTCCACCAGGTGACGATGCCCTACCTCGAGCGGTTCATCGAGGTGACCGGCGTCCCCCGCGACAAGCTCGTCGTCACGGTGCCCGAGCTGGGCAACCTGGCGAGCGCGACCCTCGGGGTGCAGCTCGACCGCGTCGATCCGCTGCTCGGGCCCGGCGACAGGGTCCTCCTCGTCGGGCTCGGTGGCGGCGTGAGCCTGATGACGATGGTGTGGGAGAAGGCGTGAGCGGCCGGCCGACGATGTGGGTGGTCGTCCCGGCGTACGACGAGGCGAGCCGCATCACGGCGACTCTCGACGCGCTCGCCGCGCAGACCGACCGGGACTTCGTCCTGGCCGTCGTCGACAACGGGTCGCTGGACGGCACGCCCGAGCTGGTCCGCCGGTTCGCGGCCCGGGCGCCGTTCCCGGTCCGGCTGCTGCACGAGCCGCAGAAGGGCGTCGGCGCAGCGGTCGACACCGGCATCCGGCACGCCATCGCGCACGGCGCGGCGTACATCGCGCGGACCGACGCCGACGCCCTGCCCCGCCCGGGCTGGGTGGCGGCGGCCCGGGCGGGGCTCGACGGCGGCGCGGCGCTGGCCTGCGGCCGGCTGGTCGCGCGGCGCGACGAGCACGGGCCCGGCGGCCGGGCGGGCTTCGCGCTGCTCGTGTTCCTCGCCACCGCCTTCGGCCGGCTCCGACCGGCCCATCGCGGGCCGGAGTTCCTCGCGCCCTACCGCATGCACGCCGGCAACAACATGGCCGTGACCGCCGCGCTCTACCTGCGCTGCGGCGGCATGCCCCGGCGCCCGTCGCCCACCGACCGGGAGTTCCTGAACCGGGTCAGGCGGCACACCGCTGCTGTCGTGCGCTGCCGCGGCATGGTCGTGGAGAACTCGACCCGGCGGCTGCGGGCGTACGGCGTGCTCGGCACCGCGCGGTGGTACCTCGACCGCGGCAGCGACGGCCTCACCCCGGACCCCCGCTGATGCTCGACGGCCTCATCCCGGCGCTGCGACACACCCCCGACAGGCCCGCGGTCGTCACCGCGCGCCGTCGCGGCGGGGTCCGGGTGCACGTCACGCGGGGGGAGCTCGCCGACCTGGCCGAGGGCTACGCGGGCGCCCTGCACCGGCGCGGGCTCGCGGCGGGCGACACCCTCGCGCTGGCCGTCCGGCCGGGAGGCCGGGCGCTGGCGGTGATGCTGGCGGCGCACCGGCTCGGCCTGCGGGTCGCGGTGGCCGACCCGACCGTCGGGCCGGACGTGCTGACGGCGCGGCTGACCCTCGCCCGGCCCGCGCTCGTCCTGGCCGACGCCGTCGCGCAGGCCGTCGCCGGCTGGGCCCGGCCCGTGGGCCGGCGGGCGCAGGTCGAGCTGCCCGCCCTCTCGTCGCTGGCGCCGGTCGTCACGGTCGGCCCGCGGCTGCCCGGGTGCGCGCCCGCCCTGCGCCCGCAGGCGGACCCGACGCCGCGGGTCGGGTCCGGTGGCGACGCGGTGATCGTCTTCACCTCCGGCACGACCAGCAGCCCGCGCGGGGTCGTGCACACCTGGGCGAGCCTGGACGCCGGGATGCGGGCGGTGGCCGGGCTGGTCGACCCGGCTCCGGACCGGCCGGTGCTCGGGGGCACGTTCTTCGTCCTCGTGCCGTCGCTCGCGGCCGGAGCCCCGGTCGCCCGGCCCGCTCGCGGCGGCCGCGGCGTCGCCGCCGCGCTGCGCGCGCTGCGGCCCCAGGCGACCTACCTCACTCCCCCGCAGCTGCGGTCGGCTCTCGACGCCGGCGCGCGCTTCACCGGCCGGGTCTACAGCGGGTCGGCACCGGTCACCGCGAGCCTGCTGCAGCGGGTCCGCGCCGCCGGCGCCGACGAGGCGTGGGGGGTCTACGCGCTCACCGAGCTCTTCCCGGCCGCCGCGGTGGAGGCGGCCGAGAAGGCCGCGTTCGACGGCGACGGCGACCTGGTCGGCGACCTGCTGCCCGGCGTGTCGGGCGCGGTCGACGCCGGCGGGCAGCTGCTGCTGGCCGGCCCCGGCGCCTGCGATCGCTACCTCGGCGAGGCGCCGCAGCGGCAGGTGGCCACCGGGGACGTCGCCCGTCTGGAGCAGGGGCCGGGCGGCACGCGCGTGGTGCTCGCCGGCCGCTGCAAGGACATGGTGCTGCGCCGCGCCGAGAACATCTACCCGGGGCTGTACGAGCCGGGCCTGCACGTGCCCGGCGTCCGGCTCGCGGTGCTGGTGGGCGTGCCCGCCGAGGACGGCGACGAGCGCCTGGTCGCGGTCGTCGAGCCCGAGCCGGGCGCCGATGCCCGGCGCGTCCGCGCCGCGCTCGCCGGCCCGTTCGCCCGCATGGGCACGGCCCGGCCGGATGCCGTCGTGCTGGCCCCGGTGCCGCTGGCCGGACGGTCGCGCAAGCCCGACCGGGTGGCCGCCGCCCGGCTGGCCGCCCGCCTGACCCGCGGCCCGCAGGCGGCGACCGTGTCTCCCCGGGGCGCCCGGTGACCGCGACCGTGGTCGACGGCGCCCGCGCCCGCGTCGAGTCGCTCCGTCCGGTCTGGGACCGGGTCCTGCGGGCGCACCGCCGCTACACCGCCGCCAACGGCGACGCCCTGGCCGGCGCGCTGACCTACGCGCTGCTCGTCGGCGCCGCGCCCGCCGTCCTTCTCGTGACGACCGTGCTGTCGGTCACCGGCACCGGCGCGGGCCGCACCGCGGGGGCGCTGCACGGCGCGGCGGCCCGGCTGCTGCCCGGCGAGGTCGCCGGCGCGGTCGACGCGCTGCGGCCGCACCTGCCGAGCCTCCGGCTCGCGCTGCTGGCCGTGCTCGTGTGGACCTCGCTGCGGCTCGTGCGGGCCACCCGCACCGCGGTGCGCGCGATGTGCGGGCAGAACGCGGGCAGCGGCAACCCGGTCCGGGACGCCCTCCTCGACGCGGCCCTGGGCGCCGCGCTCGTCGCCTCGGTGGCGGCCCTGGTCGCCGTGGTCGCGGCGCTGGACCCGACCCCCGCCTGGCGGCCGCTGGTGCGCGCCGCGGTGGTGTGGCTGCTCGCCGTCGGGCTGATGCTGCGGGCCTCGTGGCCGCTGCCCGGCCGCCCCTCGGTCGGGGCCGCCGCGCGGGCCGCGGCCGGCGCGGCCGTCCTGGTCGAGCTGCTCACCCTGGCCGCGGGCCGCTACTTCGCGGCGACCGCGGGGGTGCACGACGACGTCTACCACTCGGTCGGGACCCTGGTCGGCGTCCTCGTCTGGTGCAGCCTGGCGGCTCGCGTGCTGCTGCGCGCCACCGCGTGGGCATCGACGGCCGCGACCGTCCCGACCGCGCCGGGTGGCGGGACGTGACCGCGCTGTGGGTGGTGGTCCCGGCGTACGACGAGGCGCCGGGCATCGGCGCGACGCTTGCCGCGCTCGCGGACCAGAGCGACCGCGCCCTCACGCTGGTCGTGGTCGACAACGGCTCGACCGACGGGACCGCCGACGTCGTGACGCGGTTCGCGGCGACGGCACCGTTCCCGGTGCACGTGGTCGCGGAGCCGCAGCAGGGTGCCGGGGCGGCGGCGGACACCGGCTTCCGCCACGCGATCGCGCACGGCGCGACCTACCTGCTGCGCACCGACGCCGACTGCCTGCCGGCGCCGGACTGGGTCGCCACGGCCCGGCGGCTGTTGGCCGGCGGGGCCGAGATGGTCTGCGGCCGCAGCGTCCCGCGGCGCGACGAGTCCCCGACCCGGCTGGAACGCCACCTGCTGCCGGCGCTGGTCCGGCTGGCGGCCCTCTACGGGCGGTTCCGGGCCGAGCACCGCGACCCCCGGTTCCGCACGCCGTACGTGCTCTGCCACGGGCACAACCTCGCCCTCACCGCCGACCTGTACCAGCGGTGCGGCGGCGCGCTCCGGGTGCCGCTCGAGGAGCGTTCCGAGGACGTCGCCCTGCTCAACCGGGCGCGGGAGCACAGCAGCCGGGTGGTGCGGGCCGAGGACCTGGTCGTCGAGAGCAGCCTGCGCCGGCTGCGCGCGTGGGGCCCGCGGCGGACGTTGCTCTGGTACTGGGACCGCCGCTGGCGACCGGTCGAGGCCGAGCGGGTGCACGTCCGGTGAGCGCGGCGTCGGTACGCCGGGCCCGGCGCCGCGACCGGCAGGTCTACCTGCGCAGCCACCCGGTGCTGTTCCTCCTGCTGGCGGCCGCGCGGCGGCGGGACGCGGTGCGGCTCGGCCGGACCCTCGTCGTGAACGGCACCGAGGCCTACCGGGACGTGCTGACCCGCCTGCCGCTGGACCGGCGGGCGGCCGGCACCACCGGCGGGGTCGCCCGGGAGCGGTCCGTCGAGAGCCTGCTCTTCGACCAGGACGGTGCGGAGCACCGCAGCGCGCGTCGGGCCGTCGCCGCCGACCTCGGTGCGGGTGGCGTCGCGCGGTTGCGGCCGGTCTGGCTGGAGGTGCTCGAGCGCCGGCTGGCTCCGCTCGGCGACGGTGACGAGGTCGACCTGGTGGACGTCTCAGCGGAGCTCGCCGGCGCCACCACCGCCGCGCTGCTCGACCTCGACGTCCCGGCGGCCGAGCTCGCGGCCGCCGTCCGCGAGGCCGCGGCCGGCGCGGTGCGGGCGCACTTGCCGGGTCTCCGTCTGCGCCCCGGAGGCCGGGCACCCGCCGCCGGCCCGGCCACGGCGGAGGCGCGGGTCGTCAATCTGGTGGGAGGCGCCGGGCGGGACGGAGCGGAGGTCGGCCGCCACGTGATGCTGGCGCTGGCCGCCGTGAACACCACCGTCGCGGGGCTGCCCCGGGCGGCGGCGTGGTGCGCCGACGCGGGGTTGTGGGCCGACGCCGCCGACGCCGCGCGCCGGCCGGTGCTGGTGGCGGAGCTGCTCCGGGTGGTGGCGCCGAGTCCGGTCCTGCCGCGCGCGGCCGCATCCGACGGCGCGGCCGGTGCCTGCCGGGTGCGGGCCGGCGATCGCCTGGTGCTCGTCGCGCGGCACGCCGCCCACGCCCATCGGCGCGATCCGGACGCCCACGCACCGGCGCCTGCCGCGGTGGCGCAGCTGGTGTTCGGGGCGGGACCGCACGCGTGCCCCGGGGCGGGGCTCGCCCGGGCCCAGCTCGACGACCTGCTCCGGCTGCTCGCGCCCTTCCGGCCGCAGATCGTCCGGGCCCGGGCCGCCCGCAGCGCTGCGCTCCCGGGCTGGGCGCTCCTCACCGTGCGGGGGCGGCGATGACCGCGCCGTGGCTTGCCGGCGCGACCGTCGCCGTGACCGGGGCCAGCGGCTTCTGCGGCGCGGCCGTCGCGCGGGCCGCGGCCGCGGCGGGCGCCACCGTCGTCGGGCTCGGGCGCCGGCCGGGCCCGGTCGGCACCCACCGGCCCTGGGACGCCGCGGCGGGCGCCCCCGACCTGGGCGGCGTCGACGCCGTCGTGCACCTCGCCGCCGCGGTCGGTGACCCGGGCGGGGGGCGCGGTGCCGACGCCGCCTTCCGGGCGGTCAACGTCGACGGCGGGGCCCGGCTGCTCGAGGCCGCGGGTGCGCGGCCGGTCGTGTGGGTCAGTAGCGCGAGCGTGTACGACCCCCGGCTGGACCGGTCCCGGGTCACGGAGGACCATCCGCTGGCCGGGCAGCTGAACGCCTACGCCCGGACCAAGGCGGCCGGCGACGTGCTGGCCCAGCGGGCCGGCGCGGTGGTGCTGCGCCCGCACGCGGTGTACGGCCCGGGCGACCGGCACCTGCTGCCCCGGCTGCGCCGGGCGGTGCGCCTCGGCCGGGTGCTGCTCCCGGGGCCGGACGTGCGGATCAGCCTGACGGCGGTCGAGAACCTCGCCGACGCCTGCCTGCTCGGCACGCGGTGGCCACCGGGCGCCTACAACGTGGCCGACGCCACGGCGTACGACCGGGACGAGGTGGTCGCCGACGTGCTGGCGGCGGCCGGCCGGGCGGTCCGGGTGCGGCACGTGCCCCTGGCGGTCGCGGAGGGCGCGGCCCGGGTGCTGGGCCGGCTGCCGCTGCGCGCCCCGCTGCTCACGCCGTACGCCGTGGACCAGGTCGGCCACACCGTCGTCCTCGACACCGGGCGGGCCGCCGCGCAGGGCTATGTCCCACGTCGCACCGTGGCCGACTACCTCACCGGCCTGCGGGCGGCGCGCTGACTGGGGTCGTTCGGCCCGCGGCCGTCGGGTCGGCGCGGCATGCTCGACGGTGGGCGGTCCGGCCAGCGGACAGGCCCGGGAGGTGTGACCGTGGACGCCGTCGCCGACACGATGCGGGCGTGGGTCGTGGACGAGCCCGGAGAGCTCGCCGGGCGGCCGTTGCGGCTGGCGGAGCGACCCGTCCCGCAGCCGGCGCCCGGCGAGCTGCTCGTGCGGGTCGCGGTCTGCGGCGTGTGCCGCACTGACCTGCACGTCGTCGAGGGTGACCTGCCTCAGCGCCGCCGTCCGGTCGTGCCCGGGCACGAGGTGGTCGGCCGGGTGGTCGCCGCCGGTCCGGGGGCGCAGGTGGAGCCGGGCACCCGGGTGGGCATCCCGTGGCTGCGCTCGACCTGCGGGCGCTGCGACTACTGCCGGCGGGGCGCCGAGAACCTGTGCCGCCACTCGACGTACACCGGCTGGACCCACGACGGCGGGTACGCCGAGTACGCAACCGTGCCCGCCGACTACGCCTACCGGCTGCCCGACGGGTACCGGGACGAGGAGCTCGCGCCCTTGCTGTGCGCCGGGATCATCGGCTACCGCGCCCTGCAGCGGGCCGAGTTCGTGCCGGGCTCCCGGCTCGGCATCTACGGCTTCGGCGCCTCCGCGCACCTCACCGCCCAGCTCGCGCTGGCCCAGGGGGCGCGGGTGCACGTCCTCACCCGGTCGCCGGCGGCCCAGGGGCTCGCCCTGGACCTCGGGTGCACCTCGGTGGGCGAGGCCTACGACGCGCCACCGGAGCCGTTGGACTCGGCCGTCCTCTTCGCTCCGGTGGGCGACCTGGTGCCGGTCGCGCTGCGCGCGCTGGACCGGGGCGGGACGCTCGCCATCGCCGGGATCCACCTCACCGACATACCCTCGCTCGGCTACGAGGCCGACCTCTTCTACGAGCGCACCCTGCGCAGCGTCACGGCCAACACTCGGCGCGACGGTGAGCGCTTCCTCGACCTCGCGGCGCGCCACCACCTCACCGTGCACGTGCAGCCCTACCCGTTCGAGGAGGCCGACCGGGCCCTCGCGGACCTCGCGGTCGACCGGGTCAACGGGGTCGCCGTCCTGCGGATGCCCGACCGCTGACCCGGGGCGCCGGCTCCGGCTACCGCGACGCCCGCACGGTGGGAACGACGATCAGCACGACCCCCAGCACGAGCATCACCACGCCGCCGATGAGCAGCCCGGCCGCCACCCACGGCAGGGCGGGCACCTCGGCGCCGATGTCGGCGGTGACCGTCAGGCCGGGCGACCCGTCGGCGTTCATCGCCACGATGGCCCAGTCGCCCTCCTCGGCGGCCCACACCAGCGACTGGGTGCCGGTGCCGCTCGCCGAGGCCGACCAGATGCCGACCTGCGCAGGTGCCGAGGCCGACCGCGCACCCTGGTGCTCGGTGCGCCCGCGGTCGTTGGACAGGTCGCGCAGGGTCGTGTACCGGACCCCGAGGAGGTACGCCCCCACCTCGTCGGCCGGCGCGATGCCCACGAACACGGCCTGGCCGGGGTCCGCGGAGGTGACCCGCACCCGGACGTCGCCGAGCAGCGCGTGCGGGACGTCCCAGCCGGGGCCGGCGTCGATGCTGATCCGGTCGGTCGCGAGGGCGGCACCGCCGGTGCTGTAGGTCTCGTCGCCTGACGTGACGAAGCCGTCCTCGCGCTGGGTCTGGTCGGCCCACAGGGCTGCGACGCCGCCGAACAGCACGCCGAGCGAGGCCAGTCCGAGGACCGCGCCGACGACGAGGGACACGATCCGCCCGGCCGTCCACTTGCCGCCCGTCCCGGGACCGCTGGGTGCCTGGGGGCCACTCACCGTCTCAGGGCCGCTGGGCGCGACCGGGCCGCCCGCCGTCTCAGGGCCGCTGGGCGCGGCCGGGCCGCTGGACGCGACCGGGCCGCCGGCTGTCCCCTCGGGACCCGCTGCCGGGGGGCCGCCGAGCGGCGGGACGGTCAGCGTGCCGGTGGGCTCGTGCTCGCCGAGGTCCAGGCGGAACGGCGGGTAGTCGTCGGTCATCAGCCCGGCGTACGCCGCCACCCGCAGCACCCAGCGGTTGAGCCCGAGCACGAAGTCGTAGATCGGCTGCGGGTACCGCCCGGTCACGGTGAGCACGACCGCGGCCACCAGCACGAGGATGCCGATCAGGCCGCCGCCGCCGTTCCACTGCCGGTCGTCCGCGCCCCACGCCACCCACGCGCCGCCGCCCAGGAAGATCCCGACGACGATGTAGTGCGGGATCGCGAGCAGCCACCACTTGACGAGGACGAGGCCCCGGGAGAGGTGCTCGGGGTAGTCGACCTGCAGGTGCGTCGGGTAGTCGGGCACGTCGGCGAGGGTGAACGGCGGGTACCGGTCGGTGCCCAGCGCTCCGTAGGCGTAGTAGGCCACCCGCCAGCTCCACCGGAGCACACCGACGTTGAAGTCGAAGATCGGGCGCGGGTAGCGGCCGGTGAAGAGGATCGCGAAGAACGCGCCCACGCTGAGCACGAAGTACGCGACCCACAGGAAGAAGAGCACGATGAAGTGCGGGATGGCGAGCAGCCACTTCACGAGCCACAGCCAGCGGGACAGCGGCCGGTCGAGGGAGGCCTCGACCCTGAGCGGATAGGCACCCGACGTCGTCATCGCGACCATCTCCCTTCGCGCCCGAGTGGCACGCGGCGGGGTCGACGGCTTGGGCGTGCGAG
>DASVBJ010000326.1:0-8097 GCA_036375895.1 Actinomycetes bacterium | reverse complement strand
CCACGAGGAGCAGGGCTGGGGCCGGGCCGGCGAGACGTTCACCGTCAAGGAGGAGCTCGCGGCGTACGGCGTGGGGCCGGCGTGGTTCGGCCTCGGCGACCGCGACCTCGCGACCCACGTCGTACGCACCCAGATGCTCGGCGCCGGCTATCCGCTCAGCGCCGTGACCGCGGCCCTCTGCGACCGATGGCAACCGGGCGTGACGCTGCTGCCGATGAGCGACGACCGCGTGGAGACGCATGTGGTGATCGACGACCCGGAGGCTCCGGGCGGCCGGCGGGCGGTCCACTTCCAGGAGTACTGGGTGCGCCTGCACGCCGGGCCCACGGCGCACACCGTCGTGCCGGTCGGTGCCGACGACGCGCGACCGGCGCCGGGAGTCCTCGAGGCCGTCGCGGCGGCCGACGTCGTCCTGCTCCCCCCGTCGAACCCGGTGGTCAGCATCGGGACGATCCTCGCCGTGCCCGGCGTCAGGGACTCGATCGAGCAGTGCGCCGCCCCCGTGGTCGGCCTGTCCCCCGTCATCGGCGGTGCGCCCGTGCGGGGCATGGCCGACAAGGTCCTCGCTGCGATCGGCGTGCAGACCGACGCGGCCGCGGTGGCGCTGCACTACGGCCCCGCACTGCTCGACGGGTGGCTGGTGGACCCGCGCGACCAGGGGGCGGTGGGCACCGTGAGCGAGGCCGGCATCGCCTGCGAGACCGCCCCGCTGCTCATGACGGACGTCGACGCCGCGGCCGCGATGGCCCGGGCGGCCCTCGACCTGGCGACCCGGGTCGGGGCACGGAGCGCCGGGTGAGCGGCCTCGAGATCTGGGCGCTGGAGGGCCTTCCCGAGGTGCAGGCAGGCGACGACCTCGCCGAGCTCGTCGCGACCGCACTGGACCGGACCGGCGCCACGCTGCGCGACGGGGACGTCCTCGTGGTGACGTCGAAGGTCGTCTCGAAGGCCGAGGGCCGCGTCGTCTCCCTGGACCGCGAGGAGGCCATCACCGCCGAGACCGAGCGGCTCGTGGCGCGCCGGGGCCCCACCCGCATCGTCGCGACCCGTCAGGGCCTGGTGCTCGCCGCGGCCGGTGTCGACGCCAGCAACACCCCAGCCGGCACGGTCGTGCTGCTGCCCGTCGACCCGGACGCGTCCGCCCGCGAGCTCCGGTCGAGGCTGCTGCAGCGCCTCGGCGTCGACGTCGCGGTCGTGGTCAGCGACACGTTCGGACGGCCGTGGCGCCTCGGCCTCACCGACCAGGCCATCGGCGTGGCGGGCATCGCGCCGCTCGACGACGCGCGGGGCAAGGCGGACGCCTTCGGCAACGTCCTCGACGTGACGGTGACCGCGGTCGCCGACGAGGTGGCGGCCGCTGCCGACCTGGTGAAGGGCAAGCTCGCCGGCCTTCCCATGGCCGTCGTCCGCGGCCTCGGGGCGCGGGTGCTCGCCGAGCACGGGCCGGGAGCCGCCGCGGTCGTCCGCCCCCTCGACGAGGACATGTTCCATCTGGGGGCCCGTGACGTCCTGCCGGCCCGGCGCACGGTGCGGGAGTTCACCGACGAGCCGGTCGACATGGCGGTCGTACGCCGGGCGGTCGCCGCCGCGGTCACCGCACCCGCTCCCCACCACACGACGCCGTGGCGCTTCGTGCTCGTCGAGTCTGAGGACACTCGCACCCGCCTGCTCGACGCGATGCTGGCCGCCTGGGTGCACGACCTGCGTGCCGACGGCTTCACCGACGAGCAGGTGGCGCGGCGAACCCGGCGCGGCCACGTGCTGCGGGCGGCGCCCTGCCTGGTCGTCCCGTGCCTCGCCCGCGAGGGCATGCACGACTACCCCGACGAGCGGCGCGCCGCGGCGGAGCGGGAGATGTTCGTGGTGGCGACCGGTGCCGGGGTGGAGAACCTGCTGGTCGCCCTCGCGGTCGAGGGGCTCGGCTCGGCGTGGGTCAGCAGCACGATGTTCTGCCGGGACGTCGTCCGCCGCGAGCTGGACCTGCCCGGGCACTGGGACCCGATGGGGGCGGTCGCGGTCGGGCACCCGGCCGGCCGGCCCAAGGACCGGCCGCCGCGCGACCCGGTGGACTTCATCGTCGTCCGCTGACCGAGCAGCCCCCGGCGTACCCCTGGGAGACGCTCAGATGGCGCGGAAGTCGCGTCCGGCGAAGCGCGGCCCGCGGCGCGGTGGCGCGACCCCGGAGAGCTCGACCAGCCGGACGGCCCGGTAGCGGTGGCCCCGGTAGGGCTCCAGCAGGGCGAGCATCCCCTCGTCGTCGACCTTCCGGCCGGTGAGCGCCCAGCCGACCATCGCCGGCAGGTGGTAGTCCCCCACGGAGACCGCGTCCGCGTCGCCGAGCGCGCGCTGCGCCACCTCCGCCGCGGTCCAGGCCCCGATGCCGGGCACTGCCCGCAGCCGCCGCGCCGCCTCGTCGGCCGGCAGCGACACCGCCTCCTCCAGCCGCCCGGCGACGGCGGCCGCCGCGACGACCGTGGCCGAGCGGGCCCGGTCGACTCCGGCCCGGTGCCACTCCCACGACGGCACCCGTCGCCAGGCCTCGGCACCGGGCGGCACCCGCAGGCCGGCCGGCAGCACGTCGTCGGGACCGGGCGCCGCCTCGCCGTACCGGCGCACGAGATGCCGCCAGGCGCGCCACGCCTCGCGCCCGGTCACCTTCTGCTCCAGCACCGACGGCACGAGCGCCTCCAGCACCAGCCCGGTCCGCGGCACCCGCCAGCCGGGGTGGCGCCGCCACACCTCCCGCAGCAGCGGGTGCTGCGGGGCGAAACCGGTCGGGTCGTCGTCGCCGCCGAGCAGGGCGGGCAGCCGGTCGAGCCCCCAGCTCGCCCCCGGCCCCCACGCCGACGCCTCGACCTCCCCCGCCCCTGGCCGGACCGCGAGCCGCATCGTCGCGACACCCTCGGGGGTGCGGGTCGCGCGCCACACGGCGCCGTCCACCCGGCGGTACGCCGGGTCGCCCGACCCGCGCCGCAGCGACCCGAGCGTCGCGTCCAGGTCCACCGGCCGGCCGGGCCGCCAGCGTCGGGTCAGCTCACGCACCGGACAAGTGTCGTACGCCGGTGATGCGCCCCCTGGCGCAGGTCCGCCACGTAGACTCCGGCATCGAGCCCCTGTGGGCGCGCCCAGCCGACGACACCCGCGAGAGAGAACCGTGGCCAACAAGACCAAGCAGCTCGAGAAGGACCGCCGCGCGCGCGTCGAGGCGATGCGGCGTGAGCAGCAGGCCAAGGAGCGGCGCAAGAGCCTGCTGTTCATCATCGTTGCCGTGGTGCTGGGCATCGGCCTGGTCGCAGCCGCGGCTCTGCCCGCCGTGCTCAAGAGCAGCAACGACCCGGCGAAGAAGTCGATCGAGTCCTTCGGGGTCAGCGCCGCTGCCGCGAGCTGCGACGCGCCGACCACCGACAAGGTCACCGGCAACAACGTCCACGTCGGCCCCGGCACCAACCAGCCGAACAAGACCAAGGTGAAGTACGCCGAGGTGCCCCCGTCGTCGGGCGAGCACTTCGTGCAGCCGGTGATGCCCGCCAAGGCGTTCTACTCGGCGAGCGACCGGCCCGCGCTCGAGCAGCTCGTGCACAACCTCGAGCACGGCTACACGATCCTCTGGTACGACAAGACGGTCACGGGCGATCAGCTGAAGACGCTCAAGGACCTGGCCGACCGGGCCCGCAACGAGGCAGCCGTCGGCCCCAGCCACAAGTTCATCGTGTCGGCCTGGGACGACTCGTACGGCGCCTTCCCCAGCGGCAAGCACATCGCGCTCTCGCACTGGGGAGCCAAGGATGGCCACCGCCAGCTGTGCGGCCAGGTCAGCGGCGCGGTCGTCGCCGACTTCGTCAAGAAGTTCCCGGCCAGCGACGCGCCGGAGCCCAACACCGCCTGACCCCGACAGCCGCCGCCCTTTCTTGGCAGCCGCCCCTTCTTGGCAGCGATCATGCACGTTCCGTCGGTCCCCGCCTCGGCGGCGCGACGGAACGTGCATGATCGCTGCCGGGTTTGGGGGCGGGCGGCGCGACGGAACGTGCATGATCGCTGCCGGGTTTGAGGGCGGGCGGCGCGACGGAACGTGCATGATCGCTGCCGGGTTTGAGAGGGCTAGGCGGGGTCCTCGTCGCTGGAGAAGCGCACCGCGCCGTCCGGGATCCGCGCGTCGCACCAGACCCGGGCGCCGGCGACGAGCTCGTTGCGGGCACCCACCTCGGCCGCGTCGCCGACGATCACGCCGTCCAGCCGGGCCCCGGCGCCCACGACCGCGCCGCGGCCCACGACGGAGCCGCGCAGCACCGCGCCCGCACCAACCCGGGCGCCGTCGAGCAGCACGCAGCCGTCCACCGACGCGCCGGCCGCGACGACCGCGCCGGCTCCGACGGTCGTGCCACCGCACACGGCCGCCTCGGCGTCGACGACGGCGCCCGGGAGCAGCAGCGACTCGCCCGGCTCGCCGGGCAGCGCGGGTGAGGACAGCCGGCCGAGCACCAGGTCGCACGAGCCGCGCACGAACGCCGCCGGCGTGCCGAGGTCCAGCCAGTACGCCGGGTCGGCGTGCCCCAGCACTACGGCCCCGTCGCGCAGCAGGGCGGGAAAGATCTCCCGTTCCACTGACACCGGTCGGCCGGCGGGGATCGCGTCGATCACCTTGCGGCGGAAGACGTAGCAGCCGGCGTTGATGCGGTTGGTGACCGGGTCCGGGGTCTTCTCCAGGAACGCCGTGACCCGCCCCGACGCGTCGGTGGGGACGCAGCCGAAGGCGCGCGGGTCCTCGACCTCGACGAGGTGCAGGGTGACGTCGGCCTCGGCCGCGGTGTGTGCCTCGACCTGTCGGGCGAGGTCGTGCCCGGACAGCACGTCGCCGTTCAGGATCACGACCGGGTCGTCGGGGCCGCCGTGGAGCATGTCGGCGACGTTGCGGATGCCGCCGCCGGTGCCGAGCGGCTCGGTCTCGGTCACGTAGTCGAGGGCGAGCCCGAGCGCGGCGCCGTCGCCGAAGTGGGTCGAGAAGACCTCCGGGCGGTACGACGTGGCGAGCACGACGTGGTCGACGCCCGCCTCGTGCGCCCGGGCCAGGACGTGGGCCAGGAACGGGACGCCCGCCGTCGGCAGCATGGGCTTGGGCGTGTGGACGGTCAGCGGGCGTAGCCGGGTGCCCCTGCCCCCGACCAGGAGTACCGCTTCGGTCATACGCGGACCCCGGCCACCGCCAGCTCGTAGCTGCGCAGGTGCGCGGCGGCCGAGTCCGCCCAGGTGAACTCGCGGGCCCGGTCGGTGCCCGAGCGGGACAGCGCGGCCCGCCGCTCGGGGTCGTCGATCAGCGAGCGCAGGCAGGCGGCGATGCTGTCGGTGTCCGGCTCGGTGTACTCCACCGCGTCGCCGCCGACCTCGGGCAGCGACAGCCGCGGGCAGGTCATCACCGGCGCCCCGCAGGCCATGGCCTCGAGCACCGGCAGGCCGAAGCCCTCTGCCTTGGACGGGTAGGCGACGATCATCGCCCCGCCCAGGAGGCCGGGCAGGTCGGCGGGCCGCAGGAAGCCGGGCCGGACGATCTTCAGGTGAGCCGGCACCTCGGCGATGGCCTGGTCGACGACGTCATCCCAGCCGCTGCTGCCGGCGAGCACCAGCGCGGGCGGGTCGTCGAGCCCGTCGACGGCGCGCACCCAGCCGCGCACCAGGTCGGGCACGTTCTTGCGACGCTCGAGGACGCCCAGGAAGGCGATGTAGGGCCGGCCGTGCAGACCCAGCCGGTCCGAGACGCGCTTGCGCTCCTGATCGGTCGGCGGGTGGAACGTCGCGAGGTCGACGCCGTGGCGGGCCACGTCGATGCGTGCCGGATCGGCCTCGAGCAGCCGCACCAGCTCGTCGCGCGTCGAGTGCGACGGCACGATGACGCGGGCCGCACGGCGTACGGCGGTGCGCGTGGCCGAGCGGTAGAAGCCGGCCCGCACCGCGCTGTGCAGCTCGGGCTCGGAGAAGAAGGTCACGTCGTGCACCGTGACCACGACGGGCACCGACGCGTGCAGCGGCATCGTGTAGTACGGCGAGTGGATGACCCGGGCGCCCACCTGCTGGGCGACGAGCGCCAGCCCGGTCTGCTCCCAGGCCAGCCGGGCCGGCCGGTGGGAGATCGCCGACGGTCCGGCCACCACCTCGGTGCCGGGGGCCAGCCTCGACAGCCGCTCGGCGTCGGAGCGCTGGCAGACGACTGCGAGGTCGGCGCCGGCGTTGCCCAGGGTGGCGATCAGTCCGTCGACGTAGCGGCCGACACCGCCGCGGTCCGCGGAGACCGCCGTCGCGTCGACGAGCACGCGAGGCGCCACGTCGTCATCACTCCTGACTCATCTGCCCGGCATCGTCGGACCGGCAGCGCTGCCGGTCTCCCGAAGCCTACGCCCCGGGGCCGGTCGCGCGAGTGACCTGGCCGACACCGCCCGCCGGTGCGGCGGGCGGTGTCGGCGATGCGGCCACCTGTCGCGGCCTCAGCCGAGGATGTCGATGCCCGACCACCCGCTGCCCGCGGCCCGCCGCGAGGGCAGCGTCGTGCCGGACCCGTGGTAGAGCCACAGCGTGCCGGTCGCCCGCTCGATCGCCAGCAGGTCCGGGTGGCGGTCGCCGTCGAAGTCCCCCGGCGACATGAGCTCGGACATCGCGTTCCAGCCGGTGCCGGTCAGCGTGTTGCCGCTGAAGAAGCGGCCCGTGCCGTCGCCCCGGTAGAACGCGAGCCTCGCCTGGGCGCTGACGCGGCCGAGCAGGTCGGGGTGGCCGTCGCCGTCGACGTCGCCCATGCCGACGAGCTTGTCGAAGCCGCTCCAGCCCCTGCCCGCGACGCTCGAGCCCTTGAACCCACCCTTGCCGTCGCCCTGGTAGAGCAGCAGGGAGCCGTCGGCGGTGACGCCCACGAGGTCCATCGTGTCGTCGCTGTTGAAGTCACCGATCCCGGTGATCAGGCGCAGGCCACCCCAGTTGTGGCCGATCTGGCGGCGCTCGCCGAACCCGCCGGCCCCGTTGCCCGGGTAGAGGAAGAGCGAGCCGGTCTCGTTCTCGACCGCGACCACGTCGGCCAGCTGGTCGCCGTCGAAGTCGCCGACGCCCTCGATGACCGACATCCCGTTCCAGGCGGGCGCCACCGTCGTCGCACCGTTGAACCCACCCGCGCCGCTGCCGAAGTAGATGCGCAGGTCACCCGTCGAGGCCACGCGGGCGACGACGTCGCCCCTCTTGTCGCCGTTCATGTCGTGCGTCACGGCACCGGGGGTGCCCAGGATGATCGTGCTCACGTAGGGCCGCGCGGTCGTCGTGCCGTACCAGCTGTCGACCGTCAACGTGTAGCGACCGTCGGGCAGCGGCTGCCCCTTGGCGTCCGTCAGCGGACGGGTCGTGTCGACGGACCCGGTCCCGGTGACGCGGCTGATCTGCACGCCGGTGGCCGCGTTCTTCAGCGTCACCGCCCAGGACTGCGCGCTCTTCAGCACGCCGGACCTGACCCTCGCCGAGGTGGTCGTGACCGAGACGGACGGGTTGACCAGACCGACCGCCAGGTACGCCACGGCCTTGGACCGGATCGTCGACATGTACGAGTACAGGTACCGGCCCGGGCAGGCGGTGTAGCCCATGTCCCGGTGCCCCGAGATCGCCGGCTTGGTGACCACGGTGCCCGCGGAGTACCGGGAGGTGCCCCCGCCCGTGGAGGTGAGCGTCATCGTGCCGTTCGGGTTGCGGTAGTGCAGCGACAGCTTCCAGGCCATCAACCGGGCGATCGACGTGACCATGGCCGACGGCGCGGCGGCCGTGTCGTAGTTGCCGATCGCGGAGATGCCGAAGGTGTCGTCGTTGAACCCCCCGGTGTGGGCGCCGATCACGGGGCGGTCCATCCCGCCGTACCGGCCCTCCCAGAGCCGGCCGAACCGGTCG
Organism: Actinomycetes bacterium; assembly: GCA_036375895.1. Lineage (GTDB taxonomy): Bacteria > Actinomycetota > Actinomycetes > JACCUZ01 > JACCUZ01 > DASVBJ01. The sequence continues at coordinate 192 of DASVBJ010000326.1, read as the reverse complement.
ACGAGGAAGTTGTAGCCGATGTCCGACCAGCCGTTGCTCTTCGTGTGGTACGCGTAGATGCCACGGATGATCTTGGGTACGTCAGCCGACGCGTAGCCGTTGGCCCCGTCGGTGTGGTGGACGAACCCGCCCTTGATCGTCGAGGAGTACGCCGGGGGGCTGCTGCGAAGCCGCTCGTCGGCGCCCCACTGC
>DASVBJ010000314.1:0-2394 GCA_036375895.1 Actinomycetes bacterium | reverse complement strand
GACGGGCGTGGCGGCGATCGCCCCCAGCGGCGCGAGCCTCGTGCGGACGGCACAGATGTTCACCGGGCTTCCCTACCTGTGGGCGGGCCGCTCCGGGTTCGGCCTCGACTGCTCGGGCCTCACCTCGCTCGTCCACCGGGTGCACGGCATCACCATTCCGCGCGACGCACAACCCCAGTCGGTGGGCGGTCGCGCTGTCGCACATCGGGCCGTCGCGCCGGGCGACCTGCTCTTCTACGCCACCGCCGGGCTGGTGCACCACGTGTCCATGTACGCCGGGTCGGGCCAGATGGTGCACGCGCCGCGCACCGGCGGTGTCGTGCAGACCATCCCGGTCGCGACCCCGGCCTACGCCCGCGAGTACGCCGGCGCCCGCCGCTACCTGACCTCATGAGGTGACCGTCCCGCCCTGGTGATCGTGAGGACTTTCCCGGGCTGGAGCCCGGGAAAGTCCTCACGATCACGGAAAGGGGCGGGCGGCGGCGCGCCGAGCCTGTCGGCGCAGGCGGACACAATGGGCGGGTGCTGCTCGACGTGGTCGCCCGCGCGTCCCGGCAGGTGGCCGCGACGTCCGCGCGGTCGGCCAAGGTCGGCCTGGTCGCCGAGGCGCTGCGCGCCGCCGAGCCCGCCGAGGTGCCCGTCGTCGTGGCCTACCTCTCCGGCGAGCTGCGACAGCGCCGCACCGGCGTCGGCTGGGCCTCGCTGCGCGACCTGCCGCCGCCGGTGGCCGAGCCGACGCTGCGGGTGGGCGAGGTCGACGAGGTGTTCGGCCGGGTGGCGGCGCTCGCCGGCCCGGGCTCGCAACGCGAACGGCTGACGCTGGTCCGCGACCTCTTCGCCCGGGCCACCGCCGACGAGCAGCGGCTGCTCGGTGGCCTGTTGACCGGCGAGCTCCGGCAGGGCGCCCTCGAGGGCGTCATGCTCGACGCGATCGCCAAGGCCGCCGGGCTCCCGCCCGCCGACGTCCGCCGGGCGGTCATGCTCCGGGGCGCGGTGGGGCCGGTCGCCGAGGCCGCACTGACGGAGGGCGCCGCCGGCCTGGCCCGGTTCCGGCTCGAGGTCGGGCGCCCGGTCGGGCCGATGCTGGCGTCGCCGTCCGACGGCATCGCCGCGGCGCTGGGCCGGGTGAGCCCCGCCGCCGTGGAGTGGAAGCTCGACGGCGTGCGGGTGCAGGTGCACCGCGCGGGTGGCGAGGTGCTGGTCTTCACGCGCTCGCTGGACGACATCACCGACCGGGTGCCCGAGGTGGTCGAGGCGGTGCGCGCGCTGCCGGGCGACGACCTCGTGCTCGACGGCGAGGCGATCGCGCTGCACCCCGACGGGCGACCCCGGCCGTTCCAGCAGACCGGGAGCCGGATCGGCTCCCGGGTCGACGTGGCGGCCGCGCGCGCGACGGCACCTCTCTCGACGTACCTCTTCGACGTGCTGTACGCCGAGGGCGCCGACGTGCTGGGTGAGCCGGCCGCCGAGCGGCACGCCGTGCTCTCCCGGATCGCACCCGAGGAGCTGCGGGTGCCGCGCCTGGTCACGGCCGACGTCGGGGCGGCCGGCGCCTTCCTGGACGACGCGCTGGCCCGCGGGCACGAGGGGGTCGTGGTCAAGGCGCTGGACGTGCCCTACGAGGCGGGCCGTCGAGGCGCCGGCTGGCTCAAGGTCAAGCCCGTGCACACCCTCGATCTCGTCGTGCTCGCCGCCGAGTGGGGGCACGGCCGCCGCCGTGGCTGGCTGTCCAACCTCCACCTGGGGGCCCGCGACCCGGAGACCGGCGGCTTCGTCATGCTCGGGAAGACCTTCAAGGGGCTGACCGACCAGATGTTGGTCTGGCAGACCGAGCGGCTCCTGGCGCTCGCGACCGAGCCGGGTGACTGGGTCGTGAAGGTGCGGCCAGAGCTGGTCGTGGAGGTGGCCTTCGACGGGGTGCAGACCTCGCCGCGCTACCCGGCGGGCATGGCCCTCCGGTTCGCCCGCGTGCTGCGGCACCGGCCGGACAAGCGGGCCGACGAGGCCGACACCGTCGACGCCGTGCGGGCCGTCCACGTGCGCGGCCGAGGCGACGGCTGACGGTCTCCTGACGGGCTCAAGTCGTCCGCAAGTCGGCTTCCAGTGGCCGGGTGCACGGTGGGTCCGGACGAAGGAGGACCCGATGTCCCACTACACGATGACCTGCCCCGAGTGCTCCTCCGACGTGACCCTCGCGGCGCGCCGCCTGCTCGTGCGGGTCGACGAGGGCACGTCCACAGGTGGCGAGCTCGTCTTCCGGTGCCTGATGTGCGACGCGACCGTCGCGCTGCCGGTCGACGCGGAGACGGTCGCCGTGCTGGTGACCGGAGGGGTCACCTTCCTCGCCCTCAGCGAGCGCCCGGCCGAGCACCCCGAGTCGCCAGGCGGCGGGCG
>DASVBJ010000297.1:0-5111 GCA_036375895.1 Actinomycetes bacterium | reverse complement strand
GTCTCCGGGTTCCTCACGCCGGCACGCTGAGACGTCCGACGCCCGGGCCCCGAAAGGCCCGGGCGTCGACGGTCGCGTCCGGGCCGGTCAGCCGGCCATCTTCTTGTTGAGGTTCTCGTCCAGCGCGGCGAGGAAGTCCTCGGTGTTCAGGAACGGCTGGTCCTTGCCCACGAGCAGGGCGAGGTCCTTGGTCATCTGACCGGACTCGACGGTCTCGACGCAGACCTGCTCGAGCTTCTCGGCGAAGTCGACGACCTCAGGGGTGCTGTCGAGCTTGCCGCGGTGCTCGAGGCCGCGCGTCCAGGCGAAGATCGACGCGATCGGGTTGGTCGAGGTGGGCTTGCCCTGCTGGTGCTGGCGGTAGTGGCGCGTGACGGTGCCGTGGGCGGCCTCTGCCTCGACCTTGCCGTCCGGTGTCATGAGCACCGAGGTCATCAGGCCGAGCGACCCGAAGCCCTGCGCGACCGTGTCCGACTGGACGTCGCCGTCGTAGTTCTTGCAGGCCCAGACGTAGCCGCCCTCCCACTTCAGCGCGGCGGCGACCATGTCGTCGATGAGCCGGTGCTCGTAGGTGATGCCGGCCTTGTCGAACTCGTCCTTGTACTCCGACTCGAAGACCTCCTGGAAGAGGTCCTTGAAGCGCCCGTCGTACGCCTTGAGGATCGTGTTCTTCGTCGAGAGGTAGACGGGGTAGCCCCGCTCGAGGCCGTAGCGGAACGACGCGCGGGCGAAGTCGCGGATCGAGTCGTCGTAGTTGTACATCCCCATCGCCACGCCGCCACCGGGGAAGTCGGCGATCTCGAACTCCATCGGCTCCCCTCCGTCGGAGGGCGCGTATGTGATCGTGACCTTGCCCGGGCCCGGCACGACGAAGTCGGTGGCCTTGTACTGGTCGCCGTGGGCATGACGGCCGATGACGATCGGCTTGGTCCAACCCGGCACCAGCCGCGGGATGTTCGAGATGACGATCGGCTCGCGGAAGATGACGCCACCGAGGATGTTGCGGATCGTCCCGTTGGGCGAGCGCCACATCTTCTTCAGCCCGAACTCCGCGACCCGCGCCTCGTCCGGCGTGATCGTCGCGCACTTCACGCCGACGCCGTACTGCTTGATGGCGTTGGCCGCGTCCACGGTGACCTGGTCGTCGGTCGCGTCACGGTGCTCGATGCCGAGGTCGAAGTACTTCAAGTCGACGTCGAGGTAGGGGTGGATCAGGCGGTCCTTGATGAATGCCCAGATGATTCGGGTCATCTCGTCGCCGTCGAGCTCGACGACCGGGTTCTGCACCTTGATCTTCGGCATGCGGGTGGATCCTTCCGGGGTCTTCGCTAGCGGGGTCAGAGCGACTGGACGTCGGCCTGCTTTGCGCGCACCGCCTCGGCGGCCTCCTTCAGCGCGGCCAGCTCGGAGTCGGTCAGCGCAGTCTCCTCGACCTTCTTCACGCCCTCCCTGCCGATGCTCGCCTCGACGCCGAGGTAGACGCCGGAGATGCCGTACTCGCCGTCGACCCACGCACAGACCGGCATCACCGCACCGGAGTCCTCGATGACCGCCCGGGCCATCCGGGCCGCCGCGGCGGACGGGGCGTAGTACGCCGAGCCGGTCTTGAGCAGCGCCACCACCTCGGCCCCGCCGTTGCGCGTGCGCACGACGAGCTCCTCGATCTTGTCGGCGGGCAGGAGGTCCGAGAGCGGCTTGCCGTCGACCGTGCACCGGCTGGGCACCGGCACCATCGTGTCGCCGTGCGAGCCGAGGGTGAGGGTCCGGACCGAGCCGACCGGGACGGCGAGCGTCTCGGCGACGAAGTGCGAGAACCGCGCGGTGTCGAGCATGCCCGCCTGCCCCATGACGCGGTTCCGCGGGAAACCGGTCGCCAGCTGGGTCAGCGCGGTCATCTCGTCGAGCGGGTTGGACACCACGATCACCACGGCGTCGGGGGCGTGCCGCGCGACGTTCTCCGCGACCTGGCGGACGATCTTGGCGTTGGTCTCGATCAGGTCCATGCGGCTCATGCCGGGCTTGCGCGGCAGGCCTGCGGTGATGACCACGATGTCCGAGCCGGCGATGGCCTCGTAGCCCTCGCCGTTCGGGCCGGTGGTCTGGCCCACGACCTTGGTCTCGAAGCCCTCGATCGGCCGAGACTGGTTCATGTCCAGCGCCAGGCCCTCGGGCTTGCCCTCGACGATGTCGGTGAGGACGACCTCCTCGAGGATGTCGTACTCCGCGAGCCGCTGCGCCGTGGTCGAGCCGTAGAAACCGGCTCCGACGACTGTGACCTTGCCCTTGCGCGCCATGTCCCTGCCTCCTGCTGCCGGCGTGTCGTCCGATGCCCTCTGCGGCGAGGACAACACCTCGCGCGGATCTCTCGTCATCAAGACAGTTTCCCCGAGGCTATCCCAGCCGTGCGCGGCGCCGCGAACCGGGCGGTCAGCCCCGCGCCGGCGGCACCACGACGGACAGCACGATCAGTCCCATGGCCAGGGTCAGCAGGACGGCCACGTCGAGCACCCGGCTCCGTACCACAAGCAGCCCCACCCGACGCTCGGGAAGAACGGCGCGGACCAGGGCCGCGAAGAGCACCGCGCAGCCGAGCAACAGGCAGCCGGTGCGGAAGTGGTCGAGCGCCACCACTGCCAGACCGGTCGCCCCACCACCGAGCACGAGCAGCAACGGCCACTGCCGGGCCACCCAGCCACCGCGGATCGGGGGTGGTCCCAGCCCTGGGTCGGGTCCAGCCGTCATCCGCGGGCGATCCCCCGCTCGGCAGCCTCCACGACGTTCGTCAGCAGCATGGCCCGGGTCATCGGACCGACTCCCCCGGGCATCGGCGCGAGCCAGCCGGCCACCTCGCGGACCGACGGGTCGACGTCACCGACCAGCCCGGCATCCGTGCGGGTGATGCCGACGTCGAGTACGGCCGCGCCCGGCCGCACGTGCTCGGCGGTGACCAGGCCGGCGACGCCCGCGGCCGCCACGACGATGTCGGCCCGGCGCAGGTGGGCGAAGACGTCCTTTGTGCCGGTGTGGCAGAGGGTGACCGTGGCGTTCTCGCTCTTGCGGGTCAGCAGCAGCCCGAGGGGGCGCCCGACGGTCACGCCGCGGCCGACGACGACGACCTCGGCGCCCGCGACCGGCACGTCGTACCGGCGGAGCAGCTCGACGATCCCTCGCGGGGTGCACGGGAGCGGCGCCTGCCTGCCCAGGACGAGTCGCCCGAGGTTCGTCGGGTGCAGCCCGTCGGCGTCCTTGGCGGGGTCCATCCGCTCGAGCACGACGTTCGCGTCCAGCCCACGGGGCAGCGGCAGCTGCACGATGTAGCCGGTGCAGGCCGGGTCGGCGTTGAGCTCGTCCACGACGGCCTCCACGTCGGCCTGCGTCGCCGTCGCCGGCAGCTCGCGCTGGATCGAGGCGATGCCGACCTGCGCGCAGTCACGGTGCTTGCCGGCGACGTACGAGCGGCTGCCCGGGTCGTCGCCGACCAGAACGGTGCCGAGGCCGGGCGTCACGCCCTGCTCCCGCAGCCGGTCGACCCGCTCCCGCAGGTCGGCCTTGATCGCGGTGGCGGTCGCCTTGCCGTCGAGGATGGTCGCGCTCACGGTGGCCGAGTCTGTCACGGCCACCCCGTCCGCACGCACGCGACTCGATCAGCTGTAGCGCCCGTTGATCCAGTCGGCGACGGTGGTCGCGAGCGGCAACCAGACGATCTCCGTCCCGTTGCGGAAGTCGTTGAGCGTGCTCCACCCGTGGCCACTGTCCACGGTGACGAACCGCTTGTGCGCCGCAGGGATCTTGGGGAAGGCCGCCTTGAGGTCGTCGTACGTCGTGCCGAGGTCCCCCGGCCGGATCACGATCAGCGTCGGCATCGACAGCCGAGGCGCCGTCTCGGCCACGTCCAGGGGTGGCCACTGGCTCGGGCCGGAGAGGTCCACCACGGCGTCCGCCTTGGTCGCCACCGCCGTGTCCAGGGCGATCGCCCCACCCATCGACGCCCCGACGATCACGACCCGCCGGGCGCCGTGGGAGCGGGCCCACTCGACGCCCAGCCTGGCCTGCGCGACCTGGTCCTTGGCGAACCGCTCGTCCGGGCAGACGGCCTTGCCGTAGTTGCACAGGTCGAACGCCAGGGCGTGGACGCCCTGCGTGGTGGCCAGCCAGTTCGCGTACGGCCACCAGCCACAGCTCGCCGGACGATCCGTCTGGTGCAGCAGCACGGCGTACGTCGTGCCGGCGCCCACCGAGATCGCGGGCAGGGTCGAGCGGCCTGGGCCCTTGAGGGCGAACACCTTCGCCCGGCGGTTCTCGGGTGTGCCGCACCGGTCGGCGGGAGGCGCCAGCGGCGCGTCAGGGGTGGCGGGCGCGGACGACGTCGGCGTGGCCGACGAGGGAGTGGCCACCGCCGAGCTCGCCGGCGCGCGACTCGCCGCCGGGGCCGACGCCTGCGGGCCGGCGGTACCGCAGCCGACGAGACCGACGAGGCCGACGAAGGCGACGAGGCCGGCCGCCGCCATCCGGCTCGCCACCGGCGCGCTCACCGCCACATCCAGAGTGAGTATGTAACTTTTGACATAGCGGGTAACGTAGCGCATGTGGGCACGTTGGGATACGCGATCCTTGGGTTGCTGGCGAGAAAGCCCCGGACGGGCTACGAGATCTCGCGGTCGATGGCCGCGCCGATCGGCTACATGTGGACGGCCAACCACAGCCAGATCTACCCCGAGCTGGCCGCCCTCGAGGCTGACGGCCTGGTGCGCCACCGGGTCGTCGACGGTCCCGGGCCGCGCGACACCAAGCGCTACTCGCTGACGGCTCGAGGACGCTCGGCCCTGCGGCAGTGGGTGGACTCACCACTGCCCGAGCAGCCGGCGCGTTCCGAGCTCATGCTCCGGGTGCGGTGCCTCTGGCTGGTCGCGCCGGACCGGGCGCGGACCTTCATCGCGCAGGTGCGGGACGGGCATGTCCAGCAGCTGGCCGCCTACCGCGCCGAGCTGGTCGCCTTCGACGACGAGGGGCCTGCCGTCGACGACCCTGGCTCACCGGTCTTTGCCGCGCACGCGACCCTCGCTTGGGGCATCGCCTACGAGCAGCGTCTCGTGGAGTGGTGCGACTGGCTG
>DASVBJ010000281.1:0-3004 GCA_036375895.1 Actinomycetes bacterium | reverse complement strand
CTCCGAGGAGGTCGGCCACATCCTTCGCCGGCCAGTCGAGCACGTCGCGGAGGATCAGGACTGCCCGCGGACGCGGCGCCAGGTGCTGGACCGCCACGACGTACGCCAGCTCGATCGTCTCCCGCGCGACCGCGACGGTCTCCGGCTCGGCCGCGTCACTCTCAGGGAGCTCGTCGAGCAACCGGTCGGGGTAGGGCTGCAACCACGGCACCTCGCCGCCGGTCGCGGGCTCCGGGCGGCGCTTGGCGAGCAGGTCCAGGCAGGCGTTGGTGGCGATCCGGTAGAGCCAGGCACGGACGGTCGAGCGTCCCTCGAAGGTCTCGCGGCTCCGCCACGCTCGGAGGAACGTCTCCTGCACGGTGTCCTCGGCGTCCTCGAACGAACCGAGCATCCGGTAGCAGTGCACGTGCAGCTCGCGCCGGTGCCGCTCCGCCATGGCCGAGAACGCCGGCTCGTCGACCTCGCCCAGAGCGCGCCCGCCCAGCGCCTCCAGCCGCGTGTCCGCACTCATCACGCCATCCTTCCGCCTCGTCGTGTCCTGTCGTAGGTGTGACGGGTTCGGGCGCGACAACTCATCACCCGCTGCACTCAGGTGCAGTGAGTGCCGCTGTCGACCTGCCAGGTCGAGTCGCTGCCCTGGACGACGTGGAGGGTGCTTGCGCTGGAACGCAGGGTCACGCCGTCCTTGTCCTGGTCCACCACCCGCCAAATGACCGCAAACTCACCATCCGTGGGATTCCTACCGGCCCGTGCCGACCGACCATGGTGATGAGTTGTCCCGCCCGCACCCGTCATACCTACGACACGATGAGACGGAAGGATGACGTGATGAGTGCGGACACGCGGCTGGAGGAGCGGGGCGTGAGCGGTCTGGGCGAGGTCGACGAGCCGGCGTTCTCGGGGCTGGCGGAGCGGTACCGCCGGGAGCTGCACGTGCACTGCTACCGGATGCTCGGGTCGTTCGAGGACGCCGAGGACACCGTGCAGGAGACGTTCCTCCGTGCCTGGCGGCGGAGGGAGACCTTCGAGGGGCGGTCGACGTTCCGGGCCTGGCTGTACCGGATCGCCACCAACGCCTGTCTCGACCTGCTCGCCAAGCGCCGCCCGGAACCTGCGACCGGCGGGGAGGTGCTGTGGCTGCAGCCCTACCCGGACCGGCTGCTCGACGAGTTGCCCGCAGGCGACGCGGACGAGCCGGAGGCCGCCGCCGTCGCGCGGGAGACGATCGAGCTGGCGTACCTGGTCGCGGTCCAGCACCTCGCGCCGCGCCCGCGGGCCGTGCTGATCCTGCGGGACGTGCTCGGCTGGCCGGCGAAGGACGTCGCGGATCTCCTCGGGGACTCCGTGAACTCCGTGAACAGCGCGCTGCAGCGTGCCCGCGCCGGCATGCGGGAGCACCTGCCCGCCGAGCGGCAGGACTGGACCGGCGGCGGGGACGACGCAGGGACGCGCGAGCTGGTGCGCCGCTTCACCGACGCCAGCGTGGCCACGGACGTCGGCACGATCGCCGCCATGCTGCGGGACGACGTCCGCTGCTCGATGCCGCCGACGCCGGGCCTGTTCGTCGGCCGCGACGCGGTGGTGAACGACTGGGTCGAGGACGGATTCGAGGGCATGACGGGCCTGCGTGGCGTACTCACGTCGGTGAACCGCCAGCCCGCCGTCGCCTTCTACCTCTGGCAGGAGGGGGAGGGCGCGTACCTGCCGCTGACGATCGACGTCCTGCGCATCGCCGGCGGGGCGATCACGGAGATCTTCATCTTCCACGCCGACCAGTTCCCGCGGCTCGGGCTGCCGGAGCGCCTGCCGGCGGACGGCACCGAGTAGACCCGGTGCGGACGCCCGCGCTGCGCGGTGGCGCGCGCGTCGGTGCGCACGCTCGCGCCCGTCAACACACCCCGGACGTCTACAACCGAATGATGAGGAAAACGCCATGAACACCAGGAACGACACCAGAGTTGTCGCAGGCCCGGCACCGGGCCAGACCAGCCACACCCACGGAACCCGCGGGCTCGCCGTCACCGGCTTGATCGCCACGCTGGTAGCGATGGTGGCCACCACGCTCGCCGCTGCGCTTGCCCAAGCCGTTGGAGTCGACTTCGAGGTCCCCGATGGTGGCGAGAGGATCCCGTTGTCCGGGTTCGCCGTGGTGACCGGCTTCTTCTCGGTCGTGGGCGTCGTCCTTGCCGTCGCTCTTCTTCGGTGGAGCGCTCGCCCCGCCGAGCGATTCGTGTGGACGGCACTGTTGCTGACCGCGATCTCGTTGGTCCCGCCCCTCCTGTCCGGGGCAGACACCGCCACCACCACCGCCCTCCTCGGGCTACACCTTGTCCCTGCGACGGTGATGATCCCCACCCTTGCGCGGAGCCTCCGCACCCGGATCGATTGACGAACCAGCACGGGACGCAGGCACGGCCGGCGCCAGATCAGTCGTGGGTCAGCGCTGGTCGGCGGGGACGAAGGCGCGCTCGGTGGCGCCGACGTAGACCTGCCGGGGCCGGCCGATCTTGGTGGCCGGGTCCTCGATCATCTCGCGCCACTGGGCGATCCAGCCGGGCAGCCGGCCGAGCGCGAACAGCACCGTGAACATCCGCGTCGGGAAGCCCATCGCCTTGTAGATCACGCCGGTGTAGAAGTCGACGTTCGGGTACAGCTTGCGCTCGACGAAGTAGTCGTCGGCGAGCGCGACCTCCTCGAGCTTCATCGCGATGTCGAGCAGCGGGTCGTTGACCCCGAGGTTCTCGAGCACGTCCCGGGTGGCCTTCTTCACGATGGCGGCGCGCGGGTCGTAGTGCTTGTAGACGCGGTGGCCGAAGCCCATGAGCTTGACGCCGGGCTCCTTGTCCTTGACCCGGCGTACGAACGCGTCGACGTCGCCGCCGTCCGCGTGGATCCGCTCGAGCATCTCCAGGACCGCCTGGTTGGCGCCGCCGTGCAACGGGCCGAACAACGCGTTGACCCCGGCGGACACCGACGCGAACAGGTTGGCGTGGCTCGAGCCGAC
>DASVBJ010000232.1:0-2974 GCA_036375895.1 Actinomycetes bacterium | reverse complement strand
GTTGTGCTCGCGGGCGAGGCCGGCCGTGTCGTCGTTCCAGGCGAGGGCGGCCCGGACCCCGCGGACCTTGTTGGCCGCGATCTGCTCGCCGTTGCCGGAGCCGCCGATGACGATGCCGAGGCTGCCGGGGTCGTTGACGACCGCCTGCGCGGCGCGGAGCACGAAGGGCGGGTAGTCGTCGACGGGGTCGTAGTCGACCGGACCGTGGTCGACCACGTCGTACCGCTCGGACTCCAGCCACGCAACGAGGTGTGCCTTGAGGTCGAAGCCGGCATGGTCGGAGCCGATGTGTACGCGCATGGGGCGCAGTCTTGCAGGACCGGGCCGCTGCTCCGTGACGGCGGGGCCGCGACCTCGGGTCGCGCCGCCGGGGGCGCCGCGGGCTACTGCGGCTCGGTGGCGGACGCGGCTGTCTCGCCGATCGCCGCGCGCTGCTCGGGGACGGGCGCGTCGGCGTCGTGGGGGTCGGCGTGACGCGACGTCGGCACGTCGTGAGCCGGGTCCGCCCCGACCCACGCGCACGTGTTGACGTCCCAGTAGCCCTGCTTGGCCTTGATCATGCCTGTCCTCCTGGCCCCAGGGGACAGGATGCGCCGGGCGGCGAGGGTGCGCCAGCGCTTTGCGCCTCCCGGCCGGATCAGTCGAAGATCGGGTCGCGGGTCCTCGACCGCTTGAGCTCGAAGAAGCCGTCGGTGCCGGCGACCAGCAGCACGCCGTCCCAGAGCCGGCCCGCCGCCTCCCCGCGCGGGATGGGCGACACGACCGGGCCGAAGAACGCCACGCCGTCGACCGAGATCACCGGGGTGCCCACCTCGAAGCCCACCTGGTCCATGCCGGCGTGGTGCGACTTGCGCAGCGCCTCGTCGTACTCCGTCGACATCATCACGTCGGCGAGGTCCCGGGACAGCCCGACCTCGGCGAGCGCCTCCTGCACCGTGGCCCGGTCCTTCGGCCGCCGCTCGTGGTGAAACCGCGTGCCGAGGGCCGTGTAGAGAGGCAGCAGGACGTCGTCGCCGTGCTCGGCGGCCGCGGCCATGAGCACCCGCACCGGGCCCCAGGCCGCGTCCATGAGCTGCTGGTAGTCCGGCGGGAGGTCCCGGTCGGCGTTGAGGTAGGAGAGCGACATCACGTGCCACCGGACCTCGACGTCGCGGACCTGGACCACCTCGAGCATCCATCTGGACGAGATCCAGGCCCAGGGGCAGATCGGGTCGAACCAGAAGTCGGCGGTCGGGCGGACCGCCGGCTGGGACGAGGTCACGATGTGGCTCCTCGGGCAGACGGGTCGGACGTCGGGGCGAACAATCGCATAACGTCCGGTGATTCCCATTTTCGGCCTCTCACCCTTGCATGCGAGGATGACGCGGTTCTTAGGTGAGGAGTCCCCCGCTGTGCATGCCCAGTCGAGCATGAACCTGACCCGTGACGAGGCGCAGGCGCGCGCCCGCGTGCTCTCCGTCGACGGCTACGACGTCGAGCTGGACCTCAGCGAGGGGGAGGCGACCTTCGGGTCGACCACCGTCGTGCGGTTCCGCTGCAACGAGCCGGGCACGAGCACCTTCATCGACCTCGTGGCGCCCGAGCTGCACGAGGTGGAGCTGAACGGCCGCACGCTGGACCCCGGCCAGGTCTTCGACGGCACCCGGATCGTGCTCGACGACCTCGCCGAGGAGAACACCCTGCGGGTCGTCGCCGACTGCCGGTACATGCACACCGGCGAGGGCCTGCATCGGTTCGTCGACCCGGTCGACAAGTCCGTCTACCTGTACACCCAGTTCGAGGTCGCCGACTCGCGGCGCATGTACGCCGTGTTCGAGCAGCCCGACCTCAAGGGCACGTTCACCTTCACGGTCACGGCGCCGGCCGACTGGCACGTGGTCTCCAACTCGCCCACGCCGGAGCCCGAGCCGGCCGGCCCCGGGGTCGCCACCTGGCGGTTCGCCACGACGGCCCGGATGTCGTCGTACATCACCGCGCTGGTCGCCGGTCCCTACCACCGGGTCGACGGCGAGTACCGCAACGGCGACCGGGTCGTCCCGCTCGGCGTCTACTGCCGCGCCTCGCTCGCCGAGCACCTCGACGCCGACGTGATCCTCGAGGAGACGAAGCAGGGCTTCGAGTTCTTCGAGCGGGTCTTCGACTACCCGTACCCGTTCGAGAAGTACGACCAGCTGTTCGTCCCGGAGTTCAACTCCGGCGCCATGGAGAACGCCGGCTGCGTCACGCACAACGAGGACTACGTCTTCCGGTCGCGGGTGCCCGAGGTGGCCTACGAGCGTCGCGCCGTGACGATCCTGCACGAGCTCGCGCACATGTGGTTCGGCGACCTCGTCACGATGACGTGGTGGAACGACCTGTGGCTGAACGAGTCGTTCGCGGAGTACGCCAGCACGCTGGCTGCGGCCGAGGCGACCCGGTGGACGTCGGCGTGGACGACGTTCGCCAACACCGACAAGACGTGGGCCTACCGCCAGGACCAGCTGCCCTCGACCCACCCGATCGCCGCCGAGATCAACGACCTCGAGGACGTCGAGGTCAACTTCGACGGCATCACCTACGCCAAGGGCGCGTCGGTGCTCAAGCTGCTCGCGGCCTGGGTCGGGCGCGAGCAGTTCCTCGAGGGCATCCGCGCGTACTTCCGCGCGTTCGCCTGGGGCAACACCACGCTGGCCGACCTGCTCGGCAAGCTCGAGGAGACCTCCGGGCGGGACCTGAAGGCCTGGTCCGCCGAGTGGCTCGAGACCGCTGGCGTCAACACGCTTCGCCCGGTGTTCGCGACCGGCGAGGACGGTCGGTTCACGTCGTTCACCGTGGAGCAGACCGCGCCCGAGGCGTGGCCGACCCTGCGGTCGCACCGGCTCGCGGTCGGCCTCTACACCCGCACCGATCGCGGCCTGGCGCGCCAGCACCGGGTGGAGCTGGACGTCACCGGCGCCGGCACCGAGGTGCCCGAGCTCGTCGGCGTCGAGCAGCC
>DASVBJ010000216.1:0-10790 GCA_036375895.1 Actinomycetes bacterium | reverse complement strand
CCGTGGCCCATGGCCAGATGGGCGAGCACCAGCTCGAGCAGGTCGTGCTCGACTTCTGGGAGAAACGGTCCGACGTGCTGGTCTGCACGACGATCGTCGAGAGCGGCCTGGACATCTCGAACGCCAACACGCTCGTCGTCGAGCGCGCCGACGTGATGGGCCTCTCCCAGCTGCACCAGCTGCGCGGCCGGGTCGGGCGCGGCCGGGAGCGCGCCTACGCCTACTTCCTGTACCCGCCGGAGAGGCCGCTCACCGAGACCGCACACGACCGGCTCGCCACCATCGCGGCGCACAGCGACCTGGGTGCGGGCATGTACGTCGCGATGAAGGACCTGGAGATCCGCGGGGCGGGCAACCTGCTCGGAGGGGAGCAGTCGGGTCACATCGCGGCCGTCGGCTTCGACCTCTACGTCCGTCTCGTCGGCGAGGCGGTCGCCGAGTTCAAGGGCGAGGTCGGCCAGGAGCTCGCCGACGTCAAGGTGGAGCTGCCGGTGGACGCGCACCTGCCCCACGACTACATCCCCGGCGAGCGGCTGCGGCTCGAGGCCTACCGCAAGCTGGCCGCGGTCGACTCCGACGAGACGCTCGATGCGGTGCGCGCCGAGCTGGACGACCGCTACGGCGAGCCGCCCGAGCCGGTCGTCAACCTGTTCGAGGTGGCCAGGTTCCGGGCACACGCGCGGATGGCCGGGCTGCGCGAGGTGGCGCTGGCCGGCAACCACGTGCGCTTCGGGCCGGTCGAGCTGCGCGAGAGCCAGCAGCTGCGGCTGACGAGGCTCTACCCGGGCTCACTGGTCAAGCCCGCGGTCCGTACGATCCTGGTGCCGAAGCCGTCGACCGCCAGGGTCGGCGGGCGGCCGCTGCGCGACGTCGAGCTGCTGACCTGGTGCCGTGAGCTCATCGACGCCGTGCTGCCGGACGGGGCCATCGCGTCCCGACCGGCGAACGCCGAGACGTCGTGACCGAAGGACGCAGATGACCCGCCGTACTGGACCCATGCGACTGCCCCACTCGAGGCGCGGGCGTGCCCTGCGGCTGCCGCGCCGCGTGGCCGCCGCCCTGCTGGCCGTGGGCGCGACGGTGTCGCTCTCGGCGTGCGACCCGGCGCAGGTCGGTGCCGCCGCCATCGTCGACGGCAAGTCGATCAGCGTGGAGCAGCTGCAGGACGCGACCACCGGCTTCCTCGCGGTGGCTCCCCAGGTCGATGCCCGGGAGGCGCAGGGCCGCATCCTCGAGCGGATGATCCTCTCGCGCGTCATCGCCGAGACGGCGGCCGAGGCTGGCGTCTCGACAACGGCCGGCGAGGTGGCCTCGCAGCGCCAGCAGATCGCCGACTCCGTCGGCGGCGACAAGGCCCTGGTCCAGGCGCTCGCGCAGCAGCAGCCGCCCACGGTGCTCGCCCCGTCGTACGTCGAGCAGTGGACCCGCGACCGGGTGCTGTTCGCCAAGCTCGCGGCGAAGCTGGCCGCCGGCAGCGACCCGGGGTCGCAGCAGGCCGGCATGGCCGTCAGCGACGCGCTCGTCGCGACGAGCAAGAAGATGGACATCGACGTCAACCCCCGCTACGGCACCTGGGACCCGAGCCGCGGGCTCCAGCCCGAGCTCAGCGGTGGCCTGTCCAAGACCGTCGACGAGCTGACGAGCCCGACGCCGGCGCAGTGATGTCCGGCCGGCTGGTCCTGCTGCCCACGTCGCCGCGGGTCGCGCCGGGCCTGCTGGCTGCCGAGGCGTGGGAGGCGCTGCGGTCCGGACGCGTGCTCGCCGGCGCATCCGACCACCCGCAGCTGCCGGCGTTGGCCGCTGCCGGCATCGACGTGACCGTCGAGGAGCGGCAGGGCCCGCGTGACCTCGCCGAGCACCTGGTGGCCCTCGCGGCCGGACCTCGACCGGTGGTGTGGCTCGTGGGTGTCGACGGCGACCAGGCGCTCGGTCACGCGCTGGGCGAGGTGCTCGCCGCCGCCACCGACCCGCCCGAGCTCGAGGTCCTCCCCGGCTCCTACGACCTGCCCGGCGCCCGGCTGCTCGACCTCGTCGCGGTGATGGACCGGCTGCGCTCGCCCGGCGGCTGCCCGTGGGACGCGCAGCAGACGCACGCCTCCCTGGTGACCTACCTCGTCGAGGAGACCTACGAGACCGTCGAGGCGATCGAGACCGGCGACCTCGACCACCTGCGGGAGGAGCTCGGTGACCTGCTGCTGCAGGTGGCCTTCCACGCGCGGATCGCGCAGGAGCACCCCGAGCGGCCGTGGGCGATCGACGACGTCGCCGCCGACATCGTCGACAAGCTCGTACGCCGGCACCCGCACGTGTTCGGCGACGTCCACGCGCCGACGGCAGAGCACGTCGAGGCCAACTGGGAGTCCCTCAAGTCGGAGGAGAAGGGGCGCTCGTCCGCGGTCGACGGCGTGCCGCCGGGGCTGCCGGCGCTGGCGCTGGCGGCCAAGCTCATGTCCCGGGCCAGGAAGGCGGGCGTGCCGGTGGCGCCGGTCGACGACGGCTCGCTGGGCGCCCGGCTGCTGATGCTGGTCGCGCAGGCCCAGGGGGCGGGGCTGGACGCCGAGGCCGAGCTGCGGGCGGCGGCGAGGGCGTTCGCCGAGCAGGTCCGCGCGGCCGAGCGGGCCCGGAGCGTTCAAGCTCCCTCGGGCGACGAGGGGGCCGGGTGACGGTGACGTCGGCGCTGCTCGTCCCTGCCGGCGTGGCTGCCCTGGAGTCCTGAGCGACGACCGGTGACGACCGGTACTGTCGGCGCCGTGACCGGCGCCCCCCGCTTCGACGAGCTGGCTCCGCGCATCCTGGACGAGCTGCTGGAGCGGCACCCGGAGGCCGCGACCACGATCGGCGACCACCGCTTCGACGACCGGCTGGCCGACCGCAGCGACGCCGCGCTCGCCGCCGAGCTGGACTGGGTCCGCCGACGGTCCGCCGACCTCGCCGCCCTCGACGTCGATGCGATGGGGCTCGAGGACCGTGTCGACGCCGCCATCCTCGCCAACCAGCTCTCGACCCGGCGGCTCGAGCTCGAGGAGCTGCGGGAGCACGAGTGGGACCCGCTGCTCGCCAACCCGGGCACGGCCGTCTACGCGCTGCTGGCGCGGAACTTCGCGCCGGTGGAACAGCGGCTGCGGTCGGTGGCCGGCCGGCTGACCGCCGTACCCTCCGCGCTCGAGCAGGCCCGGCGATCGCTGCGGGACATGCCCCGCGTGCACGTCGAGACGGCCATCGGCCAGTTCACGGGCACCCGCACGCTGCTGGCCACCGAGCTCGAGCGTGCGCTCGGCGAGGCGCCGGCGATGCGGGCCGACGTCGAGCCGGTCCGCGACCGTGCGGTTCAGGCCATCGAGGACCACGTGGAGTGGCTGCGCTCGCAGCTCGACGGCGCCTCGGGCGACCCGCGGCTCGGGCCGGAGCGCTTCTCCCGCAAGCTCGCCCTCACCCTCGACACCGCCAGCGACGCGGACGCGGTGCTCGCTCGCGCGGAGTCGGACCTCGCGCGGATCGCGGAGCGCATCGAGGAGACGGCGGCTCGCCTGGACCCGGGGGGTGCGCGGGAGGGCCGGGTACGCCGGGTGCTCGACCGGCTGGCCTCGGAGGGCCACGTCGACAACGCCACGATCGTCGGGCTCTGCGAGCAGGCGATGGCGGAGACGAAGGCCTTCGTGCGCGAGCACGACCTCGTGACGGTCTACGACGACCCTGTCGAGATCATCGTCATGCCCGAGATCCACCGCGGCGTCGCGGTCGCCTACTGCAGCCCGCCCGGGCCGCTCGAGCCGGCGCCGCTGCCGACCTATTTCGCGGTGTCCCCGACGCCGTCGGACTGGTCGCAGGAGAGGGTCGAGTCCTTCTTCCGCGAGTACAACTCGCACATGCTGCACAACCTCACCGTCCACGAGGCGATGCCGGGGCACGTGCTGCAGCTCGCGCACAACAGCCGGTTCCAGGCCACGGTGCCCGTCCGCAAGGCGCTCTGGAGCGGCTCGTTCGTCGAGGGGTGGGCGGTCTACGCGGAGGAGGTGATGGCCGACAGCGGCTACCACGGCGACGCGCTGCGCATGCAGCAGCTGAAGATGCAGCTGCGCATGGTCATCAACGCCATCCTCGACGCCAAGGTGCACGCCCACGGCATGACCGAGGACGAGGCCATGCGCCTGATGATGGAGCAGGGGCACCAGGAGGAGGGCGAGGCGGCCGGCAAGTGGCGGCGGGCGCTGCTGACGAGCGCGCAGCTCTCGACGTACTACGTGGGCTACGTGGAGGTGGCGGACCTGGCGCGGGACCTCGCGACGGCGCGACCCGACCTGTCGGTGCGCGAGCGTCACGACGCGATGCTCGCGCACGGCTCGCCCGCCCCGCGGCACCTGCGCACCCTGCTCGGCCTCTGACCCGAGCCCTCGCGCCGTCTCCCTCTCGCCGTCCCCCTCGCGCCGTCCCCCTCGCGCCGTCCCCCTCGCGCCGTCTCCCTGGCAGCGATCATGCAGCTTCCGTCGCTCGGCGGGTTCCGACGGGAGGAGCGCCAAGGTGTCGGCCGTTCCGAGTGACGGTTCGTGCATGATCGCTGCCTTGGATGGGGGCGAGGCGTACGACGGGGTGCGGGCGCCGCGCCGGTAGCCTGGCCCGACAGACCCGCCGACCGAAGGAGCAGCACGTGGCGAGCATCGACGCCGTCGGAGCCCGCGAGATCCTCGACTCGCGCGGAAACCCCACCATCGAGGTGGAGGTCGCCCTCGACGACGGCACCATCGCCCGCGCGGCGGTCCCCAGCGGTGCGAGCACCGGGGCGTTCGAGGCCGTGGAGCTGCGTGACGGCGACAAGGGCCGCTACGGCGGGAAGGGCGTCGAGAGGGCGGTCCTCGCGGTGCTCGACGAGATCGGCCCCGAGCTCGTCGGCTACGACGCCAGCGAGCAGCGGCTCGTCGACCAGGCCCTGATCGACCTCGACGGCACGCCCAACAAGAGCCGCCTCGGCGCCAACGCGATCCTCGGTGTCTCGCTCGCCGTCGCCAAGGCCGCCGCCGAGTCGGCCGAGCTGCCGCTCTTCCGCTACGTGGGCGGCCCCAACGCGCACGTGCTGCCCGTGCCGATGATGAACATCCTCAACGGCGGCGCCCACGCCGACTCCAACGTGGACATCCAGGAGTTCATGGTCGCCCCGGTCGGCGCGTCCACGTTCCGAGAGGCGCTGCAGTGGGGTGCCGAGGTCTACCACGCCCTGAAGGGCGTCCTGAAGGAGCGCGGTCTGGCGACCGGACTCGGCGACGAGGGCGGGTTCGCGCCCAGTCTGCCGAGCAACCGTGACGCGCTCGACCTGATCGGTGTCGCGGTGGAGAAGGCCGGCTTCTCGCTGGGCACCGACATCGCGCTGGCGCTCGACGTGGCGGCGACCGAGTTCTACGACAACGGCTCCTACGGCTTCGAGGGCGGGCAGAAGTCGGCCGAGGAGATGGCCGCCTACTACGCCGAGCTGGTCTCGGCGTACCCGCTCGTGTCGATCGAGGACCCGATGAGCGAGGAGGACTGGGACGGCTGGAAGGCCGTCACCGACGCCCTCGGCGACCGCGTGCAGATCGTCGGCGACGACCTCTTCGTCACCAACCCGGAGCGGCTGGCGCGGGGCATCGAGGGCGGCCAGGCCAACGCCCTGCTGGTCAAGGTCAACCAGATCGGCACCTTGACCGAGACCCTCGACGCGGTCGGGATGGCCCACCGCAGCGGCTACCGCTGCATGATGAGCCACCGTTCCGGCGAGACCGAGGACACCACCATCGCCGACCTCGCCGTCGCCACGGACTGCGGTCAGATCAAGACCGGCGCGCCGGCCCGGTCCGAGCGCGTCGCGAAGTACAACCAGCTGCTCCGCATCGAGGAGGAGCTCGACGATGCGGCGCGCTACGCGGGTCGCGCGGCCTTCCCGCGGCACGGGAGCTGACGCAGACCGTGACCGCGCCGCGCCGACCACCGGCCGCCAAGGGGCCGTCGCGCCCCCGCGCGGCCGTCGCGGGCAACCGCGGTGGCGCTGGCGAGCAAACCGGCCCGCCGGCCCCCCGGCGGGCGAACCTCACCGGCCGGGCGGCGGTGCTGGCGCTCGTCGTCTGCATGCTGGCGATCTCGTTGGCCTACCCGCTGCGGGAGTACCTCGCCCAGCGCGGCGAGATCGGCGAGTACGAGGCCAAGGTCTCCGAGCAGGAGAAGCGCGTCGCCGCCCTCGAGGACGCCCAGCGGCGCTGGCGCGACCCGGCGTACGTCCGGGCGCAGGCACGCGAACGGCTGCACTTCGTGATGCCGGGGGAGACGCAGTACGTCGTGCTCGAGCCGGACGAGGCACCCGCGCCCGCGCCGAGGCCCAGCGGGCCGACCCGACAGGCGCCGGCCAGACCCTGGTTCGGTGACCTGTGGGGCTCGGTCGAGGCTGCGGGCAAGGGCTGACGCGCTTTGACCGACCCTGCCGACGTCGCGGCGGTGCGCGCGCAGCTCGGCCGTGAGCCGCGCGGCCTGCGCCGGGTGGCCCACCGCTGCCCGTGCGGGCTGCCCGACGTCGTCGAGACCGCGCCGCGGCTGCCGGACGGGACGCCGTTCCCGACGCTGTACTACCTCACCTGCCCGCGTGCCGCCGGCGCCGTGGGCACGCTCGAGGCGGGCGGCATGATGCGCGAGATGACCGAGCGGCTGACCTCCGACGAGGGGCTGCGGGCGGCCTACCGCGCCGCCCACGAGTCCTACGTCGCGGCCCGCGACGCCATCGAGCAGGTGCCGGAGATCCACGGAGTGTCGGCCGGCGGCATGCCGCACCGGGTCAAGTGCCTGCACGTGCTGGTGGGCCACGCGCTGGCGGCCGGTCCGGGCGTCAACCCGCTCGGCGACGAGGCGCTCGCGGCCCTGCCCGAGTGGTGGGCGGCCGGTCCGTGCGTCGCGCCCGAGGGGGACGGGCCGTGACCCGGGTCGCCGGCGTCGACTGCGGCACCAACTCGATCCGGCTGCTGGTCGCCGACCTCGACCCGGCGGCCGGCACCTTGACCGACGTCGACCGCCGGATGGAGATCGTCCGGTTGGGTCAGGGCGTCGACCGGACCGGTCGGTTCTCGCCGGACGCCCTCGAGCGCACCTTCGCGGCCTGCCGGCGGTACGCCGACGTCATGCGCGACGCGGGCGTCGAGCGGCTGCGATTCGTCGCCACCTCGGCCTCTCGGGACGTAGCCAACCGGGGCGACTTCGTGGCCGGCGTCGTCGATGCGCTCGGCGTCGACCCGGAGGTGGTGAGTGGCGACGAGGAGGCCGCGTTGTCCTTCGCCGGCGCGACGCGCGAGCTCGCCGGGTGCGACGAGCCCTTCCTGGTCGTCGACATCGGGGGCGGCTCGACGGAGTTCGTGCTCGGTACGTCGGGTGGCGGGCCGAACGCGGGGCTGTCGGTCGACATCGGCTGCGTCCGGATGACCGAGCGACACCTGCACTCCGACCCGCCCACCGAGGACGAGGTGGCCCAGGCCCGGGCCGACATCGACGGCGTGCTCGACACCGTGGCCGGCGCCGTCCCCCTCGGCGACGCGCGAACCCTCGTCGGGCTCGCCGGCACGGTGACGACCGTCGCGGCGATGGCGCTGGACCTCCCGGCGTACATCGCGGAGCGCATCCACCACTCGCGCATCCCCGCCGCCGAGGTGCGTGACGTGACCGGCCGGCTGCTCGCGATGACCCACGACCAGCGGGCGGCACTGCCGTTCATGCACCCCGGTCGCGTCGACGTGATCGGGGCGGGCGCGATGGTGCTGAGCGCGATCCTCGACCGCGTCCCGGTCGACGCCGTGCTCGTGAGCGAGCACGACATCCTCGACGGCATCGCCTGGAGCCTGGTCCAAGGCGCGACGGCCGCTGACCGCTGACCCCCCGCGGTCACCTGCGGCGAGCAGCGACCCGGCTGCTCCACGCACGAGGACTCGCGTGTCGCCGGGGACGTTGTCCCCTGCCGGTCGACGACGGGTCGTGCTGCGATGAACAGGTACGGGGACTCTCGCGCGACCCAAGGAGGGCGATCATGGCCCAGACCACCCGGAAGACGGCGAAGGTGCCGGCTGCTCGCACCCGCGAGCCGGCCAAGAAGACCGAGCCGGCCAAGAAGACCGCGAGCGCTGGACAGAAGAGCGCAGTGGACAGAACTGCGGAGATGTCCGAGGACGTGCTCAAGGCGGTCGAAGCCGGCCAGCGGGCCGCGATCGAGGCGGTGCGCAAGTTCGTCGACACAGTTGACGAGGTGATCCCGGCGATCGGCGAGCGCCCGTCGCGGCGCGAAGCCGTCATCGATGCCGCCTTGGACATGGCCGACAAGCTCGTCACGACGCAGTACAACTTCCTGCGCAGCGTCGTGCGCAGCGTGGACCGCTCGTTGACCAAGCCGGGCGCCGCGAAGCGGTAGCCGCCGGTGGGCTTCCGTCAGGCGGCGGGAGCCTCGGACTCGTCCATCCGCGGCGTGGTCATCCGGTGGCGACCGGCCCGCACCCGTCCGCCGGGCCGGGCGGCAGCTCGCGCACAGTGGACCGGTCGACCCAGCCCCAGCCGCGGCCGGACGCCAGCCGGACTCGCACCCGGTCGGCCCGCACGTCCTCCACGACGATCTGCTGGCCCGCCGGCACGGCCTCGCCGCCGATCCGGACCTCGCATGAGGGTGACGTGCCCACCAGCCGCGCGACGCCGCGCACGTAGAAGTCGCTGACCCAGCCGCGCACCGCCTCGCCTTCCAGCGTGCCGATCTCCCGCCACTCGCCACGGCTGGCGAGGACCCGCACGAGAGTGCCGTCGGGCACCGCCGTCAGCGCGGCGTCGTCGCCGGGGTGCGCCAGCAAGGCCACCCGTGGCTCGGCGAGCAGCCCGTTGCCGTCGTGGCCGCTGAGCAACGCGATCCGGCCGTGGTCCACGTAGTCCACGGCGCTGGCCGCCGTGGTGACGTGCGCCCACGGGCCTGCGTCCAGCGAGACGACCACGGCGAGCGCGGCACCGGCGGCGAGCAGACCGACGGCGGGCAGCCGGTCGGTCAGGCGGCGCGGTGACGGGGCACGGTCACCGGGTGACGGCTGCCCCCGGTCACCGCGGTCGAGCTGGCGGAGCACGTCCACCTCCGGTCCGAGCGGCTTCCCCCAGGGACCGTTCGTGCGGGCGCGGGCCCCGACGATCCGGGGGAAGTGTGTCCGGATTCACGCGTTTTGTCCAGCATCGCCGCCGGGTTGCGCGAATCTCCCGGAGGCCCCTGGCTCGCGGGCCGGGAACGTGGGAAGGTCCGGTGGGCGGCATCCTGTGGTCGCCCGAGTCCGAGATCGTCGAGGAGGTCCCGCCCGTGGGCGAGATGGTCAGCTTTCCCAGCAACGGCGACACCTGCGAGGGCTACCTCGCCGTTCCCGACTCCGGCGCCGGCCCGGGCGTCATCGTGATCCAGGAGTGGTGGGGCCTCGTCGGCCACATCAAGGACGTGGCTGACCGCTTCGCCAAGGAGGGCTTCGTCGCGCTCGCGCCCGACTTCTTCCACGGAGCCAAGACCGACGAGCCCGACGAGGCGCAGCGCCTCCTCATGGGCCTCGCCATGGATCGCGCCGCCAAGGACATTCAGGGCGCGGCGCAGTACCTCCGCGGCCGCGACGACGTGGAGAACCACGGGGTCGGCGCGGTCGGCTTCTGCATGGGTGGCTCGCTCGCGCTGTGGAGCGGTGCGCTGGCCGACGAGGTCAAGGTCGCGGTCGGCTTCTACCCGGCCGTGCCCTGGGAGAAGATGCGGCCCACGTGGGGCAACTACACGAACAAGGCCGCAATGATCCACGCGTCCGAGGAGGACGGCACCTCCAAGGCCGCCGGCATCCAGCAGGCCGTCCACGGCATCGAGGAGGCCGGCGGGTCGGTCGAGGTCTACGACTACCCGGGCTCACTCCACGCGTTCTTCAACGACCAGCGGCCCGAGGTGCACGACCCGAAGCACGCCGGCGACGCCTGGCGGCGCACCGTCGACCTGCTCAAGAGCCGCCTCTAGGTGCCCGAGGAGACCGAGTTCACCAGCCCGGTCACGCCGGGCAGCGGGTGGCCCGACGACCCGGCCCTTCCCACCACGCCGGTGGCGACCACGCCGCAGGACGTACGCCGGTTCGCTGGCGAGGCGGGCTCCCTGGCCGAGCTCGACGCCCGGGTGTCGGTCTGCCGGGCGTGCCCGCGCCTGGTGGCCTGGCGCGAGCAGGTGGCGGTCGAGAAGCGCCGGTCCTTCGCAGCCGAGCCCTACTGGGGGCGGCCGGTGCCCGGGTGGGGCGACACCGAGCCACGGGTGCTCGTCGTGGGCCTTGCGCCGGCCGCACACGGCGGCAACCGCACCGGGCGCATCTTCACCGGCGACCGCAGCGGCGACTGGCTGTTCGCCGCCCTGCACCGGGTCGGCCTCGCGACACAGGCCACGAGCCTCCGCGCGGGTGACGGCCAGCAGCTCGTCGGCGCAAGGATGGTGGCGACGGTGCGCTGCGCTCCGCCGGCCAACGCACCCACGCCGGCCGAGAGGGACACCTGCGCGCCGTGGCTCGACGCCGAGATAGCGGCTGTGCGGCCTCATCTGCGGGTCGCGGTGGCGCTCGGGGCGTTCGGCTGGCAGGCGCTGCTCGGCGCCCTCGACCGCGCGGGCGACGTGGTGCCCAGGCCGCGGCCGAAGTTCGCCCACGGCGCGGAGGTGCAGGTCGGTGACCTGCTCGTGATCGCGTCGTTCCACCCCAGCCAGCAGAACACCTTCACCGGGCGGCTCACGGAGCAGATGCTCGACGCTGTGCTCATCAGGGCGG
>DASVBJ010000188.1:0-8604 GCA_036375895.1 Actinomycetes bacterium | reverse complement strand
TCGGTACGAGACGCTGCTGCCGCCCAGCGCCGTGGCCGACTTCCTCATCTACCAGTACTGGTCGTCGGTCGCCCGTGACGCCCACGACGGACGCACCGTGTTCAGTCGTCCGGGTGGCGGCACCCGGGTGGGCGAGCAGCTGACCGACGCGCCGGTCCGGATGTGGAGCGACCCGCTCGAGCCCGGTCTCGAGTGCGCGCCGTTCGTCGCGGCGGCCTCGTCGGGCGCCTCGCAGTCGGTGTTCGACAACGGGCTGCCGATGACGGCGACCGACTGGATCGGCGACGGCCGCCTGACCGCCTTGATCCAGACCCGGCACTCGGCCGGGCTGACCGGGCTGCCCGTGACACCCGGCATCGACAACCTGATGTTCTCGTCCGCCGACGCGACCAGGGGCCTCGACGAGATGGTGGCGGCGACCGACCGGGGGCTGCTCCTCACCTGCCTGTGGTACATCCGGGAGGTCGACCCGCAGTCGCTGCTGCTGACCGGCCTGACCCGCGACGGGGTCTACCTGGTCGAGGGTGGTGAGGTCGTCGCCGAGGTCAACAACTTCCGGTTCAACGAGAGCCCGGTGAGCCTGCTCGGGCGCCTCGCCGAGGTCGGGCTGACCGAGCGGACCCTCGCCCGGGAGTGGAACGACTACTTCACCCGTACGGCGATGCCGGCCTGGCGCGTGGGCGACTTCAACATGTCCTCCGTCAGCCAGGCCTCCTGACCCACCCTCCCCCTTCTGGCCCCTTCTGGCCCCTTCAGGCAGCGATCATGCACGTTCCGTCGTTTCGCCGAGTCCGTGCGACGGAACGTGCATGATCGCTGCCGGGATTGGCGGAGCCTGTGCGACGGAACGTGCATGATCGCTGCCGGGGTTGGCGGCCCGGGGGTTGGTCAGGCGTCCTCGAGGCGGAAGCCGATCTTCATGCCGACCTGGAAGTGCTCGACCTGGCCGTCGACCACGTGACCGCGCGTCTCGGTCACCTCGAACCAGTCGATGTGGCGCAGGGTCTGGGCGGCCCGGGCGAGGCCGTTGCGGATCGCCTCGTCCATGCCCTGGTCGGAGGTGCCCACGATCTCGGTCACCCGATAGGTGCGATTGCCCATCCCCACTCCTTCTGCCGGTTGCGGTCCTGACCTAGTGTGGACCGGTGACCACCTCCCGGACGTCAGGCCGGGTCCGTCGACGCGACAAGCCCCCGGTGTACAAGATCACCGCGGCGCGGCGCGGCGTCCGTGACGACGTCAACAGCCGGACCCGTCGCTACCTCGTGTCCATGGGGGTCCGGACCGTGTGCTTCGTGCTGGCCGTCGTCGCCCACGGTTGGCTGCGGTGGGTCCTCGTGGCTGCGGCGCTCGTGCTGCCGTACCTGTCCGTCGTGTTCGCGAACAGCGGCCGGGAGCGCATCGAGGCAATGCCGGTCACCAACCGGGCCGACGACACCCGGGCGATCGACGGCCCTGATCGTTGATGTGACACCGATCCGTGCAATACTCCCGATGAGCGCCAGCGGCATCGCCACGGGCGCAAACGACGCGATGCCGGGCGGCTCCCCCCGTGGCTGCCCGGCATCGCCCTTTTCGGGCATTTGTCGCCACGTGCCGTCACGTCGGCAACGTCCCCCGCTGGAAGACTGAGGCCGTGACCGACCCAGAACCCGCCTCCCCCGTCTGCTCGGCGAAGGGCTGCCGCGCCGGGGCGACCTGGGTGCTCGCCTGGAACAACCCCAAG
This sequence comes from Actinomycetes bacterium, assembly GCA_036375895.1. Lineage (GTDB taxonomy): Bacteria > Actinomycetota > Actinomycetes > JACCUZ01 > JACCUZ01 > DASVBJ01. The sequence continues at coordinate 6,878 of DASVBJ010000188.1, read as the reverse complement.
CTGCACACCCCGGAGCGGCGCAAGGCCTGGGCGGCCTGTGAGCACCACCGCGACCATCTCGCGCAGTTCCTGCAGACACGCGGCTTCCTGCGCGAGACGGTCCGGGTCGCCGACTGGGAGGCCGAGCCGGCCCGGGAGGGCTGACCCACCCCGGCCGGACCCAACCCTGCGGGGCGAGACGCGGTGGCTGTCAGCCGGCTGTCAGCCGCCGATCGCCGACATCGGCCGGTTGGGCTGCAGGAAGCCAGGGTCGTCGATGCCGTGCCCCGCCTTCTTGGCGAGCAGAGCGGCCCGGAAGCGGTCTGCCAGGTCCTCGTCGTCGGCCCCCGACCGCATCGCGTCGCGCAGGTCGGACTCCTCGCGGGCGAACAGGCAGTTGCGGATCTGCCCGTCCGCCGTGAGCCGGACCCGGTCGCAGGCACCGCAGAACGGGCGCGTCACCGTGCCGATGACTCCGACGCGGGCCGGCCCGCCGTCGACCAGCCACTCCTCGGCCGGGGCGCTGCCGCGCTCCTCGGCGCCGACGTCGGTCAGCGAGAAGGCCTCGGCCAGCCGGCCGAGGATCTCGGCGGCCGTCACCATGTTGCTGCGCTGCCAGCCGTGCTGGGCGTCGAGCGGCATCTGCTCGATGAAGCGCAGGTGGTAGCCGTGGTCGAGACACCAGCGCAGCAGCGGCACGCACTCGTCGTCGTTGACGCCCCGCATCATCACCGCGTTGACCTTGACCGGGTCGAGCCCGGCGGCCACGGCCCCCTCCAGCCCGGCCAGGACGTCGGGCAGCCGGTCGCGGTGGGTGAGCGTGGCGAACCGGTCCCGGTCGAGCGTGTCGAGCGAGATGTTCACCCGGTCGAGCCCCGCGTCACGCAGCGGCCGGGCCAGCCGGGCCAGGCCGATCGCGTTCGTGGTGAGCGAGATCCGCGGCCGCGGCTGCAGGGCCGCCACCTGCTCGACGATGCCGACCAGGCCCTTGCGCAGCAGCGGCTCCCCGCCCGTGAACCGCACCTCGGTGACGCCGAGGCCGACCGCGACGCGCACCAGGCGGACGACCTCGTCGTCGGTCAGGACCTCCGGGCCGGGAAGCCACTCCAGGCCTTCCGGCGGCATGCAGTAGGAACAGCGCAGGTTGCACCGGTCGGTCAGGGACACGCGCAGGTCGGTGGCCACTCGGCCGAAGGTGTCTACGAGCACCGCCCCAGCGTACGTCGTGCTGCCGACAACGGGTTACCGTTCACGGCGTGCTCGCCACCTACCGGTTCCTGCTGAGCCGGCGCTGGCTGGGTCTGCTGGCGGCCGCGATCGCCGCCGCGGCCCTCTGCGCGGCGCTGGGCCGGTGGCAGCTCGACCGTCTCCATCAGCGGCACGCCCGCAACGCGGTCATCGAGCACAACCTCGGGGCCGCGCCCGTGCCGGCGGCCGACCTGCTGCGGCCAGGGCACCCGCTGCCCACCGGGCAACAGTGGCGCAGGGTGACCGCGACCGGCCGCTACGACACCGGCCACGAGCTGGTCGTGCGCAACCGGACGCTGGACGGCGCGGTCGGCTACCACGTGCTCACCCCGCTGGTCACCGAGCAGGGCCCCGCCCTCCTCGTCGACCGCGGCTGGGTCCCGACCGCCGAGACCGCCGCCACCAGGCCCGACGTACCACCGCCGCCCTCCGGCGAGGCCACCGTGACCGCGCGGATGCGGCAGGCGGAGCCGCCGAAGCACGGGCCCGCCCCGCCCGCCGGCCAGGTGACGCGGATCGCCGTCGCCACGATCGCCAGGAGCCTCCCCTACCCCGTGTACGGCGGGTACGGCGAGCTCGTCGCCCAGGACCCGCCCAGCCGGCCGGCGCCGACGGCACTCCCCCCGCCCGAGGTGAGCGAGGGGCCGCACCTCGCCTACGCCTTCCAGTGGTTCCTCTTCGGGCTGATGGCGCTGGGCGGCTACGTCGTCCTGGCCCGCCGCGAGGCACGGGACCTGGCGGCCGGACGCCCCGGACGCGCCGGACGCCCCGGACGCCCCGGACCTGCCAACCGGACGGCTTCTGCCCCTCGCCCGGTGCCCACGCGCGCCGACGGGTAGGAGCCGACCGTGCCGGGACTCATAGAGGACTACGCCCTCATCAGCGACATGAACGCGGCCGGGCTGGTGGGGCGCGACGGATCCATCGACTGGCTCTGCTTCCCGCGCTTCGACTCGGGGGCGTGCTTCGCGGCGCTGCTCGGCACGGAGAAGAACGGGCACTGGCGGGTGGGGCCGCGATCCGGTGGTCCCTGTACGCGCCGGCGGTACGTCGGCGAGTCGCTGGTGCTGGAGACGGAGTGGGACACCCCGTCGGGCACGGTGCGGGTGCTCGACTTCATGCCGGAGCGGGGCGAGGCGCCCGACGTCGTGCGCATCGTGGAGGGCGTGTCGGGCCGGGTCGACATGCGCAGCGAGCTGCGGCTGCGCTTCAACTACGGCCAGATCGTGCCCTGGGTGCGCCACCTCGACGGGATGCTGGCGGCCATCGCCGGCCCGGACTCGGTGTGGCTCGCGTCGGACGTCGCGCACCACGGCCGCGACTACGCGTCGTACGCGGACTTCGCCGTCGAGGAGGGCGACCGGGTCGGCTTCGTGCTGACCTGGCACCCCTCGCACCTGCCGAAGCCGAGGCCGGTCGACGCGGCGAAAGCCCTGCGCCAGACCTCCCGGTTCTGGCAGCGGTGGGCCGAGCGGTGCACCTACGAGGGTCCGTACCGCGACGCGGTGGTCCGCTCGCTCATCACCCTCAAGGGCCTGACCTACGCGCCGACGGGCGGCATCGTCGCGGCCGCGACCACGTCGCTGCCCGAGGCGATCGGCGGGGTCCGCAACTGGGACTACCGCTTCTGCTGGCTGCGGGACGCCGCGTTCACCCTGCAGGCCCTGGTGAAGACCGGGTTCGAGGAGGAGGCGGCCGCGTGGCGCGAGTGGCTGCTCCGGGCGGTTGCCGGCAGCCCCGAGCACCTGCAGATCCTGTACGGCGTGGCCGGCGAGCGCTGGGTGCCCGAGCTCGAGCTGGACTGGCTGGCCGGCTACGAGGCCTCGAGGCCGGTGCGCATCGGCAACGGGGCGGTCGGCCAGCGGCAGCTCGACGTCTACGGCGAGGTGATGGACACCCTGTGGCTCGCCCGCTCGTACGGCCTGGAGCCGGACGAGGACGCCTGGCGCATCCAGCAGAAGCTGATGGAGTGGCTGGAGTCCGGCTGGCGGCACCCGGACGACGGGCTGTGGGAGGTGCGCGGCGGGCAGCAGCACTTCACCCACTCGAAGGTGCTCGCCTGGGTCGCCGCAGACCGGGCGGTGCGCAGCGTGGAGGAGGCCGGCCTCGACGGTCCGGTCGACCGGTACCGCGCCCTGCGCGAGGAGATCCACCGTGACGTCTGCGAGAAGGCCTACGACGCGCAGCGGAACACCTTCACCCAGCACTACGGGTCCAAGGAGCTCGACGCCGCGCTGCTGCTCATTCCCCAGCTCGGGTTCCTGCCCGCCGAGGACGAGCGGGTGCGCGGCACGCTGCGTGCGATCCAGGCCGACCTGGTCGAGGACGGGTTCGTCCGGCGTTACGACACGAACGGCGGCCGCGGCGTCGACGGGCTCGCCGGCGACGAGGGCGCGTTCCTGGCGTGCAGCTTCTGGCTGGCCGATGCCCTCGTCCTGGACGGGCAGGTCGAGGAGGGCCGGTCGCTGTTCGAGCGGATGCTGCGCCTGCGCAACGACGTGGGACTTCTCGCCGAGGAGTACGACGTGGTCCGCCGCCGCCAGGTCGGCAACGTCCCGCAGGCCTACAGCCACCTGGCCCTGGTCAACACCGCGCTGAACCTCACCCAGGCACCGGGGCCGGGCAAGGACGCGCCGGCCGAGCAGCGCGCGGACGCGCCGGCCGAGCGGCGCGCCGACCGCTGACCCGGCGGGTCAGGCCAGCGCCGGCTCGCACATCGTGAGCGTCCCCGCGTCGGCGTCGAGCACGGCCTCGACCCCGAGCGGCACGGTCAGCTGCGGCACGCCGTGACCGAAGGGCAGGTCGGCGAGCACCGGCACGCCCAGGTGCTGCAGGCGCGCCGTCACCGTCTCGACCGCGTCGTCGCCGCAACCCACCCACGAGCCGAGGGCGACACCCCGGACGCCGTCGAACCAGCCCGCGCGCAGCAGCTGGGTCAGCAGGCCGTCGATCCGGTACGGCTCCTCGGTGACGTCCTCCAGGACGACGATCCCGCCGCGTGCGGGCCGTGACTCCGGCGTGCCGACCGACCCGGCGAGCAGCGACAGCGTGCCGCCGACGGTGACGCCGGCGGCCCGGCCCCCGGCGATGCGGCGGGTCCCGGCCCCGCTGAGGACCTGCGCCTCCTCGGGCTGGAACAACGTGGTCCGCAGGTGCTCGACCGTTTCCGCGTCCGGTGCCGCGCCGCCGAACACCTCGGTCGCGGCCATCGGCCCGAACAGCCCCGCCACGCCGGCGTGCGTGGCCGCCGCCTCGTGCAGGACGGTGGCGTCGCTGAAGCCGACGAGCACCCGTGGCTCGGCCCGCCGGACCGCGTCCCAGTCGAGGAGGTCCAGCAGTCGCGCCGCGCCCGAGCCACCGCGGGCGCAGACGACGGCACGCACCGACGGGTCGGTCCACGCCGCCTGCAGGTCCGCCGCGCGGCCCTCGTCGTCGCCGGCCAGGTGTCGGTCACGTTCGAGGGCGTGCGCACCCACCACGACCTGCAGTCCCCAGGACTCGAGGATGCCGACGCCGCGGGCCAGCCGGTCCGCCTCCAGCGGCCCGCTGGGAGCGACGACGGCGACCCGGTCACCGGGCACGAGTCGCCGTGGTCGCCGCAGGGCGGTGATGGGTCCGCCGGTCATGCGGCCAACGGGGCGACGAGCCGCGGCAGCACCTCGTCGATGGAGTCGCGCAACGTCGCCGCGGCGATCACGTCGTACGGCGTGGGGTCGTGGTTGATGACGACCAGCCGCGCGCCGTGGTCGACGGCCACCTCGGCGAGCCCCGCCGCGGGCTGCACCTGCAGCGTCGAGCCGACCGCCAGCAGCAGGTCGCACGCCGCGGCGGCCTCGGTCGCGGCCCGCAGGACGTGCGGCCGCAGCGCCTGGCCGAAGGAGATGGTGGCCGACTTCTGGATGCCGCCGCAGGCCAGGCAGGCCGGGTCCGGGTCACCGGCGGCGACGCGGTCGAGGTTCTCCCGCATCGTCGTGCGGCGCTCGCAGGTGAGGCACTCCACCTCGTAGAGCGTGCCGTGGATCTCGATGACCTTCTGCGGGTGGTTGCCCGCGCGCTGGTGCAGCCCGTCGATGTTCTGCGTGACGATCGCGACCAGCCGGCCGGAGCGCTCCAGCGCGACGAGCGCCCGGTGCCCGGCGTTGGGCAACGCGTCCCAGGCCGGGTGGTCGCGCCGGTTGGCCCACGCGACCTTCCGCAGCTCGGGGTCGGCGACGTAGCTCTGCAGGGTGAACATCGCCTGCGCGCCCGGGTTCCGGGTCCACACGCCCTGCGGGCCGCGGAAGTCCGGCACGCCGGAGCTGGTGCTGATGCCCGCGCCGGACAGCACGGTGACCCGACGCGCCGCGGTGAGCCACGCGCGTACGTCGTCCTCGGTGTGCACGTCTTGCACCCTAACCGGGCTTTGACGGCAGGATGGCGCCCATGGATCTAGGACTGAAGGACCGCGTGTACGTCGTGACCGGTGCCAGCCGAGGGCTCGGCCTGGCCGGCGCACAGGCCCTGGTTGCGGACGGCGCCCGGGTCGTCGTCTGCGCCAGGGACGAGCAGAGGCTGGCCGAGGTGGCTGAGTCCCTCGGCGGCAACGACCACGCGCTGGCGGTGCGGGGTGACCTCGCCGAGAGCGGGACGGAGAGCCGCCTGGTCGCCGCCGCGATGGGCCGCTGGGGCCGCCTCGACGGCGCACTGATCAGCGTCGGCGGACCACCGCCCGGCTCCGCCAGCCTGGTCGGCGACGACGCGTGGCGTAGCGGCTTCGAGTCGGTCTTCCTCGGCGCGCTGCGCGTCGCCCGGGCGGTCACCTCGACGCTCTCGGAGGAAGGCGGCTCGGTGGTCTTCGTGCTGTCGTCCTCGGTGCGCGAGCCGATCTCCGGCCTGGCTGTCTCCAACGGCCTCCGCCCGGGCCTGGCGATGGCCGCCAAGACGCTGGCCGACGAGCTCGGGGCGCGCAACATCCGGGTCAACGGGCTGATGCCGGGCCGCATCGACACCGACCGGGTGCGTGAGCTCGACCAGGCCAGTGGCAAGCCCGTCACGGCGCGCCGGGAGCACGAGGCGCGGATCCCTCTGCGGCGTTACGGCGCCCCGGAGGAGTTCGGCCGGGTCGCGGCGTTCCTGCTCTCCCCCGCCGCGTCCTACGTGACCGGCGCGATGGTCCCCGTCGACGGCGGGGCGATGCGCGGCCTCTGACCCCACAAGGTGCGCGGCCTCTGACCCCACCCGGACCCCCCAACCTGCAGCGATCATGCACGTTCCGTCGCCGAAACGTGCATGATCGCTGCTCTGGTTCTCGGCCGCAGAGGCCTCGCGGCGGTCGCGGAGTTGCGGCAGGCTGGGGCCGTGTCCGAGCCGGTGCGTGTGGTCCCCGCGGGCGACCTGGCCGACGCCGACCCGACTCCGGGGATGCGGCGCCTGCGGGCCTTCGACGTCCCGGGGTTGTGGGCCGGGCTCGTGCACACGCAGCCCGGTGCGACGTCGGGCTGGCACCATCACGGGGAGCACGAGACGAGCCTGTACGTCGTCTCGGGGGTGCTGCGGCTCGAGTTCGGCCCGGGCGGCCGGTCGACCGTCGACGCCGGCCCCGGTGACTTCGTGCACGTTCCGGCGCACACGGTCCACCGCGAGTCGAACCCGACCGATGCCGTCTCGACTGC
>DASVBJ010000128.1:0-55310 GCA_036375895.1 Actinomycetes bacterium | reverse complement strand
CGGCGGTCGAGGGTGGGGCTGGCCGTACGCCGGGTGGGGCTGGCCGTACCCGTCACGAGTCGTCCGCGAGCAGCAGGCCGGCGCCACGCAGCCAGCTCGGCTCGAACAGGTCCCTGACCAGGTGGAAGAACTGCTCGTCGGTCGTGGACCAGGCGGCGGTGACGGTCTCGACGGCGGCCGCGGAGGTGGGCCGGGGGGCGGTCTGCGCGGCGGTCGGGTTGGTGTTCATGGTGGCTCCTGAGCTCGGTCCGGATCGTCTCTCGTCCGGTGACTGCCCACGACGTTACGTACCCGCGACCACGGCGACGATCGAGCCGACCGCACGTCCCGCGGAGGCCCGCCGCCGGACCCGGGAGGGCTGCCCGCCCCGTCCTCGGGGGTGACCACCCATCGAGCTGCGGAACTGGGGGCCGGTGAACGCCCCCAGGCTCCGCAGCTCGACCGGGCCGTCGTGGCCGATGGCCCGGGGGGGCGACCACCCATCGAGCTGCGGAACTGGGGGCCTGTGAACGCCCCCAGGCTCCGCGGCTCCACCGGGCCGACGGGTCGAGGGCCGGGGGTGGGCGACGGAACGTGCATGATCGCTGCCGGGGGTGGGGCCGGGGGTGGGGGCCGGGGGTGGGCGCCGGGGGTTGGGGCGGGCAGCGACGAAACGTGCATGATCGCTGCCGGGGGGAGGCGGTAGGCTCGCAACGCGCACCTGCACAGCGACGATGGGGCCATCACCCCGGAGCCGCCGGAAGAAAGGCGCCGGCCGCCAGCCGGACCGCCGACTAGACCCGGCAGCAGGACGTCAACGAAGCGGGCCGCACCATGCGGCCAAGGAGGGTGGTACCGCGGGACGCTTGCGTCTCGTCCCTTCGCCGGAGCACGTCCCCGACGAAGGAGCCCGCACCCGTGACCGAGCGTCGCTACCGCGCCGTCCCGCCCCAGGTCGACCTGCCGGCGATGGAGCGCGAGATCCTCGAGTTCTGGCGCGCCAACGACACCTTCGCCAAGAGCCTCGAGCAGACCCGGGGCGGCGAGCCCTGGACGTTCTACGAGGGGCCGCCGACCGCCAACGGCACCCCCGGCGTCCACCACGTCGAGGCGCGGGTGTTCAAGGACGTGTTCCCGCGGTTCAAGACCATGCAGGGCAGCTACGTGGTCCGCAAGGCCGGCTGGGACTGCCACGGGCTGCCCGTCGAGATCGCCGTCGAGAAGGAGCTCGGGTTCTCCGGCAAGGGCGACATCGAGGCGTTCGGGGTCGCCGAGTTCAACGCGAAGTGCCGCGAGTCGGTGCTCCGGCACGTCGACGAGTTCGAGACGATGACCGAGCGGATGGGCTACTGGGTCGACATGTCCCAGGCCTACTGGACGATGGACCCGGGCTACGTCGAGAGCGTCTGGTGGTCGCTCAAGCAGATCTTCGACCAGGGCCTGCTCGTCCAGGACCACCGGGTCGCGCCGTACTGCCCCCGCTGCGGCACGGGCCTGTCCGACCACGAGCTGGCCCAGGGCTACGAGACCGTCGTCGACCCGAGCGTCTACGTGCGCTTCCCGCTGACGGGCGGGCCGTACGCCGGGCAGGCCGCCCTGCTCGTGTGGACCACCACCCCGTGGACGCTGGTCTCCAACACCGCCGTGGCGGTGCACCCCGACGTCACCTACGTCACCGCGACCGACGGCGAGGAGACGCTCGTCGTGGCCGAGCCGCTGGTCGAGGCCGCGCTCGGTGAGGGCTGGACCGTCGGCGAGCGGTTCTCCGGGCGGGACATGGAGCGGTGGACCTACCAGCGGCCGTTCGAGCTGGTCGACTGGCCGGCCGGCGAGGACGGCCACCTGGTCGTGCTGGCCGACTACGTCACCATCGAGGACGGCACCGGCCTGGTGCACCAGTCCCCCGCGTTCGGCGCGGAGGACCTCGCGGTGTGCAAGGCCTACGGGCTGCCGGTGGTCAACCCGGTGCGGCCGGACGGGCACTTCGAGGACACCGTCGCGCTGGTGGGCGGGCAGTTCTTCAAGAGCGCCGACAAGGCGCTGGTCGACGACCTCAAGGCGCGCGGCCTGCTGTTCCGCCACCTGGCCTACGAGCACTCCTACCCGCACTGCTGGCGCTGCCACACCGCGCTGATCTACTACGCCCAGCCGTCGTGGTACATCCGCACGACCGCGGTCAAGGACGCGCTGCTCGCCGAGAACGAGCGCACCAGCTGGTTCCCGGAGAACATCAAGTGGGGCCGCTACGGCGACTGGCTGCACAACAACATCGACTGGGCGCTCTCGCGGTCGCGGTTCTGGGGCACGCCGCTGCCGGTGTGGCGGTGCGAGGCCGACCCGACGCACCTCACCTGCGTCGGCTCGCTGGCCGAGCTCGGCACCCTGGCCGGCCAGGACCTGTCCGCCCTCGACCCGCACCGGCCCTTCGTCGACGACGTCGTCCTGACCTGCTCACGGTGCGGGGCAGCCCAGCGGCGGGTGCCCGAGGTCATCGACGCGTGGTACGACTCCGGCTCGATGCCGTTCGCCCAGTGGGGCTACCCGCACGCCGAGAACAGCAAGGACCGGTTCGAGGCCGCCTTCCCGGCGCAGTTCATCTGTGAGGCGATCGACCAGACGCGCGGCTGGTTCTACACGTTGATGGCGGTCAACACGATGGTGCACGGCCGCTCGTCGTACGAGAACGTCCTCTGCCTCGGGCACATCCTGGCCGAGGACGGGCGCAAGATGAGCAAGCACCTCGGCAACATCCTCGAGCCCATCCCGCTGATGGACGAGCACGGCGCCGACGCGCTGCGCTGGTTCATGGCTGCCAGCGGGTCGCCGTGGCTGCCGCGCCGGGTCGGGCACGCCGCGCTGCAGGACGTCGTCCGCAAGACGCTGCTGACCTACTGGAACACCGCGTCCTTCCTCACGCTCTACGGCAACGCCAACGACTGGTCGCCGGTGGACACGCCCGCACCTGCGGCCGCCGACCGCCCGCTGCTCGACCGCTGGCTGCTCTCGGAGACCCAGCGCCTCGTCGGCGACGTCACGGCCGCCTACGAGTCGTTCGACACGCAGCGCGCCGGCCGGCTGCTGGCCGACCACGTCGACACGCTGTCCAACTGGTACGTCCGGCGGTCCCGCCGCCGCTTCTGGGACGGCGACCCCGCGGCGCTGGGCACCCTGCACGAGGTGCTGGAGGTCGTGACGCTGCTGCTCGCGCCGATGGTGCCGTTCGTGAGCGAGCGGGTCTGGCAGGACGTCGTGCGCCCGGTCTCCCCGGACGCCCCCGAGTCCGTGCACCTCGCCGCGTGGCCGCAGGTCGACGCGTCCCTCGTCGACGACACGCTGGCCGCGCAGGTCGGGCTCGTACGCCGGGTGGTCGAGCTGGGCCGCGCCGCCCGCGCCGAGTCCAAGGTGCGCAACCGCCAGCCGCTCGGCCGGGCGCTCGTCGGCGCCGCCGGCTGGCACGACCTGCCGGACGAGCTGAAGCGCCACGTCGCCGACGAGCTGAACGTGCACGTCTTCGAGGACCTCTCCGGAGAGCTCGTCGACCACTCGGCCAAGGGCAACTTCCGGGCCCTGGGCAAGCGCTTCGGCAAGGACACACCCAAGGTGGCCGCTGCGATCGCCGCCGCCGACGCGGCGGCGCTGGCCACGTCCCTGCGCGCGGCCGGGTCGGCGACCGTCACGGTCGACGGCGCGCCGGTCGAGGTCTCCCCCGACGAAGTGGTCGTCACCGAGACACCGCGGGAGGGGTGGGCCGTGGTCACCGAGGGCGGCGAGACGGTGGCACTCGACCTGACGGTCACCCCCGAGCTGCGGCGCGCGGGGCTCGCCCGCGAGGTCGTGCGGCTGGTGCAGGAGGCGCGCAAGGCCTCCGGCTTCGACGTCACCGACCGGGTCGCCCTCGCCTGGCAGGCCGACGGCGAGCTGCGGGAGGCGCTGCGCGAGCACGCCGGGCTGGTCGCCGCCGAGGTGCTCGCGGTGCGCTTCGAGGAGGGGCTGGGCTCGGTGCCCGGCCCGGACCACCAGGACCACGAGCTCGGTCTCACCTTCCGCGTCACCCGAACGGCGCAGTGACCGCGTAAAGGTTGGGTAAGCCGGGGGCTGATCCACGCTGCGTTACGCGGTTTCACCCGGACGGTCTAGTGAAGAACCGGGGGGCTCCGGCCCGATACTTCGGGTGACGGCGACGGTTCCCGCCAGCAGGGCGGGGGCGGCCACGGGAGAGGGAGGTCGCGGTGCCTCTGCACGTCGTACCGCTCGGCGGCCCCACCGTCCACGGTCTCAAGCTCAAGGAGACCGCGGTCGCGGTCCCTGCGCTCGCGAGCCACGTCCGCCCCGCCCTCGTGCTCGCCGAGCGCGAGACCCGCGAGCTGCTCGCCTCGGCGAGCCGCAACGACGTGGGGATGGGCGGCCCCTACTCGGCCGGCCCGGCCGGCATCCAGGTGTGGGACGGGCCGTTCAACGGCCCGAACGGCACCCACGGCACCGCCCGGCACCTCGGCTCGGTCGACTGGAGCTACGACACCCCCGCCAAGCACTACGTCACGATCTACCGGGTCATGGTGACCCAGGCGGGGGTCGACGCCGGCGAGTCGACGTTCTCCATCCTGCAGCGCGTGCTGGGCCTCGGTGGCCTGGACGTCGACGGCAACCGGATCACGCTGCCGACGCCGCCTGCCCGCGACCCGTTCCGGCGGATGTTCGCCCCCACCGGCCAGACCGCCTGACCACGACGGCGCCCGCAGCCTCCCCGCTGCGACGCCGCCCAGACCGCGAGACGCCGGCGAGCCCACCCCCCTGGCTCGCCGGCGTCACGCGCTGTCTGCTCAGCCCCGCGAGTCGGACCCCTCGTCGAGGTGGAAGCCGCTGCGGGCCTGCTCGGCCTGCTGCGGCGGGGCGCCGACCGGCGCTCCCGGCGCGAACGGGCTGCGCTGCCCGCCGGGGCCGCCCTGCTGCTGGCCCGGCGCCTCGCTGCCGCGGCTCTCCAGCTCGCGCAGCTGGCTCTCCAGGTAGGCCTTGAGCCGGGAGCGGTACTCCCGCTCGAACGCCTTCAGCTGCTCGACCTTGCGCTCGAGCGTGGTGCGCTCGTGCTCGAGCGACCCGATCGTCTGGCGGTGCTTCTCCTCGGCCTCCCGCTTGAGCTGCTCCGCCCGGGTGCGGGCCTCGCCGATGATGCGGTCGGCCTGGGTGCGGGCCTCGGCGATGTGCTCGTCGGCGGTGCGCTGGGCGAGCGCCAGGATGCCGGTGGCCGTCTCCGAGGCGCCCGCCAGCCCGGGAGCCGACGGCGGGGTCGGCGCCGGTGGCGGCGTCGGAGCGGGTGGGGGTGTCGGGGCCGGGGCGGGTGGCGGCGCCATCTGCTGCGTCGTCACGGCCCTGCCACCCTCGCCGGCCTCGGCGAGAGCCCGCTGGGCCGCGGCCAGCTTGGAGCGCAGCTCGTCGTTCTCCCGGTAGAGCCGGGTCAGCTCGGCCTCGACCTCGTCGAGGAACTCGTCGACCTCGGTCTCGTCATAGCCCGGCTTGAGCCGTGTGCTCGTGAACTGCTTGTTGGCCACGTCCTCGGGGGTCAGCGGCATGGCTTCACCTCGGCAGTCTCGTTGTCCGGTGACGGTCTCGCCGCCACGTCGTCAGGGTCATCAGTACAGGTAGGCGACGGGTCTCGACACCATTCTGTTACACCGCACCGTACCGCCTACAGCGACCCCGCAAGAAAGATCGCGATCTGCACGAGGACGATGAGCACCAGAAAGGACAGATCCAGGCTCACCGCGCCGAGCCGAAGCGGCGGGATCACCTTTCGAAGTGCCCGCAATGGCGGGTCCGTAATCGTGTAGACAACTTCCGCGATGACGAGCACGACCCCGGTGGGCCGCCAGGACCGCGCGAACATCTGGATGTAGTCCAGGACCAGGCGCCCGATGAGCAGGATGAAGAACAGCCAGAGCAGCAGCGCGACGATCTGGCCGACCGTGTGGAGCGCGGTCACCGCGCCTGCACCTCAGCTCTGGTTGAAGAAGCCACTCTCGGCCATCCGGGCCTTGTCCTCGGCCGTCACGGTCACGTTCGCCGGCGACAGCAGGAAGACCTTGTTGGTGACGCGCTCGATGCTCCCCCGCAGGCCGAACACCAGGCCGGCGGCGAAGTCGACCAGCCGCTTGGCGTCCGAGTCGTCCATGTCGGAGAGGTTCATGATCACCGGCGTGCTCTCGCGGAAGCTCTCGCCGATCTGCTTGGCCTCGTTGTAGGTGCGGGGGTGGATCGTCGTGATGCGGTCGAACGCGCGCGGCGCCGCCTGCGGACGCCGCTCCGGCATCGTCGCCACCGCTCCCCGGTCGTCGCGCAGCGACGTCACGCCCCGGGAGGGGACGGGTGCGGCCCCGCGGACCTCCGCACGGTGGTCGTCACGGGGGTCGACGTCGAGCTGGCCGCCCTCGTCGTACTCGTCGTAGTCGTAGCGGTCCTCGTCCTCCACGAGGCCGAGGTAGACCATCGCCTTACGCATCGCGCCGGCCATGCCTGACTGCCCTCCGTTGATGGACGAACGAGTTGTCGCGGTGGTGCTGGTCGTTCGGGCCGACACTCCCGGCCTGCCGGCCACGCTACCCGAGGGGCGGGCGCGATCCGAGCAACGCCGTCCCGACGCGCAGGTGTGTCGCGCCGTGCGCCACGGCCGCCTCGAGGTCGCCGCTCATGCCGGCGGACACCACGGTCGCCTGCGGGTACACCGAGCGCAGCCGGCGGGCCAGCTGCTCCAGCCGGGCGAATGCCGGCCCGGGATCGGTCCCGAGCGGAGCCACGGCCATCACCCCGCCCAGATCGAGGTGGTCCGCCCGCGCGAGCGCGTCGGCGACGGCAGCCAGCCCGGCGGCGTCGGCGACGCCTCCCCGCCCGGCATGCGGGCCCTCGTCGAGGTCGACCTGCACGAGGCAGGTCAGCCGGCGCTCCCGGGCCGCGGCGGCCCGGTCGAGGGCGGCCACCAGCCGCAGCCGGTCCACGGAGTGCACCACGTCGGCGTAGCCGGCGACCGAGCGCGCCTTGTTCGTCTGCAGCTGGCCGACGAAGTGCCACCGCAGCGGCAGGTCGGCGCAGGCGGCGGCCTTGGGCGCGGCCTCCTGGTCGCGGTTCTCCCCTATCTCCCGGACGCCGAGCTCGGCGAGCAGGCGCACGTCGGAGGCCGGGAAGGTCTTGGTGACCGCGACGAGGGTGAGCTCGGCCCGGTCGCGGCCGGCCGCCCGGCAGGCGGCCGTGATGCGCTCCTCGAGCGCGGCGAGTCTGGCTGCCAGCTCGGCTCGGCGGTCCACTCAGCCCCCCGCCCGGGCGCTCTCGTCGCCGGCGATCAGCGCGATCCCGGCGAACCGGCCGGTGACCCCGTCGCGGCGGTAGGAGTAGAGGTCGGGCGACTCCAGCGTGCAGGTCGGGTCGACCTCGACGGTCTCCACCCCGGCCGAGAGCAGCTGCGCCACGATGCCCGCGCGCACGTCGAGGCCCGCGGTGCCGGCCCGGGTCGTCGAGCGGGCGACCGGCTCGACCGCGGCCACCTCCGCCTGCAGCGCCGGGGGCACCTCGTAGCAGCGGCCGCAGATGGACGGGCCGACGAACGCGGTGACGCGGCCGGGCCGGGCCCCGAGCGACCGCATCACCTCCAGCGTGGCCCCGACCACGCCCGCGGCCATCCCCTGGCGTCCGGCGTGAGCGACCGCCACGACGTCCGGGTCGTGCGCGGCGAGCAGCACCGGCGTGCAGTCGGCGACGAGCACCGCGACGGCCAGGTCAGGGGTGGCGGTCACGAGCGCGTCGACCTCCGGCAGCGTGGCCTGCGCCGCCCAGGGTCGGTCGACCACGGCGACCCCGGTGCCGTGGACCTGGCGCATGAAGAGCAGGTGGTCGGGCGAGACTCCCGCGGCGGCGGCGACCCGGCGGCGGTTCTCGGCGACCGCCTCGGGCCGGTCGCCGACGTGACCGCCCAGGTTGAGCGTGTCGTACGGCGTGCCGCTCCGCCCGCCGTGCCGGTCGGTGACCGCGAAACGGGTGCGGCCGACGCTCTCGGTCCGCAGGAACATCCCTCACCTCTCCGCGCCGGGAGGGGTCCCGGCTTACTTCCCGGCTTACTTCAGGAAGTCGGGGACGTCGAGGTCGTCGTTGTCGTCGAAGACGATGGTGCGCGACGGCCGCGGCGGCTGCCGGTAGGCGTCGACGCGCTCCTCGGTGCGGGGCAGGGTGATGTGCGAGCCGTCGCCGTGGCCGTTGCTGCCGGCCTGGACCGGCTCGACCGGGCGGTCGGGCAGCGGGTCGGCGAGCGGGTCGGCGGTCCGCGGCTCCGCCGTCACGGCCGGGGAGGGGCTGGGGCGGTAGGTCGGCTCGGGCGACGGGCTAGGGCGGTAGGTCGGCTCGGGCGTCGGGCTGGGGCGGTACGTCGGCTCGGGCGTCGGGGTGGAGGTGGCCGCACCGGCGCCGTAGCCCTCGGCCCGGCGGGCGGGCGCGGGCGCGGAGCGGCGCGGGGTGCCGCCGTCGAACCCGGCGGCGATGACGGTCACCCGGACCTCGTCGCCCAGGGCGTCGTCGATGACCGCGCCGAAGATGATGTTGGCCTCCTGGTGGGCGGCCTCGGCGACCAGCTGCGCGGCCTCGTTGATCTCGAACAGCCCGAGGTCGGAGCCGCCGGAGATCGACAGCAGCACGCCGTGCGCCCCGTCGATCGACGCCTCCAGCAGCGGGCTGGAGATGGCCATCTCGGCCGCCTCGACCGCCCGGTTGTCGCCGCGCGCGGAGCCGATGCCCATGAGCGCCGAGCCGGCTCCGGACATCACCGACTTCACGTCGGCGAAGTCGAGGTTGATCAGGCCGGGGGTGGTGATGAGGTCGGTGATGCCCGAGACGCCCTGCAGGAGCACCTGGTCGGCGGACTTGAAGGCGTCGAGCACGCTGATGTTGCGGTCGGAGATCGACAGCAGCCGGTCGTTGGGGATGACGATGAGGGTGTCGACCTCGTCGCGGAGCTCGGCGATGCCGCTCTCGGCGGAGTTGGCCCGGCGGCGGCCCTCGAAGCCGAACGGCCGGGTCACGACGCCGATCGTGAGCGCGCCGAGCGAGCGGGCGATGCGGGCCACGACCGGGGCGCCGCCGGTGCCGGTGCCGCCGCCCTCGCCCGCGGTGACGAAGACCATGTCGGCCCCCTTGAGGACCTCCTCGATCTCCTCCGCGTGGTCCTCGGCGGCCTTGCGGCCGACGTCGGGGTCGGCGCCGGCGCCGAGCCCGCGGGTGAGCTCGCGGCCCACGTCGAGCTTGACGTCCGCGTCGGACATCAGCAGAGCCTGGGCGTCGGTGTTGATCGCGATGAACTCGACACCCTTGAGGCCGACCTCGATCATGCGGTTGACCGCGTTCACACCACCGCCGCCGATGCCGACGACCTTGATGACCGCGAGGTAGTTCTGCGGTGCTGCCACGTCGGTGCCCCTCGTCTCGTTCCTGCGCTGTGTGCCGATCGGAACCCTCACCCTCAAGTTGAGCCTTATAGTTATGTCAACTTCGAGGTTGGTAGGGACCGTAGGTGCGCCCGCGGGCCGATTCAACGACCGACGCCCCGACACGCCGGGGGCGCGGCGTGTCGGCTACCTGCTGGTCGTCGGGGCGTCCGGCGCGCTCACGTCGTACACCGTCGCGCGGCGGGTCAGCAGCGCGGCCAGGACGGTCGCCTTGCGCGCTCCCCGGTCCGGGCTCCCCCACACGACCGTGCGGCCCTTCGTGAGCAGCAACGTCACCTGCTCGGGCCCGCCGGCCCGCACCTCGAGCACCTGGGGCCGCAGCGCGGGCGGCGTGGCGGCGAGCACGTCGAGCGCCGCCCGCAGCGCCGGCGGGCCGGCGTCCGCCGGGGCGCTGACCAGGGGCAGGCCCGGCGGCCGGCTCGGCACCGTGTCGAAGGCGACGCCCGAGCGGTCGACCAGGACGTACGACGGTGCCCTCGCCTGCACCGCGGCGGGCACCCGCTCCCGTACCTCGATCTCCACCGCCCGCGGCCACCGCCTCGACACGGTCGCGTCGCGCACGGCCGGGATGCTGCGCACCCGCCCGGCCACCGAGGACAGGTCGATGCGCGCGAGCGGGGTGCCCGTCGGCACCGCGGCCGCCGCCTCGACCTGGGCGGTGGACACCCGGCTGGTCCCGACGATCTCGACCTGGCGCACGGCGAGCAGGGACGAGTAGAGCACCACCCAGCCGGCGAGCACGCCCACCGCCACCACGGCGAGCCCGACGAGGATCACCTTGACCCGGGACCAGCGCCGGGCCCAGACCCGCCGGGCGAACCGGCGGGCGGAGCTGGTCGAGACGTTCACGCCCCGGCGTCCTCGAGACGGGCGAGCACCTCCGGGCCGATCATCGTCACGTCTCCCGCGCCGATCGTGATGACGATGTCGCCGCGCTCCGCCAGCCCGGCCAGGCGGCCGGCGACGGCCGACCAGGACGGCTCGAAGGTCACGTGCTCCGGCCCCAGCGGCACCGCCGCTGCCACCGTCGCGCCGGTGACGCCGGGCACGGGGTCCTCCCGGGCGGCGAACACCTCCATCACCACGACCTCGTCGGCCAGCCCGAGCGCCTCGCCGAACTCGGCGGCGAAGGCCTGGGTCCGGCTGAAGAGGTGCGGCTGGAACACCGCCACCACCCGCCCCGGTGAGGCGACTTCGCGGGCCGCGTGCAGGACCGCCCGGACCTCGGTCGGATGGTGCGCGTAGTCGTCATAGACGCGCACGCCGGCCGCGGCGCCCTTGAGCTCGAACCGCCGCCGCGTGCCCGAGAAGCCCTCGATGCCCTCCCGCAGGTGCGCGAGCGGAAGGGACATCTCGAGGCCGACGGTGAGCGCCGCCGCCGCGTTCAGCGCGTTGTGCCGGCCCGGGATGTGCAGCGTGAGCGGGCCCAGCCGCCGTCCCCGGACCACCAGCTCGAACCTCGACGTGGCGCCGCTCGTCACCAGGTCGGCCACCCGGACGTCGGCCTCCTCGCTCTCGCCGTAGGTGAGCACCCGCACGCCCAGGCCACGCGCCGACTCGGCGAGCGCGCAGGCGCCCGGGTCGTCGGCACAGGTCACCAGGAAGCCGTCGGGGCGGATGCGCTTGGCGAACGCGACGAACGCGTCGGCCACCGCCTCCGCGCTGCCGTAGTGGTCGAGGTGGTCGGGCTCCACGTTGGTGACGATGGCCGCCTCGGGCTCGTAGAGCAGGAACGAGCCGTCGCTCTCGTCGGCCTCGGCGACGAACAGGTCACCGGTGCCGTTGTGGGCGTTGGCCCCCGACTCGTTGAGATGCCCGCCGATCGCGAACGACGGGTCGGCGCCGCAGTGCTGCAGCGCCACGGTCAGCAGCGAGGTCGTCGTCGTCTTCCCGTGCGTGCCCGCCACCGCCACGGCCCGGCGGCCGGACATCACCGAGGCCAGCGCCGCCGCGCGCGGCAGCACGAGCAGCCCCCGCTCACGGGCGGCGACCAGCTCGGGGTTGCTGTCGCGGATCGCGCTGGACACCACGACCGTGTCGACGTCGGCGACCTGCTCGGCCCGGTGCCCGACGTACACCGTCGCGCCCAGGGCGCGCAGCGCGGCCAGCGCCACGGACTCCTTGGCGTCGCTGCCCGAGACGGTCATGCCGCGGGCCAGCAGGATGCGGGCGATGCCGGACATGCCCGCACCGCCGATGCCCACGAAGTGCACCCTGCCCAGCTGCTCAGCGGGGACGGTCTCGGCCGGTGCCGGAACCGCGCTCACGGACGATCTCCCTTCTCCCGCGCGGCGGCGAGGACCATGTCGGCGAGCCGCTCGTCGGCGTCCCTCCGACCGAAGCGTGCGGCGGCGGCTCCCATGGTCGCCAATCGCTGCGGGTCGGCGAGCAGCGGGGTCAGCGTCGAGCGCACCCAGTCGGGCGTGCAGTCCTGGTCGTCGACGAGCAGTCCCCCGCCCGCGGCCACCACCGGGCGGGCGATCAGCTCCTGCTCGCCGTTGCCGATCGGCAGCGGCACGTAGGCGGCGGCCAGGCCGACGGCCGCCATCTCGCTCACGGTGTTCGCGCCGGCCCGGCACAGGGCCAGGTCGGCGGCGGCGTAGGCCAGCTCCATCCGGTCGAGGTAGGGCACGACGACGTACGGCGGGGCGCCGGCCGGCCGGTCCACCTCGACCGTGTTGTTCGGCCCGGTGGCGTGCAGCACCTGCACACCCGCCGCCGCGAGGTCGGCCGCGGCGCCGGACGCCGCCAGGTTCAGGCGGCGGGCGCCCTGCGAGCCTCCGGTCACCAGCAGCGTGGTGCGGTCCGGGTCCAGGCCGAACGCCGCCCGCGCCTCGGCGCGCACGGCCGCGCGGTCGAGGGTGGCGACCGCCCGGCGGATCGGCAGCCCGACGTACTGCCCGTGGGCGATCGGCGTGCCGGGGAAGGTCACCGCCACGTGCGGCGTGAACCGCGCGCCCAGCCGGTTCGCCCACCCGGGGCGCGGGTTGGCCTCGTGGACGACGATCGGCACGCCGAGCCGGCGGGCGGCGAGGTAGGCGGGACCGGCGACGAACCCGCCGAAGCCGGCCAGGACGTCGGCCCGCCGGTCGCGCAGCACGTCGGCCGCGGCCCGCACCGAGGCCCGCAGCCGGGCCGGGACCCGGAGCAGGTCGATGCCCGGCCGCCGCGGGATCGGCACCGGCGGGATCAGCGCCAGCTCGTAGCCCCGGGCCGGGATGAGGCGGGTGTCGAGGCCCCGCTCCGTGCCGAGCGCGGTGACCCCGATCTCGGGGTCGCGCCGGCGCAGGGCGTCGGCGACGGCCAGGGCCGGCTCGATGTGGCCGGCGGAGCCTCCCCCGGCGATGACGACGTGCACGGGTTACCTCCCGACCCTGGCGGCGGGGACCGGCGGCCGGCCTCGTACGCCGGGGCGTGACGCGCCCCGACCGGGCACCGCGCCGCGCGCCGGCCGCCTCGCCGGCTCCGGTCGCGGCCGGGCGAAGGACAGCAGCATGCCGAGCGCGAGCATGGTGGGGACGAGCGCCGAGCCGCCGTAGGAGACCAGCGGCAGCGGGACGCCGGTGATCGGCAGGATGCCGAGCACGGCACCCACGTTGATGAGCGCCTGCACCAGGATCCATGCGGTGACGCCGGCCGAGGCGTAGCTCACGAACGGGTCCTTGGCGTGCACCGCGACCCGCAGCCCGGCGTAGCCGACCAGCCCGAACAGCACGAGCACGGCGACGGTGCCGACCAGCCCCAGCTCCTCGCCGATGATCGCGAAGATGAAGTCGGTGTGCGCCTCGGGCAGCGAGCCCCACTTCTCCTTCGAGCCGCCCAGCCCGACCCCCCACCAGCCGCCGGACGCGAGGGCGAACTTGCCGTGCAGCGCCTGCCAGCCGGCGCCCTGCGGGTCCATCGACGGGTCCAGCCAGCTGGTGATGCGCGACAGCCGCGCCGCCCTGTTGTTGACCATGACGGCCACGACCAGCAGCGCGGGCACCGCGAACGCCACGAACAGCCGCAGCGGGCTGCCGGCCACGTAGAGCAGCGAGCCCAGGATCGCGATCAGGATGATGGCCGTGCCGAGGTCGCCCCCGAGCAGCACCAGCCCGATCACCAGGGCGCCGACCGGCACCAGCGGCACCAGCAGGTGCTTCCACTGGGTGAGCAGCCTGCGCTTGCGCGCCAGCAGGTCGGCCCCCCAGATGATCAGGGCGAGCTTGGCCAGCTCGGAGGGCTGGATCCGGAACGGTCCCCCGAACTCCAGCCAGTTCTTGTTGCCGTTCACCTCGGTGCCGGAGATCACGACGAGGCAGAGCAGGGCCACGGAGGCGGTCAGCCCGACGTAGGCCAGCGCCCGCCAGGCCCGCACCGGCAGGCGGGAGGACAGCCAGGCCAGCGGCAGCCCGATGGCCAGCCACATGGCCTGCTTGCTGACGATGGCGTACGAGGACCCGAGGTACTTGAACGCGACGACGCTGGACGCGGAGAACACCATGACCAGCCCGAGGGCGAGCAGCAGCAACGTGGCGCCGAGAAGCAGGTAGTAGGGAGTGGCCGCCCGGTGCAGCAGCGACTGCTCCGGCCTGTCGGCCCCGCTCATGTCGGCCCCGCTCATGTCGACAGCCGCCCCACGGCGGCCGCGAACGCGTCACCGCGCTCGGCGTAGCTGCTGAACATGTCCATGGACGCGCAGGCAGGAGCCAGCAGCACGGTGTCGCCCGGGCGGGCGAGGCCGGCCGCGGCGCGCACCACGTCGTCCATGGCTCCAGTGTCGGTGCCGGGCACGTCGACGACCGGGACATCCGGCGCGTGTCGCGCCAGCGCCTCGGCGACCAGCGCGCGGTCCCGGCCGAGCAGGACGACGCCGCGCAGCCGCCCGGCCGCGCCCTCGACCAGGTCCTCGAACCGGGCCCCCTTCGCGAGCCCGCCGGCGACCCAGACGACGCTGCCGTAGGCGGCCAGGGACGCCGCCGCGGCGTGCGGGTTGGTGGCCTTGGAGTCGTCGACGTAGTCGACGCCGGCGACGGTGCCGACGAGCGCGATCCGGTGCGCGCCCGGTGCGAACGCGCGCAGCCCGTCGCGGACCGCGGAGGCCGGGACGCCCAGGGCCCGTGCCAGCCCGGCGGCGGCCAGGGCGTTGGCGAGGTTGTGCGGTGCCGGCGGCCGGACGTCCACGACCGCGGCGAGAACGACCTCGTCGCCGTCCCCGAAGGCGCGGTCGACGAGCCGGCCGCCGGACACCCCGAGCTGGCCGGCCGCCGGCTCGCCGAGGGTGAACGTCACGACTCCCTCGCGGTCACCGGCGAGCCGCACGGTCTCCGGCGCGTCGGCGTTGGCCAGCGCCCAGCGGGCACCACGCCAGATGCGCGCCTTGGTCTCGGCGTACGCGGCCATCGACCCGTGCCAGTCGAGGTGGTCCGGCGCGACGTTGAGGACGGCCCCGGCGTGGAACCGGACGGACTCGGTCCAGTGCAGCTGGAAGCTCGACACCTCGACGGCGATCACGTCGTACGCCGGGTCGGCGAGCACCGCGTCGAGCAGCGGCAGCCCCACGTTGCCGGCCGCCACGGCCCGGCAGCCGGCCGCCACGAGGATCGACTCGAGCATCTGCACCGTCGTGGTCTTGCCGTTGGTGCCGGTCACCCCGAGCCACGGCACGGCCGGGTCGCGCAGCCGCCAGGCCAGCTCGACCTCGCCCCACACCGGCACGCCGGCCGTGGCGGCGGCGGCGAGCAGCGGCTGGTCGGGGCGCCAGCCCGGCGAGGTCACCAGCAGCTCGGTGCCGTCCGGGACGGCCTCGGCCGCGGAGCCGCCGAGCCGGCACTCGACGCCGAGGCTCGCGAGCTCCACCGCCCGGGCCCGCTCCTGCTCGCCGTCGCGCCCGTCGACCGCGGTGACGCGCGCCCCGCGGGCGGCGAGCACCCGGGCCGCGGCCGCGCCGGAGACCCCGATGCCGGCGACGCACACGCGCACGCCGCGCCAGGCGCCGTCGGCGCGGGCGTCGTCGAGCCAGCTCACGTGCCCGTGACCCACTCGGCGTAGAAGACGCCCAGGCCGAGCGCCACGAGCAGGCCGGCGATGATCCAGAAGCGGATGACGATCGTGACCTCGCCCCAGCCGACCAGCTCGAAGTGGTGCTGCAGCGGCGCCATGCGGAACACCCGTTTCCCGGTGAGCTTGAAGAAGCCGACCTGCACGATCACCGACAGCGAGATCAGCACGAACAGGCCACCGACGAGGATCAGCAGCAGCTCGGTGCGGCTGGTGATCGCGATCCCGGCGAGGCCGCCGCCGAGGGCGAGCGACCCCGTGTCCCCCATGAAGATCTTGGCGGGGGCGGCGTTCCACCACAGGAAGCCGAAGCAGGCGCCCATCACCGCGGCCGCCACGACGGCGAGGTCGAGCGGGTCGCGCACCTCGTAGCACTTCGACTCGAACGTGGTCGCGCAGTTCTGCCCGAACTGCCAGACGCCGATGAGCACGTAGGAGGCGAACACCATCACCGAGGCGCCGGTGGCGAGCCCGTCCAGGCCGTCGGTGAGGTTCACGCCGTTGGAGGTGCCGGCGATCATCACGTAGGCCCAGACGACGAACAGCACGGACCCGAGGGTGATGCCGGTGTCGCGGATGAAGGAGATGTCGGTCGAGGCCGGGGTGTAGCCGGTGGAGTCGGGGAACTGCAGCGCCAGGATCGCGAAGGTGATCGCCACCACCGACTGGCCGATGAGCTTGGCGTTGGCCCGCAGGCCGAGGCTGCGCTGCTTGGCCACCTTGATGTAGTCGTCGATGAAGCCGACCAGCCCCAGCCCGGTCATCAGGAACAGCACGAGCAGCCCGGAGACGCTCGTCTCCCGCCAGGTGACGAGGTGGGCGCCTCCGTAGCCCACCAGCGCCCCGATGATGATGACCGCGCCGCCCATCGTGGGCGTGCCGCGCTTGGTGTGGTGCGACGTCGGCCCGTCGTCGCGGATGAGCTGGCCGTAGCCCCGGCGCACCAGCATGCGGATCGCCATCGGCGTGCCGAACAGCGACACGAGGAGCCCGAGCGAGGCGGCCAGCAGGACCTGCCTCATGCCTCGACCCCCTCGAGCAGCCCCTCGGCGACCCGCTCCAGCCCGGCCCGGCGCGAGGCCTTGACCAGCACGACATCCCCCGGGCGCACCTCGTCACGCAGCAGCGCGAGCGCGGCATCCGCGTCCGGCACGAAGACCGACTCCTCTCCGTCAGCATCCAGCTCCTGCCCCGTGCGGCCGTCCTGGATGGCGCGGGCACCGTCGCCCACGACCACCAGCCGCGACACGCCGAGCCGGGACACCAGCGCGCCCACGGCCGCGTGCTCCTCGGCGGACGACGCGCCGAGCTCGAGCATCTCGCCCAGCACCGCCCAGGTCCGACCGCCGGCCGCCATCGCCACCAGGGCCTGCAGCGCGGCCCGCACCGACTCCGGGTTGGCGTTGTAGGCGTCGTTGACGACCGTCACGCCGTCCGGGCGCTCGGTCACCTCCATCCGCCAGCGGCTGCGCGGTCGGGCGTCCCCGAGACCCGCGGCCACCGCCTCGACCGGCATACCCAGCTCGAGGGCGACGGCCGCCGCCGCCAGCGCGTTGGAGACCTGGTGCTCACCGTACAGGCGCAGCCGCACCGGGGCCGAACCGTGGCCCGTGACCAGCAGGAACGCCGCACGGGCCTGCCCGTCGAGCACCACGTCCTCGGCCCGGACGTCGGCAGCCTCACCCCGGCCGAACCGCACCACCCGGGCGGTCGTGACCGCGGCCATCTCGCGGACCAGCGGGTCGTCGTCGTTGAGGATCGCGACCCCGCCCGCGGCGGCGGCGGGCAGGGCCTGCACCAGCTCGCTCTTCGCCCGGGCCGTCGCCTCCCGGCCGCCGAACTCCCCGGCGTGCGCGGCCCCGACGTTGAGCACCACCCCGATGCGGGGCGGCGCGACGTCGCACAGGTAGGCGATGTGGCCGGCGCCCCGCGCGCCCATCTCGATGACCAGGTAGCGGGTGTCCCGCTCCGCCGAGAGCACCGTGAGCGGCACCCCGAACTCGGTGTTGAACGAGCCCTTCGGCGCGACGGTCGGGCCGAGCGACTCCAGCAGGTGGGCGACCAGGTCCTTGGTGCTCGTCTTGCCGGACGAGCCGGTCAGCCCGACGACGAGCGGGTCGGGCAGCCGGGCGAGCACGGCCCGGGCCAGCCGCCCCAGCGCCGGCACCGTCTCGTCGTCGACCATGACCTCGGGGCCCGACGTGTCCTGGTGCGAGAGCACGACCGCGCCGCGCGCCCGCGCCTCGTCGGCGAACTCGTGGCCGTCGGCGCGCTCGCCGACCACGGCGACGAACAGCCCGCCCGGCGCCGCCGCCCGGCTGTCGATCACCACCGGGCCGTCGACGACGACCGCGCCGGGGTCCGGAAAGCCGATCGGCCGCCCACCCACGGCGGCCGCGATCTCGGCGACGGTCAGCGGGATCATCGGACCACCGCCGCCACCGCCTCGCGCAGGACGGCCCGGTCGTCGAACGGATGGACGACCCCGGCCACCTCCTGGCCCTGCTCGTGCCCCTTGCCCGCGACGACCACGACGTCGCCCGACTCGGCCAGCCCGACCGCCTTCTCGATCGCCGCGCGCCGGTCGGGCACGACCTCGACCCGGCCACGGGGCTCGGCCCGCACCGCACCGTCCTTCATCGCGGCGAGGATGGCGAGCGGGTCCTCGGACCGCGGGTTGTCGTTCGTGAGGATCGCGACGTCCGCGGCGCGGGCCACGATCTCGCCCATCACCGGGCGCTTGTGCGGGTCGCGGTCGCCGCCGCAGCCGACCACGGCGATCACCCGCCCGCGGGCCAGCTCGCGCGCGGTCGCCAGCAGCCGCTCCAGCGCGTCCGGGCTGTGGGCGTAGTCGACGACGGCGAGGAAGTCCTGCCCGGCGGCGACCCGCTCCATCCGGCCGGGCACCCCGGGGCAGGAGGCCACCCCGGCCGCCGCGACCGCCGGGTCGAGGCCGGCCTGCGCCAGCGCCACCACCGACAGCGCCGCGTTCTCGACGTTGAAGGCGCCCGGCAGCCGGGTGCCGCCGTCGACGGCGACACCGCCCGGGCCGTCCAGCCGGAACGTGCTGCCGTCGCCGGCCAGCTCGACCTTCGCGACCCGCCAGTCCGCGTCCGCCCGCCCGGACGGCGACACCGTGACCACGGGGACGGTCGCCTGCGCGGCCAGCCGCTCGCCGTACGGGTCGTCGACGTTCACGACGCCGACCCGGGCGCGCTCGGGCGTGAACAGCCGGGCCTTCGCGGCGAAGTAGTCGTCGAGGTCGGCGTGGAAGTCGAGGTGGTCCTCGGTGAGGTTGGTGAAGACCGCCACGTCGTACGTCGTGCCGTCGACCCGTCCCATCGCCAGCGCGTGGCTGGACACCTCCATGGCGACCGCGTCGACGCCCCGCTCGGCCATCACCGCGAACAGCGCCTGCAGGTCGGTCGACTCCGGGGTGGTCCGCGCGCTCGGCACGACCTCGTCGCCGATCCGGGTCTCGATCGTCCCGATCAGCCCGGTGGAGCGTCCGGCGGCCCGCAGCCCCGCCTCCAGCAGGTAGGTCGAGGTGGTCTTGCCGTTGGTGCCGGTCACCCCGACGAGGGTCAGCCGCCGGGCCGGCTCGCCGTAGAGCCACGCCGCCAGCTCCCCGAGGACCGCGCGGGGGCTCGCCACGACGTACGCCGGGAGCCCGGCCGCCCGCAGCCGCTGCTCCCCCGCGGCGTCGGTGAGCGCCGCGACGGCGCCGGCGGCCCGGACCGCCTCGGCGAACTCGGCTCCGTGCGCCCGGGAGCCGGGCAGCGCCGCGTAGAGGTCGCCCGGCTGCACGGCACGCGAGTCGTGCGTGACGCCGGTGACCACCGCGGACCCGTCGGCACCCTCGGGCAGCGCGACCCCGAGCCGCCCGGCGACCTCGGCGAGGGATCGCGGAGGGACTCCCCGGGGTCGCAGCACGGGTCGACCGGACGGGTTGGGCACGGCAGGGAGGTTACCGGTCAGGGCCGCTCGAGCCGCAGCCCGGGCGGCTTCGTGCCGGTCGGGGGGACGCGTCGCGACTGCAGGGCGAAGGACATGACGTCGCGGAAGACGGGGCCCGCCGTGCTGCCGCCGCCGATGCCCGACTTGGGCGCCTGGAGGGTGACCGCGACGACCAGCCGGGGCTTGTCCACCGGGGCCAGCCCGATGAACGACATGGTGTAGCCGCGGTAGCAGCCGCAGGACGGGTTGAACCGCTGCGCGGTGCCGGTCTTGCCCGCGACCCGGTAGCCCGGCACCCGTGCCAGCGGGGCCGTGCCCCCCTCGCCGAGGACGGTCTCCATCATCAGCCGCACCGTGCCGGCGGTCTTCGCGCTGACCACCCGGGTGCCGGCCGGCCGCTGGACCGTGCGCATGCCGCCGTCGCCGTCGCCGAGGCCGTCGACCAGCCGAGGCGGCATCCGCACCCCGTCGTTCGCGATGGTCGCGAACACGGAGGCCATCTGCACCGTGTTGACCGAGTAGCCCTGGCCGAAGGCCATCGTGTAGCCGGTGGTCTTCGACCAGGTCGACGGCTTGGGCAGCTGGCCCGTCGCCTCGCCCGGGAAGCCCAGGCCGGTCGGGTGCCCGACGCCGAACTTGTCGAAGTAGGGGTAGAGCTTGGTGAGGCCCATCCGCTCGGCCACCAGGATCGTGCCGATGTTGCTGGACTTCGCGATGGTCCCGGCGTACGTGAGGTGCTGGGTGGGGTGGTCCCGGAAGTCCTTGAAGGTCTTGCCGGCGCGCTCGAGCCGGTTGGGCACCGTCACCGTCGTCGCGGGCGTGGCGGCGCCCTCCTCGAGGACGGCGGCGGCGGTCATCACCTTGCCGGTGCTGCCGGGCTCGTAGGGCTCGGTGAGCGCCCGGTTGCCGCGGGCCGCGGCCGGCGCCGCTCCCGGCCTGTTGGGGTCGAAGGTCGGCGCGGTCGCCATCGCGAGCAGGTCGCCGGTCTGCGGGTCCATCACGATGACGGTGCCGCTCTCGGCGCCGGTCTCCTTGACCTTCTTGGCGATCGCGTCCTGCGCGACCCACTGGATGTCCCGGTCGATGGTGAGCCGCACGTCCTGGCCGGGCACGGCGTCGTGCTCGAGCGTCTCCCCGGTGGGGATGCGCCGGCCGCCGGCGCCGCGCTCGAAGGTGACCTCGCCGTCCTTGCCGGCGAGGGTCGCGTCGAGGGAGTACTCCAGGCCGCCGAGGCCCTTGCCGTCGGCTCCGACGAACCCGACGATGTTGGCCCCCGTCGTCCCCGACGGGTAGACGCGCTCGCTGGTCTGCTCGCCGAAGATGCCGGGGAGCCCGTCGGTGCCCGGCAGGTCGAGGTCGCGCACCTGGGCCCAGACCTGCGGGGTGACCGACCGGGCGACGTAGACGAAGCGGCTCGTGCCGGTCAAGGTCGTCTGGAGCTGGCTGGCGGGCAGCCTCAGCACCGGCGCCAGCGCCTCGGCCGTCGCCTTCGGGTCCTCGACCAGCGTCTGGTCGGCGGTGATGTTGACGGCCGCAACCGTCGTCGCCAGCGCGACGCCGTGCCGGTCGGTGATGGCGCCGCGGGCCGCCGGCAGCACGACCGTGCGCAGCCGGCCCTTCTCCGCCTCGTGCGCGTACGCCGTGGCGTCCAGGCCCTGCAGCTGCACCAGCCGACCGCCGAACAGCGAGAGCACGATCGCGAGCACCAGCACGGCCGAGCGCAGCCGGCGCCGGCTGTCGGCGAGGCGCATCTGGGCCGGCCGCCGCGGTGGGCGACGTGGCGGTGCCGCGCGCCGTTGCGGCGCGGCGCGCCGTGGCGGCGCGGGCCGGCGGTCCCCCCGCCCTCGCTGCTCCCCCTGACGCCGTGCCGCCGCCGGGCGCGGGGTGCGCTCGGGGGGACGGCGCGCCGTCACCGGGCCGTCCCCGGTGGACCGGCGTGGACGCCCTTGTTCCCTGCGACGGTGGCCCGGGCCTTGCCGGGCGTGCCGGTCGGCGACTTCACCGGCTTCGCTGCCGCCGGGAGCACGGGCTTCGGTGCCGCCGGGGGCAGCTCCGCGGCCTTCGGGACGCCGAGGATGCGCCCGTCGGAGGTGCGGATGAAGGCAGGGTTCTCGCTGCGGACCATGCCGAGCGCCGTCGCCCGCGCGGCCAGCCGCTGCGGCGAGGCGGCCACCGCCACCGCCTGCTCGAGGGCCTGCTCGCGGTCGGACAGGTCGGTCGAGCGCACCTTGAGGTCGTGCAGGCGGAACGAGTCCTCCGCCAGTGCCGTGTGCAGGAAGAGCAGGCCGCCGAGACCCGCCGTGAGCAGGGCGGCCACGAGGATCACGAACGGCGCCTTGGGCGCGCGCGCGTGCAGCGGCGGGACGACGGTCAGACGCGGCCGGGGCGGGCGGGACGCCCGCGGGGCCCGAACCGGCGCGGCCGGGGCGGCCGTCACGGCGGTCGCGACGGACTGGGCGCTCATGCGGCCTCCCTCACACGCTCGGCTGCGCGCAGCCGGGCCGAGGCCGCCCGCGGGTTCGCGGCCACCTCTTCGGCCGACGGCTCCTCCGCCCCGCGGGTGAGCAGCCGCAGCCGCGGCTCGTGCTCGGGCGGCACGACCGGCAGGTCGCGCGGCGCCGTGCTGGTGGCGCCGGCGACCAGCACCCGCTTGACCAGCCGGTCCTCGAGCGAGTGGTAGGACAGCACCGCGATCCGACCCCCGACGGCGAGCGCGGCCACGGCAGCGGGCAGCGCGCGCTCCAACGCGGCGAGCTCGCCGTTGACCTCGATGCGCAGCGCCTGGAAGGTCCGCTTGGCGGGGTGACCCCCGGTGCGCCGGGTCGCGGCCGGGATCGACGCGCGCACCAGCTCGGCGAGCCGGGCGGTGCCGGTGAACGGCTCCCGCGCCCGCTCGCGGACGATCGCGTCGGCGATCCGCCGGGCGAACCGCTCCTCGCCGTACTCCCGCAGCACCCGGGCCAGGTCGGCGGCGCTGTAGGTGTTGACGACCTCCGCCGCCGTCACCCCGCGGGTCTGGTCCATGCGCATGTCCAGCGGCGCGTCCTGCGCGTAGGCGAAGCCGCGTTCGCGGGCGTCCAGCTGCAGCGACGACACCCCGAGGTCGAACAGCACGCCCTGCACCCGGTCGAGCCCGAGGTCGGCGAGGACGCGCGGCAGCTCGTCGTAGACGGCGTGGACGAGCTCGACCCGCTCGGCGAAGGGCGCCAGCCGGGTGGTCGCGAGCGCGAGCGCCTCGGTGTCGCGGTCGAGCCCGACGAGCCGAACCGTCTCGAAGCGCCGCAGCAACGCCTCGCTGTGGCCGCCGAGACCCAGGGTCGCGTCGACGACGACGGCGCCGGGCACCTCGAGCGCGGGCGACAGCAGCTCGACGCAGCGTTCCAGCAGGACGGGGACGTGACGGGTCTCCGGCGACATGTCAGTGAGCCAGCCAGCTCGTGAGCACGAGCAACGTGGTCGCGAACAGGCCCATCGAGCCCAGGGACGCTCCCAGCAGCAGGGCGCTGTGGCGCGTCTCGGCCGCGAGCGTGCTGCGCTCGTCGGTGCGGGCAGGCATGTCCATCTCGACCCTTCTGGTGGCTCTTGCTGTGCTCGTGGTTCACGCCGGTTCTCGCGGTCCCGGCGTCGTGCATCTCGCTCTCGGTCTCGGGCCCGGGTCGGCCGGGCGGCCAGGTCTCCAACCGCTGGGCTCGGGGCTCTGGCGCCGGGGAAGGTGCGTCAGAACCCGCGAGGAGCGGGTGGAGACCTCGCCGTACGGCAGGTCCCCGGGCTGCGGGGGTCAGATCAGTCCGGGCAGCACCTCCTCCGACAGGTCGGAGAACGCGCTCTCGCGGTCGGCCAGGTAGGCGTCCCAGGCCTGCGCGTCCCAGAGCTCGAGGCGGGAGCCGGCGCCGATGACGACGCAGTCGCGGGTCAGCCCGGCGTACTCCCGCAGCGGCGGCGGCACGGTGACCCGTCCCTGCTTGTCCGGGGTCTCGCTGGAGGCACCGGACAGAAAGACACGCTGGTAGTCGCGGGCCGCCTTGCTGGTGACGGGGGCCTGACGCATCTGCTCGTACAGCCGGGTGAACTCCGCCACCGGGAAGACGTACAGGCAGCGCTCCTGGCCGCGGGTGATCACGAGCCCCTCCGCCAGGTCGTCCCGGAACTTGGCAGGGAGGAAGAGACGACCCTTGTCGTCCAGCCGGGGCTGGTGCGTGCCCAGAAACAGCGCTGGCATCGCTCCCACCTCACCCCCACCTCCCAACGGCAATGAATGCCGTCCTCCCCACTGATCGCCACTTTACTCCACTCCACTCCACCGTCAACCAAAGTTCGACACTTCCCGCCGCCTTCTTGAGCCCCGTTCTCCACCGGCCCGGACCGGGGGTAGGGATCACGACCTCGCAACGGCTCGCGCCGGGGGCCTGCGGCCCCTTCAGCCCGCTGGTTGGATGGCGGCGTGGGCACCGAGCGGCGCACGCCACGACGGCCGTCGCGCACGGAGACGGCCGCCCGCACCCTGCTCGTCGTGGCGCTGCTCGCGACGGCGGCCGTCGGCGTGTCGAGCCGCCGCGGGCTGGACTGGGACCGCATCAGCGAGACGCCGGACGTGGCGGTCGCCCAGCTGCTGCTCGGTGCCGTCGGCGGGCTGGTGCTGGTGCTGGCGGTCCGCCACGTCCTGAAGATGCTGCGCCGCGTGCCGGCGCCTCCCCCGGAGGAGGAGCAGCCGGTCGAGCCGCGATCCATGCCCTGGCCGGGCTGGCTGCTCGCCGGGCTGGCCCTGGCCGTGGGGATCGGGCTGGTCTGGCTCGCCGCGTACGCCGTGCTGAGCCGGCGGGACGACCCGCCCGGCGTGGTCGACGACCCCAGCCCGGACGGCGGCGCCGGCGGCGTGCCGGGGTCGTCGCTGCCCCTGCTGCTCGGGCTGCTCGGGGCGGTCGCGGTCGCCGCCCTGCTGCTGCTCGCCGCCCACCGGGCCGCCCGGCCGGTCGCCGCGGAGGACCTCGAGCCGGCCGAGCCCGCGGCCCCCGACGGCGCTGCGCTGGCCGAGGCGCTCACGGCGGCCGGCGAGGCGCTCGACGCGACGGACGACACCCGCGCCGCGATCGTGGCCGCCTACACCGCCATGGAGCGCAGCCTGGCGCGCGGCGGCACCCGCCGCCGCGACTCGGACACCCCGACCGAGCTCCTCGACCGCGCCGTGGCCGCCGGCCTCGTCTCCCGTGGCGCAGCGCTCGACCTCACCGACCTCTTCCGCGAGGCGCGCTTCAGCCGGCACCCGCTGCCCGAGACCGCCCGCAGCGAGGCCGAGCGGGCGCTCGCCCGGGTGTCCGCCGAACTCGCGGTGCGACATGCCTGAGCGCGAGACCGCCGAGGAGCGGTCGGTCCGACGGGCTCGGCAGGGGGTCCGTGCCCTGCTGGCCGTGGTCGGGTGCGGCGTGGTGCTCGCCTGTGCCCTGGCCGGGCTGGGCGGCCTCGTCGTCGCGCTCAGCGTCGTGGCCGTCGGGGCGCTGCTGGCCGGCCTGCTCGCCGTACCGGTCGCCCCCTCGCGCCGGGCCCGTCGCCGCCGGCCGGTCCCGCAGGAGAACGCGCCGTACCGCAGCTACCGCCGGATCGCGGAGGCACTCTCCTGGGCGACGGTCTCGCCGCGCCACTACGACGTCGTGACCCGGCCGGTGCTGCAGCGCCTCCTGGTCACGCGTCTCGCGGAGCGCCACGGCCTCGACCCGGTCCGCTCGCCCGCTGCCGCGGAGGCGGTCGTCGGGTCCGACCTGTGGCACTGGCTGGACCCGGGCCGTCCGGCGGACGCGGCCAGCCACCCGCCCGGCCTGGACTCCCGGACCCTCGCCCGGATCGTCGACCGACTGGAGAGCCTGTGACCACCACCCCCGCCGACACCGCGCGGGAGGCCGCCCGGATCCTCGACGAGATCGAGACCGTGGTGGTGGGCCGCCGCCGGGCGCTCGAGCTCGTGCTGCTCGGGATCCTCGGCCGGGGGCACGTGCTGCTCGAGGACGTGCCGGGCCTCGGCAAGACCCTGATGGCCCGGTGCTTCTCCGAGGCGCTCGGCCTGTCCTTCCACCGGGTGCAGTTCACCCCCGACCTGCTGCC
The DNA here is from genome assembly GCA_036375895.1 of Actinomycetes bacterium. Classification (GTDB taxonomy): domain Bacteria; phylum Actinomycetota; class Actinomycetes; order JACCUZ01; family JACCUZ01; genus DASVBJ01. The sequence goes on along the minus strand of DASVBJ010000128.1, from coordinate 29,766 downwards.
GGCCGACCTGACCGGGCTGTCGGTCTTCGACCAGCGGACGGGCGGGTTCGAGTTCCGCCCCGGCCCGGTGTTCACCCAGCTGCTGCTCGCCGACGAGATCAACCGCACCCCGCCCAAGACGCAGGCCGCCCTGCTGGAGGCGATGGCCGAGGAGCAGGTGTCCAGTGACGGCGAGACCCGGCCGCTCCCCCAGCCGTTCGTCGTCCTGGCCACCGACAACCCGATCGAGTACGAGGGCACCTACGCGCTGCCGGAGGCGCAGCTCGACCGGTTCCTGCTGCGGGTGCGGCTGGGTTACCTCGGCACCGACGACGAGCACGAGCTGCTCGCCCGCCGCCTGCGCCGCGGCTCGGAGACCCCGAAGGTCGCCGCGGTCGTCGACTCCGACACGGTGCTCGCGATGCGCGAGAGCCTGGAGCAGGTCGAGGTCGAGCCGGCGATCCTCCGCTACGTGGTAGCCCTGCTCGAGGCGACCCGCGAGCACCCCCAGGTGACGGTGGGGTCGAGCCCGCGCGGCGGGCTCGCCACGGTGGCGCTGGCCCGCGGGCAGGCGATGCTCGACGGGCGGGACTACGTCACGCCGGAGGACGTCAAGAAGGTCGCCGTCCCCGCGCTGGCGCACCGGTTGAGCCTGCGACCCGAGCTGTGGGTGCGCCGGGTCACCGGTGACGACGTCGTGACCGAGCTGCTCGGGACGGTCCCGGTGCCGCGATGAGGCAGGCGGCGCCATGGCAGCCCCTGGAGTTCGTGCCGACACCCCGGCTGTGGCGGCTCGCGCTCGTCGCGGCGCTGGCGGTCGGGGCGGCCGTCGTCACCGCCCGCGGTGGCCTGGCCGTCGTCGCCGCCGCGCCACTGGTGCTGCTCGCGGCGTCCCCGCGGACCGCACTGCCCGGGGCGGCGAGCGTCGCCTGCCGTCTCGACCAGTACCGCTGCGTCGAGGACGACGAGCTGGAGCTGGTGGTCGAGGTCACCGTCGCCGGCGCCGACCGGGTCGAGGCGGCACTGTCGCTACCCACGCACACCACGGCGACGGGCGCCCGCTCGTCGACCGTGGGCCCGACGACCACGGCCCACTGGACCGTCGTGCCGAGCCGCTGGGGCCGCTACGTCGTCGGGCCGCTGCGGCTGCGCGTCGTCGCCGGGCACGGCCTCTACGCCGCGACGGTCGACGTGCCCGTCGGCGAGCTCGTGGTCTACCCGGCCGGCGGTGCCCTGGCCCGGCCGGTGGCCCCCCGCGAGCTCCCGGCCCGGCTCGGCGAGCACGCCAGCCGTGCGGTCGGCTCCGGCGTGGAGTTCGGCGGGGTACGGCCCTACGCCCCGGGCGACCGACGCCGTGACATCGACTGGCGCACCTCGGCGCGCCAGCAACGGCTGTTCGTACGGCAGTACGCCGCGGAGCGCGGCTTCGACCTCGTCACCGTGCTCGACGTCGGCGTCGACGCCGGTCCGCCCGGCCGGTCCACCCTCGACCTCACGGTCCGGGCGGCGACCGGGCTCACCCAGACCTACCTCGCCGCGCACGACCGGGTCGGGGTCGTGTCGCTCGGCGGCTCGCTGCGCTGGCTGACGCCGGCGACCGGCGGGCGGCAGCTCTACCGCATCTGCGAGTCGGTGATGGAGGTGCGCCTCGACGACAGCGAGGTCGGCGGCGGCATCGACCGCGTGCCCCCGGTCGCGCTGCCGTCGGGTGCCTTCGTCTGCGTGCTCTCACCGCTGCTCGACGACCGAGCCCTGGAGGCGGTGCGGGACCTGCGGGCCCGCGGCTTCGGGATCCTCGTGGTCGACGTGCTGACCGAGGAGCCGGAGGTGCCGCACCGTTCCGGCCTGGGCCGGCTGGCCCTGCGGGTGTGGCGGATGGAGCGCGACGCGGTCCGCGCCGAGCTCGCCGGGCTGGGGGTCCCGCTCCTGCAGTGGGACGGCTCCGGTGACCTGGGCGCCGCCCTCCTGCACGCGATGCGCGCGCTGCGGCCCGAGGTGCGGGCGTGACCGCCGCCGTCACCCGGCACCCGGCGACCGCCCGGGCGGTGGCCGGCTGCGCGGCCGCCGGTGCCTGCCTCCTGGTGCTCACGCCCGGGCAGCCCGCGGTGGCCGCGGTCACCGTCGGGGCCGCCACCGTCGCGGCGGCCGCCGTCGCGGTGGGCTGGCGGTGGCTCGGGTCGGCGGCCACGCTGCTCGTCACCGCAGCGCTGCTGCTGGCCGGGGCCACGGCGCCCGACCTGGTCGGCCCGGGTCGGCTGACAGCGGCGTCGGCGCTGCTCCTCGTCTTCGTGAGCGGGCTCGACACGGCGCCCGGACCGCGGCGCACGGTGCGGCGCGACACCCTGACGACCGCCCCGCTGCCGCGCCGCGTGGGACTGCCCGCGGTGGGCGTGGCCGCGGCCGCCTGCGTCGGCCTGGTGGCCCGGCAGCCGGCCACCGCGTCGGCGTGGCTCGTCCTCGTCGGCCTCGTCGCGGCGGTCGCCGCCCTTCTCGTCTCCACCCGCGGCCACTGATTCGTGACGGCCTCGGGAGTCGTCGGGCTGTGCAGAATCGTTATCGGTCCGCATAGTGAGAGGTGCCCGCACCTGCCAGACTCCATCGGATGACATTCGTCCCCTTGGCAGCGAGGCTCGGGGGGTGACCGCTCGGCCGAGGAGGGCCACTTGACCGTCGGGGAGACGACCACCAGCGACCGCTCGAGCCTGGCGCAGCTGGCGGACACCACCACCAGGATCCGCCGCGCCATGGAGAGCGTGATCGAGGGCAAGCGCGAGGTCGTCAAGCTCGCGATCACCGTGATGCTGGCCGAGGGGCACCTGCTCATCGAGGACGTGCCGGGCGTCGGCAAGACGATGCTCGCCAAGGCCTTGGCCAGGTCGGTCGACTGCTCGGTACGTCGGGTGCAGTTCACGCCCGACCTGCTGCCCAGCGACATCACCGGCGTCTCGATCTACAACCAGGACCGCCGCGAGTTCGAGTTCAAGCCCGGAGCGATCTTCGCGAACATCGTCGTCGGTGACGAGATCAACCGGGCCTCGCCGAAGACCCAGTCGGCGCTGCTCGAGTGCATGGAGGAGCACCAGGTCACGGTCGACGGCATCACCTACGAGCTGGGTGTGCCGTTCATGGTCGTCGCGACCCAGAACCCCATCGAGATGGAGGGCACCTACCCGCTGCCGGAGGCCCAACGCGACCGGTTCATGGCCCGGGTGTCGATGGGCTACCCGAGCGACCAGGCCGAGCTGACGATGCTCGACGTCCACGGCAAGGCCTCCCCGCTCGACGAGCTCGACTCGGTGTCCGACGGCGTCGAGATCAGCAAGCTGATCGAGACGGTGCGCACCATCCATGTGTCCGACCAGGTCCGCCGCTACGCCATCGACCTGGTCACCGCCACCCGTACGTCCGCGGAGCTGCGGCTCGGTGCCTCGCCGCGCGCCACCCTGCACCTCATCCGCGCGGCCCGCGCCACCGCGGCCCTCGACGACCGCGACTACGTCCTGCCGGACGACGTGCAGGAGCTCGCCGGCCCGGTGCTGGCGCACCGCCTGCTGCCCACCGCCGAGTCGCAGATCGGCCGGCGGACCACCGAGGACATCGTGGCCGACATCGTGGCGCGAGTGCCGCTGCCGGACGACGCCCGCAGGCGGAGCACGCTCTAGTGCTCGGTGCCGTCCGCGGGCTGACGACGCGAGGCAGGTGCTTCCTCGCCGCCGGCATCGCGATCTTCGTCTCCTCCATCGTCGTCGGGCAGCAGGACCTGATGCGGGTCGCCGTCCTGCTGGTCGCGCTCCCGCTGGTGAGCGCCTGGGTCGTCGCGCGCACGCGCTACCGCCTCGCCTCGCAGCGGCGCCTCGCGTCGGGCCGGGTGGCGGCCGGCCGGGAGTCGCTCGTCACCGTGCGGCTGGACAACATCTCCCGGCTGCCCACCGGGCTCCTGCTGGTCGAGGACCGGGTGCCGTACGTGCTCGGCTCCCGCCCCCGCTTCGTCCTGGACCGGGTCGAGCCGCGTGGGCGCCGTGAGGTGACCTACGCGGTGCGCTCGGACGTGCGTGGGCGCTACCAGCTGGGTCCGCTGTCCATCCGGCTCACCGACCCGTTCGGCATGTGCGAGCTGCACCGCGCCTTCAGCACGCGGGACGGCCTGGTGATCACCCCCCAGGTGCACCCGCTGCCCGTCGTGCAGCTCGCCGGCGAGTGGGCCGGCAGCGGCGAGAGCCGCGCGCGGGCGATCGCCACCGCCGGCGAGGACGACGCCGGCACCCGGGAGTACCGCCAGGGCGACGACCTGCGCCGCGTGCACTGGCGCTCCACCGCCCGGCTGGGCCAGCTCATGGTGCGCCGCGAGGAGCAGCCCTGGCACAGCCGCTGCACGGTCCTGCTCGACACCCGCACCGCGGGTCACCGCGGCGAGGGCCCGGCCTCGTCGTTCGAGTGGGCGGTCTCTGCCGCGGCCTCGATCGGCGTCCACCTGGTCCGGCACGGCTACCACGTGCGGCTGGTCACCGACACCGGCAGCAACGTCGCGAGCGTCGCGCACGACGCGAGCGGGGTGGGCAGCGACTTCGAGGGCGCGCTGCTCGACGCGCTCGCGGTGATCGAGAGCTCGCCCAACCGGTCCCTCCTCGAGGCGGGGTCCGCGCTGCGGCGCGGCGGGGGCGACGGCCTGCTCGTCGCGGTGCTCGGCACCGTCAGCCCCGACGAGGCGCACCAGCTGGCCCGGCTTCGCCACGGCACCACGGCCGCGGTGGCGGTGCTGCTGGACGCGACGACCTGGACGGCCCTGCCGGAGAGCGCGCGCACCTCGGCGCGGGAGGCCTACGACGCCTCGGTGGCGCTGCTGCGCACGTCGGGCTGGCGGGTCGTGCAGGCCCGAGCCGGTGACTCGCTCGCCGACCTCTGGCCGGACGCCAGCCGGCACCACCGCGAGGTGGACCTCAGCGGCACCGCCGCGGCAGGCGGGTGATGCGGGTGAGCAGCTCCCTGCGCCTGCCCGTGGCCGCGGCACTGGCCACGGTGCTGTCGGCGATCTGCCTGGGCGACGTGTTCGTGACCGGCAGCTGGTTCCTGCCCAGCGCCTTCTCGGTGGTGCTCGTGGCGGCCGCCGGCGAGGGCGCCCGCCGGCTGGGCGCGCCGCGGCTGCTGGTGCCGGTCATCAGCCTCGTCGTGCTGCTCTGCTACCTGGTCGCCCGCTACGCCCGCGCCGAGGCCCTGCTCTGGGTGCTGCCGACACCGGACGCGCTGGCCCAGCTCCGTGACCTGGCCCGAGCCGGCAACGAGAGCATCGCGCACTACGCCGCGCCGATCGCCCTGCTGCCCGAGGTCGAGCTGTTCGCGGTCGCGGGTGTCGGCCTGGTGGCCGTCGCCGTCGACACGCTCGCCGTGACGATGCGCCGGGTCTCCCTCGCCGGCCTGCCCCTGCTCGCGCTGTACACCGTGCCCGCCTCGGTGTCCCCGAGCGGGGTGAGCTGGCCGGCCTTCGCCCTGGGCGGCGCCGGCTACCTGGGGCTGCTGCTGGCCGAGGCCCGCGAGCGGCTCAGCCGCTGGGGCCGGCCACTGCGCTTCTCCTCGACCCGCACCGAGTGGCAGGGCGAGGTGGAGACGGCCCCGCTCGCGCAGGTGGGTCGCCGGGTGGGAGCCGCCGCGCTCGGGCTGGCACTCGTCGTACCCGTGCTGCTCCCCGACATCGACGCCGGCGCGCTGGGGTTCGGCGGGGCCGGCCTCGGCCGGGGCGGCGGCTCGGGCAGCCGGGTGGCGGTCATCAACCCGATCATCGACCTCGGCCAGGACCTGCGCCGCGACCGCAACCGCCCGATCCTCCGCTACGAGGGCCAGCGCACCTATCTGCGGCTGGTCGGCCTCGACCTGTTCACCGGCGACACCTGGAAGCCCAGCCGGCTGAAGGTGCCGAAGGACCAGGAGGTCGGACGCGGCCTGAACAGCCCGCCGGGGCTGGGCAACGAGGTCAAGCAGGCCAAGCGGCGCTACCGCATCGAGGTGTTCGACCTGGAGCAGCAGTGGCTCCCGCTGCCCTACCCGGCGGAGAAGGTCGACATCGACGGACGTTGGGTCTACGACACCTCGACCTTCAACGTGTTCTCCACGAACGCCTCGACCCGCAAGCAGACCTACCGGGTGACGAGCCTGAACGTCGAGCCGACGCCGGACCAGCTGCGGGCCGCGCCTGACGCGCCACCATCGCTGGACCGGTACCTCGAGCTCCCGCTGGGCATCCCCGGCGTGGTGGACCGCACCGCCCGGCAGGTCACCCGGGAGGCGGACAACCACTACGACCAGGCGCTGGCCCTGCAGACGTGGCTGCGGGACCCGACGCAGTTCACCTACTCCACCGAGGTCGCCGACACCACCGGCGACACCAACGGCTCCCGGGCCATCGTCGCGTTCCTCGACTCGCGGCGCGGGTACTGCGTGCACTTCGCCTCGACGATGGCGGTGATGGCCCGCCAGCTCGGCATCCCGGCCCGGGTCGCGGTCGGCTTCACCCCGGGCAGCCGCGACGACCAGGGCCGCTGGGTCGTGAGCCTGCACGATGCGCACGCCTGGCCGGAGCTCTACTTCGAGGGCGTCGGCTGGGTCGCCTTCGAGCCGACGCCCGGGTCGCGCACCGGCTCGCCGCCGGCGTGGGCGCAGCCCGAGATCGCCCAGGGCGGGGCCGGGGCCGGCGGCAGCGCCGTGCCCACCCCGACCGCGTCGGCGGGCCCACGGGCCGTCAACCCCGGTCGCGGGGACCCGGACCTGCTCGACCGGGAGGTGCCCCCCACGACGCGGCCGGACCAGAACGTCTTCGACCGACTCAACCTGCCCGTCGTGCCGACCCTCGTGGTGCTCGCAATGCTGCTGCTCGGGCTGGTCCCGGCTGCGACCCGCGTCGTCGTACGGCGCCGTCGCTGGCGCCAGGCGACGACACCGGCCGCCACCGTCGCGGCCGCCTGGGCCGAGCTGCAGGACACCCTGCTCGACCACGGCTACAGCTGGTTGCCGAGCGACTCGCCGCGGCGCGGCGTGGCGCGGGCGGCCGAGGAGATGGCCCTGACCGGGGAGTCGCTGGCTGCGGTACGCCGGCTCGGGTCTGCCACCGAGCGCGCCCGCTACGCCATCGAGCTGGGCGAGGTGGGCGACCTGCGCCGGGACGTCGCGACCGTGAACGCGGCGCTGCGGGCCCGCACCACGAGCTGGGGGCGGGCCCGGGCGCGCTGGATGCCCCGGTCGAGCAAGGCGGTGTGGACCGCGACCGGGGAACGGGTCGCGGACGCCCTCGACACGTTGGACTCGGCGATGGGCGCGCTGCGTCGGCGCCTGGTGCCTCAGCGGCGTCGCGCCTGAGCGCGCGACGGCTCGGGCTTCAGCGGCCGTTCTGGTCGCGGCGGCGGTTCCAGCGCTCTTCCATGCGGTCCATGAAGGAGCGGGAGTCGCGGGCCTTGCGTCCGGCGGGCCGGGCGCCGCGCACGGCGCCGCCGTCGACCACCCCGAGCCGGGCGCCGGACGTCACCTTGCGATAGCTGGTGAGGGCGAAGAACGCCGAGCCGAGCATGAGGAGGAACCCCACCACGCTGACCGGGACCATCTGCGCGACCAGACCGGTCATCAGCAGCACGACACCGAGCACGAAGCCGACAGAGGCCATCAGCACCCGACGACGGAAATGACTGCGCGGGCTCTTGCCGCGCAGTGACGACGCGAACTTCGGGTCCTCAGCATAGAGGGCCCGCTCCATCTGCTCGAGCAGACGCTGCTCGTGCTCAGAGAGCGGCACGGACTCCTCCTACGGGCGTTGCCACGACCGCCGCGTCGCCCGTGGTGGTCGTGTGCTTGAAGGATATGCGCCGAACGGCGCCAGTGAAACCCGCCTGTGAAAATGACGGACGAAGGACCCGTGAGGTTCCTGGCGTTGCGGTCACGGTGGGCCTTTCGGCCCGGGATCGTCGTCTCGTACGAGGCTGGCCGGGCGCACGGCCCCCTTCCCGAACCGCAGCGCCGCGCGGTCGGCTGCCTGCTCGGCCTCCCGCCGTCCGCGCGCGCGCTCGCCGAGCAGCAGCTGACGGGGTGCGGTGTCGGAGTCGGCGAGCTGCTCGACCCGCACGCCGACCAGCCGGATGCGCGCCCGGTCGAGCCCGAGTGCCTCGAACAGCCCACGCGCGGTCGCGTAGATCTCCTGGCCGACGTCGGTCGCCTCGCGCAGGGTGCGGGACCGCGTGATCGTGGTGAAGTCGGCGAAGCGCACCTTGAGGCTCACCGTGCGGCCGGCCAGCCCGGCCTTCCGCAGCCGGCCGGCCGTGCGCTCGGACAGCCGCAACAGCTCGCGCAGCACGACCTCCGCGTCGTCGACGTCGCGGGCGAACGTCTCCTCGGCGCCGATGCTCCTGTCCGGCTCGTGTGCGACGACGGCGCGCTCGTCGCGACCCCAGGACAGCGCGTGCAGGTGAGCGCCGGTGGCCTGGCCCAGCGCGCGGACCAGCGTGGCGAGCGGGGTGTTGGCGATGTCGCCGACGGTGTGCAGCCCGAGCCGGACGAGCTCCTTCTCGGTCTTCTCCCCCACGCCCCACAGAGCTCCCACCGGCAGCGGGTGCAGGAACGCCACCACCTCGTCGGCCGGGACGACGATCATGCCGTCGGGCTTGGCGCGGGTGGAGGCCAGCTTGGCGACGAACTTGGTGCTCGCCACCCCGACCGAGCAGGTGATGCCCTGCTCGTCGGCCACCCGGTCACGGATCAGCTGGCCGATCGCGGCCGGCCGCCCGAGGCGGCGCACGGCTCCGGCCACGTCGAGGAACGCCTCGTCGAGCGACAGCGGCTCGACCAGCGGGGTGACCGACCGGAACACCTCCATGACGCCGGCCGACACCTCGCTGTAGACGCCGTGGCTGGGCGACACGACGGTGGCCTGGGGGCACAGCCGCCGGGCCCGGCTCATCGGCATCGCCGAGTGGACCCCGAAACGGCGTGCCTCGTAGGTGGCCGACAGCACCACCCCGCGGGTGCCGCCGCCGACGATGACCGGCGTCCCGCGCAGCTCCGGCCGGCTGCGCAGCTCGACGGAGGCGTAGAAGGCGTCCATGTCGACGTGCAGGATCGTGCAGCCGGTGTCGTCACCGGGCGGGCCGGCCGGCGGGCCGGGCCGGTGCAGCTGCTGGCTGCGGCTCATGTCATCTCAGCCGCGGCCGGCAAGGACGTGCAGCCGGGTCGCGACGGCCCGGAAGGCGGGCCGGTCCGCCGCCGCCAGCTCGAGGGCGAGCAGCGCGTCGGCAGCGCCGGGCTCGTGGTCGACGAGCGCGCCGGGCACCAGGTCGGCGAAGGTGCGCACGCCGTGGACGGCGCGCACCTCGAGGCCGGCGTCGGCGAGGAGGTGGACGAGCTGGCTCTCGGTGAAGCGCCGCGGCAGCGGGTCACCCGCGCCCCACCGCCCGGCCGGGTCGTCGAGGGCGTGGCGGGCGTCGGCGAAGTGGCCGGCGATGGCCCGGGCGAGCACGACCGCGTTGCGGTTGGCGGCCAGGACGCTGAGCGTGCCGCCGGGACGCAGCACCTGCACGAGCGCCGTGACGGCGGGGGCGAGCTCGTCGACGTGCTCGAGGACACCGTGGCAGAGCACCAGGTCTGCGACGTCGGCGCCGACCAGCCCGACCAGCTCGGCGGCGTCGCCCTGCAGGCCGTGGACGACGACCCCGGCCTCGCCGGCGCGGCGCTCGAGCGAGGCGAGTGCGTCCGGGCTGGGGTCGACGACGGTGACGTGGTGACCGTCCCGCGCGAGGGGCACGGCGAGGCCACCCGTACCGCCGCCGACGTCGAGGACCCGCAGCCGCGCCTGCCCGGTCTCCGCGACCCGCGCGGCGATGACGCCCTGGAGGGCGTCCTCGACCACGGCCGTGCGCAGCGAGCGGCTGGTGCGGGAGCGGTCCACGGTGCGGCTCCAGACGGGTGCGGAGGGCGGGCTCGCGCCAAGCCTAGGGAAGATCGGGCCGGACGGCTCATCCGGCGCTGCCGGGGCTGGAGTGCCACAGCTTGCGCGGCGGCTGGGCCGCCGCCTTGCGGGCGGCGGTCCTGGTGTCGTCGCCGGGCGGCTTGAGATCGGCGTACGGCGACTGCCGGAACCCGCTCGGGTGCACCAGCACACGGCGCGGCCGGGTCATGCCTCCCGCCCCCGACCCGCCGTCGCCACGCGGCTCATGGGTGCCCGTCGCCGCACCGACCGGCGGGCGGGTCATCACCGGCCGGGTGGACCGGCTCTCCGCCGCCCCGGCCACCGCCTGCTCGGTGACCACCGCCGGCGCGGCCATCAGCTCGGCGACGGCGTCGCGGCCGCCCCGCTGCCAGGCGTCGTGCAGGGCCGTCAGCTCCCAGCAGCCCGTCGCCCGCAGCGACACCCCCCGCGGGCCGGTGCGGCGCACGTGCCCCCGGATGACGAGCAGCCACGAGTGGAACAGCGTCGCGGCGTAGGGGCCCTGGGCGTCCTCGAAGAACGTCGCGTCGACCGGGCCGCTCGCGTCGTCGAGCGTGACGAACACGACCCGCTTGCCGGAGCGGATCGGCGGGGTCTGGGTGGCGACCTTCACCCCGGCGACCAGCACCTCGGCCTGGCTGCGTCGGCGCACCAGGTCGGGCGCCCGGGTGACGCCCAGCGCGGCCAGGAAGGGCAGGTAGAAGTCGATGACGTGGCGGCTCGCATCCAGCCCGAGCACCTCGAGCTCGGCCCGCACCCGCTCGGCGCCGGTCATCTCCGGCAGTCCGCTGGGCGTCACGGCGTCAGGGGCATCGCCGAGGTCGAGGGCCAGCTGCACCGGCGCGGCCTCGACCGGGCGGGCGGCCTGCGACTGCCGGGCGGCCAGCTCGCGCACCCCGGGGCGCTGCACGGTGGTGAGCGCCTCGCCCGGCGCCGCCGCCACCGAGAGGTCCTTGGTCCGGCGGGGCCGGCCCGGTCCGCGGGCCACCGCGCGGGTCCACCGGTCGAGCTCGCCCACCTGCAGCAGCAGGTCGCGGCGGGTCAGCCGGCCGCGCCGGCGCACCGGTGCGGCCGCCCCGATGGAGTAGAGCGCGTCGAACGCGCCGGCGACCACGAGCCGCTCGACCACCGGGCGGGACACCGCGGCGCGGTGCCAGAAGTCCGACAGCGAGCCGTAGGGCCGGCCCGCCACGATGCGGGCGACCTCGGCGTCGGAGATGCCCTTGACGTCGGCGAGCGCGAGCCGGATGCCGTAGGCCCGGCAGTCGGGCAGTCCCGGCTCCGGCGCCGGCCGCGGCGACGGGGGCGACAGGGGCGACGGGGCCGACGGGGGCGACAAGGAGGGCCCGGCCCCCGGGTCGGCAGGGGCGCCGACCTGGTCGAGGATGTGCGGCGGCGGCTCGTCGTACGGGCTGACCTTCTCCACCCGGTAGGTGGCATCGGATGCGTTGACGTCGAGCGGCAGCACCGCGATGCCGAACTGGCGGGCGTCGTCGAGGATGAGCCGCTTGGGGTACATGCCCGGGTCGTGGGTGAGCACCCCGGCGAGGAACGCCGCGGTGTGGTGGGCCTTGAGCCAGGCCGACTGGTAGGTGGGCAGCGCGAAGGCGGCGGCGTGGGCCTTGCAGAAACCGAAGGACGCGAACGCCTTGAGCACCTCCCACACCCGCTCGACGGTGGCCGCGTCGTAGCCGCGGGCCAGCGCGCGTGGGCGCAGCCACACCTCGACCTCGGGCTGGCCCTCGGGAGTGCCGAGCGCGCGCCGCACCTCGTCGGCCTCGGCGAGCGTGCACCCGGTGAAGACGCTGACGATCTGCAGCACCTGCTCGTGGAAGACGACCACCCCGCAGGTCTCCTCGAGCGCGGGGCGCAGGTCGTCGTGGAGGTACTGCGGCTCGCGCCAGCCCTGCCGGGCCTCGAGGAACGGGACGACCATGTCGCTCTTGACCGGGCCGGGCCGGAACAGCGAGATGTCGGTGATCAGGTCGCCGAACGTCTCGGGCGCGAACTTGCCGACCAGCTCGCGCTGGCCCGGCGACTCGATCTGGAACATGCCGAGGGTGCGGGTGGACTGGATGAGCCGGAACGTCGCCGGGTCGTCGTGCGGCACCTGCGCCTGGTCGTCGAGGTCGATCTCGACCCCGTCGACGCGCCGCGCCTCCTCGACGGCGTAGGCCATCGCCGACTGCATCCGCACCCCGAGCACGTCGAGCTTGAGCAGGCCGAGCTCCTCGACGTCGTCCTTGTCGAACTGGCTCATCGGGAAGCCCAGCCAGCTGGCCTCGACCGGGGTCCGGTCGAGCAGCGTGGTGTCGGACAGCAGCACCCCGCACGGGTGCAGCGCGACGTGGCGGGGCAGGCCGTCGAGCCGCTCGACCAGCCGGAACAGCAGGTCGAGCTGGGACTCCCCCAGCCGGGAGGCGCGCAGCTCGGGCAGCTCCTGCAGGGCGAGGTGCACGTCGCGGGCCCGGATGTGCGGGAACGCCTTGGCGATCGCGTCGATCTCGCCGGGGGGCATGCCGAGCGCGGCGCCGACGTCACGGATCGCGTGGCGGACGCGGTAGGTGTCCATCATCGACACGCAGGCGACCCGCTCGCCGCCGAAGCGCTCGAGGATCTTCTCGTAGATCTCGGTACGCCGGGCCGACTCGACGTCGACGTCGACGTCGGGCAGCGCCTCGCGCAGCGGGGACAGGAACCGCTCCATGAGCAGCCCGTGGCGGATCGGGTCGACCCCGGAGATGCCGAGCAGGTAGTTGACGAGGCTGCCCGCGCCCGACCCGCGGGCCGCCACCCGGACCCCCATGGTGCGGACCAGGTCGACGACGTCGGCGACGGTGAGGAAGTACGACGGGTAGCCGAGGGTCTCGATGACCCCCAGCTCGGCCTCGAGGCGGTCGCGGACCGCCCGGGTCGGGACCATCCCGCGCCGACCCAGCCCCGCCTCGCAGCGTCGGCGCAGCAGCGCCTGGGCGGCGCCGGCCGGGTCGCGGGTCTCGCCGGCCACGTCGCGGGCGCCGCCGACGGCGGCGTCGAGGCCGAACACCTCGAGGTCGGGGAAGTGCACCTCGCCGATGCCGAGGTCGGCCCGCGGGTCCAGCGCACACCGGTCGGCGACCCGTCGGGTGGCGGCGGTGAGCGAGCGCGCCATGCCCGGCCCGTGCCCGGCCGCCCGGGCGACCTCCTGCGCGACCTGTGCCATCTCCTTGCCGGACTTGAGGTAGCCCTCGGCGTTGACCCGGTCGACGTGGCGGGCGTCGAGGGCGACCAGCCGCCGGGCCGCGTCGAGGACGTCGGCGGTGGGCCCGTCGGAGCGGTCGGCGTAGCGGACCGCGTTGGTGAGCACTGGGGTGACCCGCTGGTCGGCGGCGAAGCCGAGCATGCGGGCGGCCCGCACCCCGTCGTCCTGACCGCGGTGGGACACGATCTCGGCGAGCAGGTCGGAGGGCTCGGGCACCGCGTCACGCCAGCGGGCCAGCACCGCCCGGGCCAGGTCGGGGCGGCGGACGGCGAGCGCCCGGCCGAGCTCGGAGGCCGGGCCGAGCAGCACCAGGAGACCACCGCCCGCCGCCGCGGCCCGCTCGACGTGCTCGGCGACCAGGTCGAGGGTCGTGACGGGGGTGCCACGCTCGCCGCGCAGATGGGTGGCCGACACCAGCCGGCACAGAGCCGCCCAGCCCGCCCGGCCCTGCGCGAGCAGGGTGACCCGCGGGTGCCGCGGGTCGACCGAGGCGCCGCCGCGGGCCGGTGTGCGCCGCGGCCGGGTCAGCCGCATCGAGGGATGGACGCCGACGAGCAGCCCGCTCGGCTCGACCGCCAGGTCGACCCCGAGCACCGGCCGGACGCCGGCGGCCTGGGCGGCGCGGACGAACTTCACCGCGCCGTAGACCCCGTCGCGGTCGGTCAGCGCGAGGGTGTCCATGCCGTGCTCCGCGGCCCGCTCGACGAGCACGTGCGGGTGGGAGGCGCCGTGCCGCAGCGAGTAGCCGGACGCGACGTGGAGGTGGACGAAGGGGTCGCTGGACATGAGAGCCGCGGTCAGCTGGCCCGGTCGGCCAGGTGCGGCAGCACCGGCTGGTGGTCGAGCCCGAGGGTGGTCTCGACCAGGGCGAGGAAGGTCTGCGCGTCCCGCAGCAGGTCGTCGGCCTCTCTCGTGCTGACCGACCGGGTGAGGCCGGCCTCCGCCGCGGCCCGCTTGCGAGCCCCGGCGGCGAAGAACGCCGCCCACTCGGTGAGCTCGGGCGCGACCTGCGGCAGCAGCGCCCAGGCGCTGCTCGGGCGCTTGGCTGCCACCGGCCGGGCCCGCACCGCGAGGACGGCCGCCGTGGTGTGCAGGGCGGCGCGGTGCGCCGCGGCGTAGCGCTCGGTCGGGACCGTGGTGGTCATGGCCTCGGCCAGGTCGCGCCGGGCGGTCTCGAGCAGGTCGCAGGCCGCCGCGACCACCGGTGGCCGAAGGCCCCTCGGGGGTCTCGTGGGCGGGGTCATCGCCGTCACCGCCACTCAGTCGAGGGTCCGCAGGAGGGTCCAGCCCCCTGCGGCCCAGTCGAAGGACAGGTCGTAGACACCGGCTCCGTGCACCCGCCCGGCGCTGGCCTCCACCCGCCACACCTCCCGCTCGGCGCCGTCGAGGACGAGAGCGGCCGAGCCCTGGGTCGCGCCGGTCTGCCACCACGCCCCCGTCTCCACCCAGTGCGCGAGCACCCCGCGCACCACGTAGAGCCGGCCCCGCCACAGGAACTCCGACGGCTCCTCGTCGCGTCGCCGCACCTCCACCGGGTCGTCGTACCGCCGCGTCATGCCAACCCCTTCCCGCTCCGCGCCCGCCGCCCTGCACGCGCCATCTGTCGCCGCTGTCGCCATCTGTCGCCATCTGCCCTGTCTGTGGTGGCCGGCGATCCCGCCCGACAGGCCGGGGGTCGAGGTCCGTCTCCCGGGCGGGACGCCGCCACCTCGGAAGCGGCGGGCCGCGAGCCCCACCCCTTCCGCGTTGTTCGAACATCTGTTCGAACAAGACCAGAGTAAACCCCGCCCCCGACAGAACCGCAAGGCCTTCCCGTCAGGACGCCTCACGTCCGCGTTAACCTCGGCGGATGCTCACGCACCCCAGCGTCGAACGCGTCCTGCGCGCGCTCACCGACCTCGGCGCCCACGCGCCGACCGACCGGGTCCGCCTCCTCGACGACTCGGCCCGGACGGCCGCCCAGGCGGCGGCGCAGCTCGGCGTCGAGGTGGCCCAGATCGCCAACTCGCTGGTCTTCTCCGCCGACGGCGCCCCGCTGCTCGTGCTCGCCTCGGGCGGTCACCGGGTGGACACCGGCAAGGTCGCCGCCCTGGTGGGGGCCGACCACGTCGAGCGGGCCACCCCCGAGTTCGTCCGCACCCACACCGGCTTCGCGATCGGCGGTGTCGCGCCGGTCGGCCACCCCGAGCCGCTGCGGACCCTCGTCGACGTCGAGCTGCAGCGGTACGACGAGGTGTGGGCCGCCGCCGGGCACCCGCACACCGTCTTCCCCACGACCTTCGACGAGCTGCTGCGCCTCACCGGCGGGCAGCCCGCCGACGTCGGGCTGGTGGACGCGTAGTGGAGATCTGGGTCAACCCCGCCTGCTCCAAGTGCAGCGCCGCCACCGAGCTGCTCGACGCCGCGGGCGCCGAGTACACGGTCCGCCGCTACCTGGACGACCCGCCGTCGGCCGCCGAGCTCGAGGCGGTGCTCGCCCGGCTCGGCCTCGAGCCGTGGGACGTCGCGCGCCTCGGCGAGCCGGTGGCCGCCGAGCTGGGGCTCGCCGACCTTCCCCGCGACGCGAGCGCGCGCGCCCGCTGGGTCGAGGCGCTCACCACGAACCCCGTCCTGATCCAGCGCCCGATCATCACTGCCGACGACGGCACCACGGTGCTCGGTCGCTCCGAGGACGCGGTGCGGTCGGTGCTGTGAGCCGCGACGAGCCGGTGCGGCACGCCGCCGGGCTCGCCTACGAGCGCGCCGGCTCCGGGTCGCCGCTGCTGCTGGTGCACGGCCTCGGCAGCGCCCGCTCGGTGTGGCGGCCGGTGCTGCCGGCGCTGCACACGTCGTACGACGTGCTGACCGTCGACCTGCCCGGTCACGGCGACTCCCCCGCGCTGCCGGACGGGGCCGACGTCTCGCCGGAGGCGCTGGCCGCGAGCATCCTGCGGCTCGTCGACGCGCTGGGCCTGGACCGGCCGCACGTCGCCGGCAACTCCCTCGGCGGGTGGGTGGCGCTCGAGCTCGCCGCGACCGGGCGCGTCGCGAGCGTCACCGCGCTCGCACCGGCCGGCCTCTGGCTGGTGCCCCGGCGACCCAGCCGGACGATCTCGGTCAACCGCGGCCTTGCCCGGCACACCACCCGGCTGCACCCGCTGGTCCTGGGCCGGTCCTGGGGGCGCGCCGTCACCCTGCGCGCCTACACGACCGTGGCCCGGCGGCTCGAGACGGTCACCGCCGTCGACGCGGCCAGGGCGATGGCCAACGCGACCGGCTTCGAGGCGGCGGACGCCGGCATGGTCGGCACCCGGTTCTTCCGCGGGCCCGACGTGCCCGCCGACGTCGCGGTGACCGTCGCGTTCGGCGACGACGACCGCATCCTGCCGGCCGGCTCGTGCCAGGACCGCCGGCTGGCGCCGGCGCACGCCCGCTGGGTCACGCTGACCCGGTGCGGGCACGTCCCGATGTGGGACGTGCCCGACCAGACGGTGCGGCTGATCCGGTCGACCACCGGCTGACACCTGTCCCGGTACGACGGGAGGCCCCGCCGGCGCGCTGCCGGCGGGGCCTCCCGCGTCACGTCGCCGGTGCTACGGCGTGACGCTCTCCACCACCACGTCACCGGAGCCGATCAGCACGTTCGCGTCGGTCCGCACCTGGACGTTGCCGAGCAGCACCCGGCCGGCGGCCGGAGCGGCGTTCACGGTCACCGCTCCGGGCACGGTCCACGAGAACGCTGCCGGGCGCAGCGCGTTGGCGTCGGTCACGCTGACCGAGCCGAACGCCGCGTTGGTGAACACGTCGACGTAGTTGTACGTCGTCGTGCCCGCCGGCACCGCGTAGCCGTCGACCAGGACGACCCAGGTGCCCGCCGCCGGGTTGTTGACGGTGACCGACTCCTCGCTGTCCCCGTCCGCGGACTGCCCGGCCAGCACGCAGGTGCCGGACGTGCAGTTGAAGACGAACAGGTCCAGGTCGGCCGCCGGGTCGCTGGTGCCGCCGATGGTGGCCCGCAGGGAGGTCGAGCCCGCGGTCACCGTGACCGGGTACTGCTGCTGCGCGCCGTTCGCGATCGTGGGCGTGGCCCGCTTGGCGCTGCCCAGCGTCGTGCCGACCGCCCGGCCCGTGAACGGGCCGAACAGGTTGGTCAGCGTGTACTCATGCGCGATCGGGGCACCCAGGGTCGCCGAAGTGATGACGTCCGGGTTCGGCGACACCGACGCCCCGAGGATCGACGCGGTCAGGGTGAACGGCGCCTCCAGCACGTCGGAGGTGCGCCGCGCCTCGACCGTGACCTCCCAGACACCGGCCGTCGGGTTGCTCGTCGTGCGGCTGGTGGCCGCCGCGACGGAGCACCCGGCGCTGCACCCGGGCACGGGCGGGTTGTAGTAGTTCGGCGTCGAGTTGGACTCCAGGCCCACGCCGTACGGGTGGAACCGCAGGAACCGGACCTGGCCCTTGCCGGGGTCACCGCCGGCCGCCAGGTCCACCTTGAACGCGGGCGTGCCGGCCGGGACGTAGAAGAAGAAGCTCTTCGACTGGTTCCGGGCGATGGTCCCCGACTTGCTGACGGTGTAGTTGGCCCCCGCCGTGAAGCGGTCCGCCGCGACCACGGTGTTCATCGTCTGCGCCTCGATGCCGGGGTTGGTCGCGTCGTCGAGGTTCAGCACCGCGGAGTGGATGCCGGACGACGTCGGGTGGACCGTGACCTCCAGCGTCTTCGCCGTGTTGAGCGGCAGCGCGATGGATGTCGGCTCGGTCGAGAACGTGCCGTCGTTGCCGACCCACGACAACGCGTAGGTCCTGGTGCCGCCGCCACCCGACGTACGGGTGAAGGTGTACGTGCGGGTGTAGCTGTCACCGGCAGTGACGCCCTCGCGGTCGTAGATGCCCTGCCCGACGCCGGGGGTGGCGAGGAAGCCGGACAGCACGGTGTTCACCGGGACCGACGAGCGGATGTCGACGGTCTTCGCGTTCTTCTTCAGCAGGTCCCACGCGGCCGGCACGTTCATCAGGCCGTTGCCCTGCTCGAAGGCGCCGTACCCGTCGATGAACCGGGCGCTGGAGTTGATCGCCTGGCGCAGCTGGGCGGGCTGGCTCTGCACGCCGGCCTGCTTGGCCGCCGAGACGAGCAGCGCCGCCGCGCCGGCGGCCTGCGGAGAGGCCATCGACGTGCCGTTGAACATCGCGTACCCGGTCGGGCAGTTGTAGGGCAGGCAGGCGCCCACCGTGGACTGCCAGGTCGGGATGGTCGACACGGCGGAGCCGGGCGCGAGCACCTGCGGCTTGAACCCGCCGTCCTCCCGCGGCCCGCGCGACGAGTACGGGTGGATGTTGTCGTCCTGCACCGTGCTCGAGCC
Organism: Actinomycetes bacterium; assembly: GCA_036375895.1. GTDB lineage: Bacteria > Actinomycetota > Actinomycetes > JACCUZ01 > JACCUZ01 > DASVBJ01. The sequence goes on along the minus strand of DASVBJ010000128.1, from coordinate 11,249 downwards.
GTAGTTGCTCCGCCACGTCGCGTTGGTGATGTAGGACCCGATGCTCATGACCTTGGAGGCCACCGACGGGTCACCGATGGTGTTCAGGCCCGCGCCGCTGTTGCCGGCGGAGATGAACATCTGCACGTTGTAGGTCTCGATCAGCCGGTCGTAGAGCACGGCCCGGGTGTTGTTGCCGTCGTTGAGCGCCGGCAGTCCGCCGATCGACATGTTGATGACGTCGACGTTGCCCTGCTTGGCGATGAACGTCATGCCCTCGATCAGGGCGTGCGCGGTGCAGCCCGTGATGAACATGCAGACGCGGACGGCCTTGAGCTTCGCGCCCGGCGCCGCGCCGGTCATCGCGCCGCCGAACATGCCGTTGGCCGCGGTGATGCCGGCCACGTGCGAGCCGTGGGCGCCCGAGACGATGCCGATGTTGACGAACTTGGTGCGCCCGTCGGTCTGCACCACGAACGGCATCTGCTCACGGGTCGAGGTCGCCGGGTTGTCAGTGCCGAAGTGCCCGACGTCGTTGCGCGCCCGGTAGTCGGTCATCGCCTGCTCGTCGGCGAACGAGCCGTTCTGGTTCGTGTCGACGTAGACGTCGTTGGTGCCGGTGTTCCACAGGACACCGAACGTGCCGCTGCTGCCGGCCGGGTTCCCGTCGCGGTTGACGTCGCTGCCGACCTCGCCGCCGAGCCGCGGGTCGCGCTCGTTGAACACCGCGAAGCGGAAGGTGCCGGCGGAGGGCGCGGTGTACGTCGTGCCGCCCGACGTGAACGTCGGCGACGCGGACACCTGGGTCTTCATGTCCAGCCAGGTGGGGTCGTCGTCACCGGTCTCGTCGGTGGCGGTCACCCAGTCGGTGATCTTGCGCTCGCCCGTGGTGGTGGTCTGCAGCGCCGGGTGGTCGAGGTCGATGCCCGAGTCGACGATGCCGATGGTCACGCCGCGCCCGTCGTACGTCGGGTGGGACTGCTGGAACTGCGCCGCCCCCGTGTCGCCGATCGGCATGTACGGGTTGATCTGCGGCGTGCCGGCCCCAGGCGGCGCGTACGGCGTCGGGGCGACCGAGCCCTCGCCCGATGCGCCGGCGTCGGGACGCGGGTCCTCGAGCGGGACGACCTCGTCGAGGTCGGCGGCAACGATGCCGGACAGGTTCGCGGCCTTCTCTGCCGAGCCGATCGCCACCCGTGCCCGCAGGTAGTCGACGGCGTCCTCGCGCTTGACGACGGTGGCGCCCATGGCGGCCAGGGCGGAGGCGACCGTGCTGTTCTTGCCGGGCGCGGAGGCGATGAGGAGCGTCACGGTGCGCTCGCCGGCGGCACGCGCCTCGGCGAGCAGCTCGCGGTCGTGCTTGCCGAGCTGGCTCTTGGTCGAGCCGCCGGAGGGGGCGGCCTGCGCCGGCAGCGCGGTGGCGCCGGCGGCGACCAGGGCGCCGAGGGTGACGAGAGCGGCGCCGGTTCGCGCCGCTCTCCTACGAAGTGATCGGTTCATGAACCCTGCCTTGTCCGGAAAGGGTGGCTGGTCGGCCGGATGGCCAGACGCAGCGTGACCTGCGGATCAGGCGACGGTTGGCATTTTTCGACCTACTTGACCAAATGCAGGACATTTAGCCACGCAGCGTGGCGCTTCAGCGACTTTCCGTGAGCAGCGCGCGGAGCAGGTCCAGGTCCTTGCTGATCACCCCGTCCACCCCCACCGACCGGGCCCGGACCAGGGTCTCGGGCGCGTCGACACCCCACGTCAGGACCACCTCGGTGCGCCGGCGCAGCCGCTGCACGACCTCGGGGGTGAGCAGCGCCAGCCGCACGGACACGCCGTACTCCGGCTGGTCGTCCAGCCGGCGCAGCAGGCGGTCGAGCGCCCGACGGTTGCTGGCCGACAGGATCCGGCGGACCGGCGGGTCGAACTCGTCGAGCATCCACCAGTGCTTGGTGCACACCGCGAACGCCGTCTCGGGCGCGTGGCTGCGCAGCACCGCGGCGACCGCCGGCGCCAGGCCGCGGTGCACGCCCTTCAGGTCGATCATCAGCCGGGGGTCGTCGCCGAGCTCGGTCATCAGCTCGTCCAGCTCGACCATCGCGAAGTCCCGGCGGCGGACGAGCTCCCACTTGTCCCACAGGTGCGTCGGGCCGAGCAGCTTGTGGTGGCGCACCTCGAGCACTCCGCGGTAGGCGTGCACGTCGCACTCGACGAGGTCGACCCCGGCGTCGAGAGCCGCGCGCAGCCCCGCCACGGTGTTGCCTGACCGGTGGGCGACGGCGAGCAGGCGGTCGTCGCGGCGCTGCACGTCAGCGCCGGGTCTCGCCGACGCGGCAGCCGTCCGGGGACTCCTCGCGCGGGCTCGGCACGGGCGGCGCCTCAGCGCGCGGCACGCCCGGCTCCGGCTCCGGCCGGGAGGGCCACCGGAACCGGCGTACGACGACCAGGCTGGCCAGGACGAGAGCGCACCCCATCACCGCGTCGATGATGTAGTGGTTGGCGGTCAGCACGACCGACGCGGTCATGAGCATCGGCAGCACCACGCCGATCAGGCGCACCAGCAGGTGGCTCGCGTAGGTGAAGATCGCGATGCCGATGAGCAGGTCCCACCCGACGTGCAGGCTCGGCATCGCGGCGTACTGGTTGACGAACGCGGGCGGCTGCAGCACCCGGTAGGAGTGGGAGTACTCCGTGACCGTGTCGACCAGCCCGAGGCCGACGAGCCGCGGCGGCGCCACCGGGAACGTCGCGAACACGATCAGGCCGACCCCACCGGAGAGCAGCATGGTGTTGCGGACGAGCCGGTAGCCCTCCGCGTGGCGGAGGAACAGCCACAAGAGCGTCACCGTGATGACCGGCCAGTGCCCCCAGATGTAGATCCAGTTCATGAACGTCATGAGGGCCTGCGAGCCGGTGACGACCTCCTGCAGCTCGGGCTCCCAGTAGAAGCCGAGGCCCTTCTCGAACCGTACGAGGTCGCGGGCGTTGTCGAGCGCGATGTGCGCGTTGCTCACCGTGATGCCGCGGACGCCGAAGTAGACGACGACGCCGGACAGGACGATCACGAGCTCGCGCGGGACCGCCCGCCAGCGTCGGGCCGCCGGCCCGTGGACGACTCGGTGGACCGCCATCCGCTCACCCCACAACCCGTGGCTACCAGTCCACGGTCACGCCGAGTCAACCACGACCTCAATGGTCACTTCAGGTTGTTTTCGACGCCTCGGCCGTTGGTCACCAACCCGCGGCGCGATGGTCCCGACGGTGCGGGACCGGAGGGTCAGGCCGCCGCGGCCACCGGGCCGGACCGGGCCCGCTGCAGCCGGTGCAGCAGGAAGCTGCCGCCGCCGAGCAGCAGGGCCGGGAGCCAGGCGAGCAGCGCCGTCAGCGCCACGGCGCCGATCGCCGCGGTCCAGGACAGGCCGAGCGAGGCCAGGCCGACGACGAGCGCACCCTCCCGGGGGCTGGCGCCGTTCACGCCGGGCACGATGCCGGCCACCTGGCTGGCGCCGAAGACGCCGAGCAGTGCCAGCGGGTTCAGCTCGTCGTGGCCCATGGCGGCGATGGTGCCCATCAGCATCAGCATGATCGTCAGCTGGTAGGCCATCGAGAGCAGCACGCCCTTGACGACGATCCGCGGGTGCGGGAGGGGCCGGGCGGCCAGCAGCTCGGGGCGGAGCCGGCGTACGACGAACACACCCCCGAGGACCGCGCCCGCGAGGCCCAGCGCCGCGAAGAGCACCTGCGGCGGCAGCGTGGCACCGGCGACCAGCACGAACACGGCGAGACCGATGGCCCCCAGCAGCCGGTCGAGGGCCACCTCGGCCACCGACGAGGTGCGGTTCATCCCGGTCTTCTGCAGCTTGTGCATGCGCCACAGGTCGGCGCCCGCGTGGCCGGGCGAGACCAGCCCGAGCAGCTCGCTCTCGGCGTAGACCCGCAGGTGCCAACGTGCCCGCTGGCCGCTGGTGGACAGCGCGTGCCACCGCATCGGGCAGAGCACGTACTTGCCGACCGCCCACGGCACCAGGCCCAGCAGGGCCGGCAGCCACGAGGCGTGCGGGACCCGGTGGAAGCTCCAGAGCGAGATGCCCGCCGCGAGGGTGAGCATGAGGGCGCGGACCCACGTCCGGCCGAGCACAGTATGGGCGATCTTCGGCATCGTCGTCACAGGCGATGTCTCCAGCAGTCAGGCCTCGTGTCAGCGTGAGCGGCGCCTGATGGCGCCGTTCGGGAGTCGTGCGTCATACCTACCCAGGATCGGTGGTTCGCTCACCCATCTTGACCGCTGGTCTTCGTAGGTGCGCGACGTCCCTGCCCCTGACGGGCTGGGACCCACGATACGTGACGTACACACCCCGGCGACTTGAGACTGACGTCACAGGGGACAGCGACTTCCCCGGCCGTCCTATTCCGGCGGCCCGCACGACGCGCTCGACGTCGCTGCCCGCCGGGGACCGCGCACCTAGACTCGCGGCCCGTGACAGCTTCGCGCGACGTCGTCGTGGTGGGCAGCGGGCACAACGCGCTGGTCGCGGCCTGCTACCTGGCCCGGGGCGGTCTCGACGTGGAGGTGGTCGAGCGCGACCCGGTGCTCGGCGGGGCCGTCTCGACCGTCGAGCGGTGGCCGGGCTACCTCGTCGACCGGGGCTCCAGCGCGCACATCATGGTCCGCCACACCGGCATCGTCGAGGACCTGCGCCTCGACGAGTGCGGGCTCACCTACCTCGACCTGGACCCGTGGGGCTTCGCGCCGTTCGGGCCCCCCGACGACCAGCGGGCGATCACCTTCCACGTCAGCCTGGACCGCACCTGCGACTCGATCGCCGCCCTCTGCGGCCACCGGGACGCCGAGGCCTACCACGCCTTCGTCACCGACTGGGCGGCCCGCAACGAGGCGGTGTTCCAGGCGTTCATGGACGCCCCCACCCCCGGCCGGCTCGGCCGCCACCTGTGGGGCACCGGCCGGGCCGCCGCCGTGGGCGGGCTGGAGATGTCCCGGCAGTTCCTCCAGCCCGGCGACCAGCTGCTCGACGAGCACTTCGGCGACGAGCGGCTCAAGGCCGCCCTGGCCTGGCTAGGCGCGCAGTCCGGCCCGCCGACCCACGAGGTGGCGACCGCCGACCTGGTCGGCTGGGCGGCCCTGCTGCACCGGGTCGCCCCGGGTCGGGCGGTCGGCGGCTCCGGGGCGCTGACCCGCGCGCTCGCGGAGCGGCTGCGCCGGCTCGGCGGCCGGGTGCGCCTCGGCGACGGCGCGGCCGCCATCACCCGGTCCGGCGACCGGGTGACGGGCGTGCGCACCGACTCGGGCGAGCACGTCGCGGCCCGGCACGTGCTGGCCGGCTGCCACGTGCTGACCACCCTGGAGCTGCTCGGCGACGAACGGCTGCTCGCGCGGGCCACCCGGGCCGTCCGCGTCGGCAACGGCCTGGGCATGGTGGTGCGTCTCGGCACCACCGACCTGCCCCGCTATCCGTCGGCGGGTGACGGCTCGGCGTACGGCGCCATGCAGCTGCTCGCCCCGAGCCGCACCCACCTGCGCAGGGCGTACGGCGAGTACGTGGCGGGTCGGGCACCCACCGAGCCGGCCGTGCTCGTCATGTCGTTCTCGGCGATCGACCCGTCGATCGCGCCGCCCGGTCGGCACAACGTGACCGCGTGGGCGCAGTGGCACCCGTACGCGCTGGCCGGCGGTGAGCACTGGGACGACGTCGGGCAGCGCGAGGCCGACAAGATCGTGGCCCAGGTGGAGCGTGCGGCGCCGGGCTTCGCGAGCACCGTCGAGCACGTGCACGTGCAGACCCCGCTCGACCTCGAGCGCGAGCTCGGGCTGCGCCGCGGCAACGTGATGCACGTCGAGATGGGGCTGGACGCGATGTTCATGTACCGGCCGCTGCCCGAGCTGGCGGGCTACCGTACGCCGGTGCGCGGCCTCTACCTGACCGGCGCGTCGACCCACCCCGGCGGCGGGGTGTTCGGCGCGTCGGGCCGCACTGCCGCCCGGGTGCTGCTGGCCGATCGCGGGCGCCGGCGATGAGCAGGCCGTGAGCCGGGCCTACGACCTGGTCGGGTCCCGGCCGTCCCCGGCCGGCTGGGCGGTCGCGGTGCCGTGGCTGCTCGCGGCCGGCACGGTCGCCGCGCAGATCGCCTACCCGCTGCTCGAGGGCGAGGCGCTGCGCCGGGTCACGATCGCGTCCGTCCTGCTGTTCTTCCTGGCCTCGGTGAGCCACGCGGCGGCGACCCGGGGTGCGCTGTGGGCGCTGGGCCTGGTGGTGGTGACCGCGGGGGGCGGGCTGCTCGCCGAGGCCGTCGGCGTCCGCACCGGCGTGCCGTTCGGCGAGTACCGCTACACCGGCACGCTGGGCCCCGAGGTGCTGGACGTGCCGGTCGTGGTGCCGCTGGCCTGGACGATGATGGCCTACCCGCTCTTCCTGGCGGCGCGACGGCTCAGCCGCCGCCTCGTCGCGCTCGTCGGCGGCTTCGGGCTGGCCGCGTGGGACGTGTTCCTGGACCCGCAGATGGTCGACGACGGCCGGTGGGTCTGGCTGGACCCGGACCCGTCGCTGCCGGGCATCCCCGACGTGCCGCTCACCAACTACGCGGGCTGGCTGCTCGTCGGCGTCCTGATGATGGGCGTGCTGGAGGCGCTGCTGCCCCGCACCCGGGCGAGCGAGGCGCAGCCCGCCACGCTGCTGTTCTGGACCTACGCGGGCTCGATCGTCGGCAACCTGTTCTGGTTCGGCACGCCCGCCGTCGCGCTGGCCGGCGGGCTGGCGATGGGCGTGGTCGTGCTCCCCTACGGGTGGTCGCTGTGGCAGTCCCGGCCGTGAGGCACGGCTCGCGTCGCGGCTCCAGGCTGCGGCGGCGCGGGCTGCAGCGGCGCGGGCTGCGGCGGCTCGCCCGGGCGGCGACCCTGACCGGCTCCCTGCTCGCCGCGGCCGGCACCGCCCACACCGCCGCCAACCTCCGGCTGCTGCGCACCCCGCCCGCCGACCCGCCACCGGTCGGCGAGCCGGTCGCCGTGCTGCTGCCCGTCCGCGACGAGGCCCGCCGGGTCGAGCCCTGCCTGCGCTCGCTGCTCGCCCAGACCGGCGTACCGGACCTGCGGGTGCTCGTCCTCGACGACGGGTCGACCGACGGGACCGCGGACGTCGTACGCCGGGTGGCCGGCGACGACCCCCGGCTCACCCTGCTGACCGGCGCGCCGTTGCCGCCCGGCTGGTGGGGCAAGCCGCACGCCTGCCAGCAGCTGGCCACGGCCGCGCTCACCGCGGAGATCCCCCCGTCCGTGCTGGTGTTCGTCGACGCCGACGTTGTGCTCGCGCCGCACGCCGTCGCGGCCGCCGTCACGCTGCTGCGCGACAGCGGCCTCGACCTCGTCTCGCCCTACCCCCGGCAGGTGGCGGTGAGCCCCGCCGAGCGGCTGGTCCAGCCGCTGCTGCAGTGGTCGTGGCTCACCACCCTGCCGCTGCGGCTGGCCGAGCGCTCGCCGCGTCCGTCGCTCGCCGCGGCCAACGGCCAGCTGCTCGTCGTCGACGCCGCGGCCTACCAGCGCGCCGGCGGGCACGCGACGGTGCGCGCGGAGATGCTCGAGGACATCGCGCTGCTGCGCAGCGTCAAGCGCTCCGGCGGGCGGGGCGTCGCCGTCGACGGCTCCCGGGTCGCGACCTGCCGCATGTACGACGGGTGGCCGGCGCTGCGCGACGGCTACCACAAGTCGCTGTGGTCGGCCTTCGGCTCCCCCGCCGGTGCGGCGGCCGTCATGGGGCTGCTCGGGCTGGCCTACGTCGTGCCGCCGGTCGCGGCGCTGCGCGGCTCCCGGGTGGGCCTCGCGGGGTACCTCGCCGCGGTCGGCGGCCGGCTGCTCGTCGACCGCCGGGTGGGGGCCCGCGGGCTGCCCGACGCGCTGGCGCACCCGGCATCCGTGCTGCTGCTGGCGTGGCTCACCGCCGGCTCGATGCGCGGGCGGCGGGCGGGAACCCTGTCGGCGCGTGGGCGCCCGGTCCCCTGATGGTCGGCGGAGCTGTCGGAACTGTCGGCCCGGCCCGGTAGCCTCCCGCACACCGACGAAGGGAGAGCCCGCCGTGGCCAGCCGTTTCACCGAGCTCGTCATCGACTGCCACGACCCCGTGCGCCTCGGGGAGTTCTGGTCGCAGCTGCTGGGCTACGAGGTCGCCGAGACCAGCCTCGAGGGCGAGTACCTCTACGTCGAGCTCAAGGGGCCCGACGGGTCAGGGCCGACGCTGCTGCTGCTCCAGACACCCGACGACAAGGTCGTGAAGAACCGCGTCCACCTCGACGTCAACGCCACCGACCGCGACCAGGAGGCCGAGGTCGAGCGCGCGCTCGCGCTGGGGGCGACCCACGTCGACATCGGCCAGGGCGAGAAGAGCTGGGTGGTCCTCGCCGACCCCGAGGGCAACGAGTTCTGCATCCTCAAGCCCCGGGTCGACCCGCTCTGACCCGACAGGGGCCGGCTTTTCGTGTTAGCCGCCCGACGGGTACGACGTCGCCATCCAGGGCCGCACGCGCACTGAACCGGGCGGCGCTGGCGGTCCTTCAGCGTTGGGAGGGGATCGTCGTTGACGGGTCCAGGGCATCGACCTTCATCTGCCACCGGGGCGTCCAGCTCGATCGCAGCTCTTCCAGCACAGGCGGCGGCATCGGCCCGGTGAAGAAGGCGACGTCAACCTCCGGAGCATCGTCCAGCAGCCAGGGCAAGAACTCCGGCGGTGGGTTCGTCATGGCCGCTTCGGCCGAGAAGAACGCGACGTCCTCCATGGTGAATGCGTCCGGGATCAGCGGAAGCACATCCGCCTCCTCATGCGCCAGATGGGTCTCAACCACCTGGCCCAGGTGCTCGAGGGCGGCGCGGGCAACCGCCGGGTCCGTGGTCATCGAGGCCACGGCGGCGCCGAACTGGTCCATGGCCGCGGACATGTCCTGATGCTCCTGCGCGTTCCGATCGAGGAGTGAATCGACGGCCGAGCCGAGCCGCTCCCGCATGAGCGGCCACACCACGGTGTCCTCGAGAACGTGGTGCTCGTGAAGCTGGTGGTGTGTCACGGTCCAGTAGTCGATGATGGCCGGCGTCCGCGTCCCATCCCCGCTCTCGAGAGCCGCCGAGAGTCGGTGGAGGTCCCGACGTACCGCCCGGTGGACCGCGAGTTGGACCCGCCAGCCCGGATGCACAGTGGTCGTGGTCATGGCCCACCTCCATCGGCCGGCCGCGCGCCGGCATCACGTCCGGTCAACGACTCGATCCTGACGAGCGGGACGGGGCACGGCAATAGGCAAGAGGCGATCTCGGCAGAACCCGCAGCGACGGCTCCCTCGATCAAGACGACGAGGCGCGGTGCCGCCTTCTCGGCCCCGAGTCAGGTGCCGATCCCGACCGCATCACAGGCCCAACGCGTTTCCGCGGAAACGCTCTCTGTGGACAACCGCCGAGCCGCACGCCCGGCAAGGGTCATCGGCGGCTCACGGGTCCGTCACGGGCGTGCCCCGTGACCGACAACTAGAGTCTGCGCCCGTGGCTCGGGTCGTGGTGGTCGGCGCAGGCATGGGTGGGCTCGCCGCCGCCGCACGGCTGGCGACCCTCGGCCACCGGGTGACCGTGTGCGAGCAGGCACCCGTCGTCGGCGGCAAGGTCGGCACGTTCAGCCGCGACGGGTTCACCTTCGACACCGGGCCGTCGCTGCTGACCCTGCCGGCGGTCTACCGCGACCTGTTCATCAAGACCGGCCGGCCGATCGAGGAGTCGGTCGAGCTGGTGGAGGTCGACCCGGCCTGCCGCTACCGGTTCCCCGACGGCACCTGGATGGACGCGCCCAATGCCTCGCGCGGCCGGATGCGGGCGGCCTTCGACGGCGCGCTCGGCCCGGGCACGGGCGCGGACTGGGAGCGGCTCCTCGACCGGGCCCAGCAGGTCTGGCAGGTCACCCGCGGGCCGTTCCTCGAGTCCCCGCTCGACGGGCCGCGTGACCTGGCCCGCCTGGCCCGGCGTACCCGCGACCTGCGCACGGTCGCGCCCTGGCTGTCGTTGCGCGGCCTGGGCGGGCGCTACCTCCGCGACCCCCGGCAGCGGATGCTGCTCGACCGCTACGCGACGTACGCCGGGTCGGACCCGCGGCGCGCGCCGGCCGCGCTGGCCGTGATCCCGTACGTCGAGCAGACGTTCGGCGCCTGGCACGTGCGCGGCGGCCTGCGCCGGCTGGCCACCGCCGTGCACGAGCGGGCCGTCGAACGCGGCGCGACCGTGCGCACCGACGCCGACGTCGGCGAGATCCTCGTCGAGGGCGGCCGGGCCGCGGGCGTGGCGCTGACGACCGGCGAGCGGATCGCCGCCGACGTCGTGGTCGCCAACGCCGACGCCGCGCACGTCTACCGCGACCTGCTGGGTGCCGGTGACGGCCGGGCCCTCGCCCGGCGTGCCACCCGGCGCCTGCGCCGCGCCACCCCGTCGCTCTCCGGCTTCGTGCTCATGCTCGCGCTGCGCGGTCGGACCCCGGGTCTGGCGCACCACACCGTCCTGTTCCCCCGCGACTACGACGCCGAGTTCGACGCGATCTTCGGCCGGGCACCCGCCCCGGTCGCCGACCCGACGGTCTACGTGTGCGCCCCGGACGACCCCGCGATGCGGCCTGACGGCCACGAGGCGTGGTTCGTCCTCGTGAACGCGCCGCGGCACGGGCCGGTCGACTGGCGGGCACCGGGGCCGGCCGATGGGTACGCCGACCGGGTGCTCGCCGTGCTGGCCGAGCGCGGCCTCGACGTGCGTGACCGCCTGCTGTGGCGCGAGGTCCGGACCCCGGCGGACCTCGCCGAGGCGACCCGGGCGCCGGGCGGCGCGATCTACGGCACGTCCTCGAACGGCGCGACGGCGGCCTTCCTGCGCCCGGCCAACCGCTCCCCCGTGCCGGGCCTGTTCCTCGTCGGCGGCTCGGCGCACCCCGGCGGCGGGCTGCCCCTGGTCGGCCTGTCCGCCGCGATCGTCGCCGACCTCGTCGGCCCGGCCTAAGCGTCACCCGGCTGCCGGCCGCGGCGCGGCTCAGCGCAGCCGCCGGCGCACGACGAGCAGCAGCTGGCCCAGCCCGACGACCCCCAGCCCAACCCAGGCCCAGGCCCCCAGGGCCGCCCACGGCTCGCCCAGCAGGGCCGCGGACGCGAGGAAGGCCGCGGTGACGATGACCCTCGTGGGCCGCTCCCACACGGTGATCACGCCGACCTCGGTCAGCCCGGCCGCGCCGGCCCGGGCCCGGGCGTACTCCTGCAGGAACATCAGC